>JACNGE010000001.1 GCA_014384285.1 Actinomycetota bacterium | reverse complement strand
AAAAAATCATCACCATGATTAATATTATTGGAGTTTATGGGCCAATCGACAAAGTACTCAAAACTAAAAATGCTCACCTACATTTATATGATAAAGAGGAGAGAGATGGAAGAAAATTAGGTCACATAACTATAACGTCGAACTCATTAGAAGATTTAAATCAATCGATAGATTACTTAAAAGAGTATTTACCTTAATCCTCATTAAGCTTAACCATACTATCTCCATACCCTCCACTTAACTCTTCTAAATAAAACTGCTCTGCTAGTTTCTCCTCATAGTGATAAGCCGACAATTCACTCACTTCAACGCCTGCTAAGAATTGACAAACATGGATCATTTCATGGCAAAGAGTAATGATGAATTCTTTTTTAATTAATGACTCTTCAATTTCTATATAGAATTTTTTTTTCCCTTCATAGTCAGTCCATGCGAGTGCCCCATCGACTTTTTGAATGGTTAAATCTATATTTGGAATATTATCAGCTTGAAATAAGCCGTTGCTGCAGAATTTAAATAGCAGCTTTGAAAGTTCTATTTGCTCATTGGTGCCACCTCGAATATAAAGCATCTTTACAAAAACTCACGTAGTTTATTGAAAATGTTCATCCAGGTATTTAATAATATCATTTGATTCATAAATCCAAAGAGCACCACCAGAGCCTTCTACCTTAAGACAAGGAACCTTAATTTTTCCGCCGCTTACTTCAAGTTCTTTTCTAAATTTACCAATTTTCTGAGCATTCCGAGACTCAACTTTAAGATTCAATCGTTTAATTGCTCTTCTAGTCTTAACACAAAATGGACACGCATAAAATTGATAAAGCTTTAGAGTTTTTGTTTCTTGGTCAACTTTAGCTTGCTCTTCATTAGTTCTCATTACTATTGAAGGTTTAAATAACCAATCAATTAGAATTAATACTCTACCAGAGCCTTCCCTTAATAGTCTTAGAAAAAACCTCATAAGTTCTGCTTATAGGCTATCAGTGTATTTTCTAAAAGCGTTGCAATAGTCATAGGTCCAACGCCTCCAGGAACAGGAGTTATAGCGCCAGCTATATTTTTAACTGCATCAAAATCAACATCTCCAACTAGAGAGCCATCTTCAAGTCGGTTAATACCTACATCAATAACAATTGCCCCATCTTTAATCCATTCGCCTTTAACCATTTTCGGAATTCCAACACCTACAACAACAATATCTGCCTGCTTAACTTTTTCCGCAACATTTTTAGTTTTACTATTGCAAATAGTCACAGTTCCTCTTGCATTTAAAAGTTCCATTGCCATTGGCCTACCAACAATGTTTGAAGCGCCAATAACTACGCAATTCATACCTTCAACCTCACACCCAACTGAAGCCAACATAGTCATAATGCCTTTGGGTGTGCATGGTCTTAAGTGAGATTTATTTTGCATTAATTTTCCAATATTTTCACTATGAAATCCATCGACATCTTTATAAGGAGAGATGTGTTCAATAACTTTATTCGCATCAATATGACTAGGCAAAGGGAGCTGGACTAGAATGCCATCTATAAGAGGGTTGTTGTTAAGCCGCTCCACTTCTTCCAATAATTGCTCTTGAGTCGTATTCTCTGACTTCATAATCTTGTCTGAAAAAAAACCTGCTTGCTTACATGCAAACTCTTTATTTTTTACATATACCGCTGATGCAGGATCTTCGCCCACTAAAATTACAGCAAGGCCTGGAGGTCGTTTAAACGTTTTGACTTCTTCAGCAATTTTTAAACGTAGATTTTTTGCAATTTCTTTACCATCAATAATATTCACTTTTTTAATTCCTTTTTAACCTTTTTCAAATCACTTTCTGTATCAACACCAACTCCTGTTGCAGCACAAGAAATGTCAACATTAATATCAATTCCTTGATTTAATATAGTTAACTGTTCTAATTTCTCAGCCAGTTCAAGATTAGACTTGCCCATTTGGAAATACTGTTTTAAAAAACTAACTCGATAGGCATATAAGCCAATATGTCGAAAACAAAAATCTAAATTAATTTCGCTTCTGTTCCTAAAAGCAGGAATAGGTGATCTTGAGAAGTACAATGCTTTGCCGTTCGAATTATATACAACTTTAACGCAATTTTGATCAAAGTAAGACTCCTCACTTTCAATTTTTTCACACAGTGTTGCAACAATCATTCCAGAATTAATTAGGTTAGTGGCAACTTGATTTATTGCATTGGGACTAATCATTGGCTCATCACCTTGGACGTTCACAACAACGTCTTTATCACTAAAGCCAAGAGAAGAAACTACTTCAGACAAACGAGACGTTCCAGATGTATGGCTTATATCAGTCATACAAACTTCAGCACCAAAACCTTTGGCAACTTTATATATTCTTTCATCGTCAGTTGCAACAATTACTCGACTAGCATTACTCTTAACTACATTTGAATAAGTATGCTCAATTAGCGTTTTACCATTTATACTCTCTAAAAGCTTTGCTGGTAAACGGCTTGAAGCATAACGCGCAGGAATGATAACGGAAAAATCCATTATTTTTCAGAGTTAATTTTTCTAGCCTCTTCAACAAGAAGGATCGGAATTCCATCTAATATCGGGTAAGCCAACTGACTCTTTTCACAAACTAACTCATCACCTATTAGCTCAAGTGATGCTTTACTTTCTGGACAAACTAGTATTTTTAATAATTCCTTGTCAATCACAATTTTGACTCCAATTGCTGATAAAAATCAGGACTAATATTTGCATTTACAGACAAATACCACATTCGATTTGTTGCAAATTGCTTACATTTTACACAATCCTTTGCAGTCATTAGGATTGGATAGTCTTCAGTAAATGCAAGATCTCTCTCGTTAAAAGAATAATGATCAGAAAATGTTTTAGTAATTATATTTACACCAAGCGTTTCAAGAAGTGAATAAAAATTCTTTGGCTTTCCAATTCCTGCAACAGCAAGGCATGTTTGATTCTTAAAAAAATCAAGATCTTTTTTTTCATTTGTAGATAAGTTAATATAACATTCCGGTTCGATTTGACTTGACACCTCTCCTTCAGAATGAGAGCCGTTATTTATAACAAAATCAACTGATTTAAGCCTTCTTTTTGACTCTCTAAGAGGTCCTGCAGGAAGAAACCAGCCGTTGCCTAAACGATTATGGCCATCGATAACTGCAATTTCAATTTTTCGACCCATAGAGTAATGTTGCAAGCCATCATCACTGATGATTAGGTCTACAGAATGGTTTTGAATTAAAAAATTTACCGCATTCATTCGTTTTTTTGCAACCACAACAAAGGCATCAGTTTGCTGCTTTATTAACAATGGCTCATCGCCACATTCACTGGGGTCACTTATTGAGATAACTTCCATAGCTTCTTGGGTATACTTTCCACCATAGCCTCT
>JACNGE010000008.1 GCA_014384285.1 Actinomycetota bacterium | reverse complement strand
AAATCAAAAGAAGTGGATTCTTCTTCTGGGATACCCACACCTTTAAGTGTTTCTTCACCTAAGACGAGAACATTAAAAGCATGCTGTATTTCAAAAGCACCTGGTAGGGCAGCTTCGATCTTAGCCACATCTTCCTCGGTCAAGCCTTTCTCTATTAAGGATTGTTTGTTTACATATGGTGAGTTTTCAAGAGACATTGAACCAATAACATAATTAATAATCTCAGTAACTTCATTCGATTCATAACCAAGAGCATCCAAAGCAGGACCAACTGATTGGTTGGCTATCTTCATGTAACCACCACCAGCAAGTTTTTTGAACTTCATTAATGCAAAATCAGGCTCAACACCAGTTGTGTCACAGTCCATGAGAAGACCAATTGTTCCAGTTGGTGCAAGTACAGTGGCTTGGGCATTTCTGTAACCATTTTTAGTACCTAACTCAACGGCTTCATCCCAAGACTGTTGTGCTCCTGCTAATAAATCTTCAGGGCATAACTCTTGATCAATGGCAATAAGGTCATGGCTTAATCCTTCGTAATCATTTGAATCATATGCGGCTTTTTTATGGTTATTCATAACTCTAAGCATGTTGTCAGCATTCTCTTTATAACGTGGGAATGTACCAACAATGCCTGCCATTTCAGCAGATGTTTTATACGCCTCACCAGTCAACATGGCTGTCAAGGCACCAGCGATTGCTCTTCCTAATTTAGAATCGTAAGCGATACCTTTTCTCATAAGCAATGAACCCAAGTTTGCATATCCGAGTCCCAATGTTCTGTAGTCATAAGAACCTTGAGCAATCTCTTTTGATGGGAACTGAGCCATTTCAACTGAGATTTCAAGAACGATAGTCCAAATTCTTAATGCATGCTTGTAGGAGAAAACATCAAATTCCTGTTTTTCATCATCATAGAATTTAACTAAATTCAAACTTGCTAAGTTACAAGCTGTATTGTCTAAGAATAAATATTCAGAACATGGATTAGATGCTCTAATTCTTCCACCCATAGGGGAGGTGTGCCATTCGTTGATAGTTGTATCATATTGCACTCCCGGGTCAGCACATCTCCATGCAGCATCTGCAACTTTTTTCCATAGCTCTCGGGCTTTAACGGTCTTCATTACAGATCCATCAGTTCTGGCAATTAAATCCCAGTCACCATCTTCTTCAATAGCTTTTAGGAACTCTGTTGGAACCTTAACTGAGTTGTTAGAGTTTTGTCCTGAGACGGTGGCATAAGCTTCACCATTGAAATCAGCAGGATAGCCAGCTGCAATAAGTGCACGAGCTTTATCTTCTTCAATAGCTTTCCATTCGATAAAAGTTTCAATATCTGGATGATCCAAGTCAAGAATAACCATTTTTGCTGCTCTTCTGGTTGTACCACCAGACTTGATTGCTCCAGCTGCTCTGTCTCCAATTTTTAGGAAGGACATTACACCCGAGGAAACACCACCACCAGAAAGTTTTTCACCTTCTCCTCTAAGATTTGAAAAGTTAGTTCCTGTGCCAGAACCAAACTTAAAGAGTCGAGCTTCTTTAACCCAGAGATCCATGATTCCACCTTCATTTACTAGGTCATCATCAATAGATTGAATAAAACAAGCGTGGGGTTGTGGTCTTGAATAAGAGTCATCTGCCTCTACAAGTTCTCCTGATTTAGGATCTACATACCAAAATCCCTGTTTAGGACCTGTTAGATCATATTTATGGTTGAGTCCAGTGTTAAACCATTGTGGGCTGTTAGGTGCTGCCATTTGTGTAGCAAGCATATACTTGAGTTCATCTTCAAAAGCTTGAGCGTCATCTTTTGTTGCGAAGTATCCTGTTGTCTCTCCCCAGTGTCTCCAGGTTTCAGCTAGTCTGTCAAAAACTTGTCGTGAAGAGGTCTCTGAACCAAGAACAGTATCCCCGTTTTCATCTTTTACAACATTGCCTTCAGAATCTATTTGAGGAACTCCAGCTTTTCTAAAATATTTTGACACCATGATGTCTGTTGCAACTTGTGACCATGTTGAAGGGATTTCCACATTTTCCATTTCGAAGACTACTGAACCATCGGGGTTAGCTATTTTTGAGGTTCTCTTCTCCCAGACGATTCCTTTATATGGATCGTCTTTTGAGGTATATTTTCTAGTTACTTTTAGCCCTGATTTTTTTGCCACGTTTTCTCCTTTTTACAACTAAATATGGTGTACTTCGTATATTTATATACTAAATATAGTGTTTAATAACTATATTACAAATCACTTTAGTTTTCAAGCTTATCTAGGTAAAATTTTCGCGAGGATGTTAGAAGTACAAATACGATATATTCAATTTGTTTTAACCACATCAATTTTTGTTGGGTTATTAATGGATAATATTCAGTTACTAACGGCTGTATTTGTTGGGCTAATTTTGGTATGGCAACTTGAGATGTTATCTGGCCAACTTCGACTTGAGACAAAAGAATACAGACTGATATTAATTTTTATTTCACTAACATTTTTGCCAGTTGTCTTTAATATTTTTGGCGAGATTAATATTGAGACACTACTTTATATTGTCCTCATAGCAGTTCCACTTCTCGGAGTATTGGTTACGGATTTGAATATTTTCAAACTTGGAAATCTTTTATTTTCAACAATTGTTTCGATGACAGTGATTCATTTTATCCTTACGCAATACTTTCAGGACAATATCATGTACTTAACGTACCTTTTCTTATTGTTATTCTTCATTAAAACTATTGCAACATTATTTAATGTTCAATTTAGTAATTTTCAGTACTTCTTTAACTTCTTTGCAGCAGCGATAGTTTTTGTTGGTGTAAGTAGCTTCTATGATTACCTCATCTCTCATGTTTTACTCGCAGGAGTTATAACAGCACTCTTTACTGTTTTGATAAACTTTTTAATTCTGAAGCTCCGCTTCGAGTCGGAGTATGTAAATGAGTTGTCTACTCAGGTATTTCTATATGACTATCTCATCGCCTTCCTTCTATCTTTGTATTTTGTTGATGCATTAAATATTGTGAATGGATTATTCTAGTTAGGTGATAATCGATCAAATAAATAACTCACCATTTGTTACTAAGGAGTTTCTCGAGTTAGTTTTACAACTGGATAGTGCCGAGAACACACAATCACAGCATGACTTTTTTTCGGTAAAAGAGGGAACTATAAAGTGCAAAGGGTCCAGAGACTTTATTGATTATCGTCCAAGCTTAAAAATATCCTCACAAATTTTGGAAGAACTTAACTGTAGCAGTATTTCTTTGGACTCTCTTCACTTTGATCAAGTTCGAGAAATAGCAGAATCTTTCTCTAGCAATTCAATAAAGATATCTAAAAGCGACCAAGTAGTCAATCTTGTTCTTCCAGACTCTTATGAGGATTACATCAACGAACTACCAAGAAAAAAAAAGCATGAATTAAAACGAAAAAAAACCCGTTTTGAAAAAAAGTACCCAGAAGCTGAATTAAAAGAATCTAAAGATGATGAAATATTTAATATTTTTGTTGAACTACATAAAACTTCTGAGGGAGATAAGGGAACATTCATGGAAGACAATGTTGTTTCCTTTTTTAGAGAGCTATTAGGCACCAAAGGCTGGAAAATTTACTATCTAGAAATAAAAAATGAAATTGCTGCCTGTTGTTTTGTCTTTGAAGATAAGGTCGGAAGCTATTTATATAACTCAAGTAAAAATAAGACTTTTAATGAGGTAAATCCAGGAATTATGATAATTGATAAAATTATTGAAAAGTTGATAAATGAAAATTACAGTTTTTTTGACTTCCTCAAGGGTACTGAGCGCTACAAGTTTGATTTAGGTGGCACCTCCACACAGCTCTACGATATTGAGATTAATCTATGAATATTTTACAAATAAGTTATCACACATCTCCAATGAATAGCTTGGGAGTTAATGACGGAGGCGGACTAAATGTCTATGTTGAAGCTATTTCCAAAGAGTTAGCAAAAGATAATACAGTGCACATTATTACAGGTGAAGAAGCAAAAAATATTAACAAAAAGAATTTAAAACTAAACTCTTTCAATTTATTTTCAAATCAATCAAATATCTATGAAAAGAAAGACTCCCTTGATGAGTTTATTGACAAAACATTTCAGTATATTGAAGAACATGAGATTGACGTTGTACATGCCCACTACTGGCTTTCAGGCTTAGTGGCTAAAGAAATACAGCAGAAATATAAAATACCATTTATTTTTACGTCTCACAGCCTAGGTGTCTTTGTACAAGAAAATGGCTTGGAGAGAATCAGGGCTGAAAAGGAGATATTCAATTCTGCTGACAAGATTACGGCATCCAGTAAATTCGAAAAAGATAATCTTCTTAATCGATACGGTGTAGACAAGTTAAAAATACACATCACTACTCCCGGACTTGATAAAAAGATTTTCAAAGCATACAGAGGCGTGAAAAGAAATAATACGATTCTCTCGGTTGGAAGGATACAGCAACAAAAAGGACAATTACAAACCCTAGATTTATTTAAAAGTCTGCAGTATCGCATTAAAGGACTTGAGCTAATTTTTGTTGGGGGACCTAGTGGTGTAGATGGAGATGCTTATTTGAACAAAATGAAAAACAGAATCGAGGAACTCAAAATCGAAGAAGAGGTACAGTTTCTTGGATCATTGTCCCAAAAAAAATTAGTAAAGCTCATGAAAAAGTCAAAGTTATTAATCCATTCAGCAGAAAGTGAAACTTTTGGTTTAGTTGCAATAGAGGCGCATCGCTTAGGTGTTCCAGTATTAAGTACTAATCAAGGATCATTTAAAGAGATTATTTCAAATAATGAAAATGGTTTAGTTGCAAAATCTTTTGATGATGTTCAGGTTTATGATTTCATCATAAAATTATTTGAGGATGACGAGTATAGGTCTCAAGTAATAAATAATGCAGTTAAGAATTCTTTAGTGTTCAATTGGGAAATTACAGCTGAAAATCTTAGAAAAGCATATAAAAATATTACTTAAAGATAAAGCTTCTTAATATTTAATTCATCACCCAGGTTTTAAAAAAAGTACTCATTTTAGTGAGGACAAAAACACTGACATTTGAAGAACATAGTTTTCTGGATCTGCATTCCAAGAAGTTACGTGTCCAACATTTTCACTACGAATATAAGTAAAATTCTTATTTCTGGATTCTGCAATTAGATCTGACATTTCTACAGGAACCCACTCATCATCATCGCCATGGAATAATAAAACGGGTATATCTGAATTGATTACTGCATCACGGAAATCCATTGAATCAAAATCTACTCCATAACGTAATTCAGTTACTATTTTGAAATAGCTAAATAAACCTTGAGGTAACCATGGAAACCTAGCAGCACCGTTTACTTCTACACTTTCCCAGAAACTTATTACTGGAGCTTCATAAATAATCCCGGAAACTTTACTTAAATCATCTGTGTTTTGAATCCATGAAGAGACAGGGCCACCACCACCGCTTATACCCCAAAGTACTACATTTTGACTTATTTTTCTTGCCTCGTCAATTGCTGCATCAATATCTTTCCACTCAGAAACTCCGTATTGGAATATACCGGATGGATCTTTCGGCAGCCCTCTATCATTTCTGTAAGAGATTATCATCGAACGAAATCCCATATCCATCAAATCTTTTGCTCTCAATTGTGCGAAAACCTCTCTTGAGTAATCTCCTCTGAAACCATGTACAAAAATTACAATTCCATCATCTCCACTAGAGGTTAAATAAGCAGGGAATTGTCCAATATCTGATTGATAAAAAATATCTTCATATTCAATATCGACTACTGACTTTGGAGTATAAATACCTTGAGTTGCCTGACCTGACCAGCCAGAGGTACCAAGAATTTTATAAATTCCAGTTTTTTCATCCAAGAGAAGGCCGGCTGAACCAGCAATCCTATCACCAGTTACTAAAGAGCCATTAATCTGTAGTAACTCTCTTTCTATAATATTTCCATTCGTGTTAAGTATTTTTCCAATAACTGCATCACCATTTTGGCCTATGATCCCATAAATGCCGTTTTCTAGCATTACTCCCCATTGCTCTTCTTCAACATTTAATTTTATTGATTTAGAGGTAATAGACTCAACAACTACTCTGTCTTCAGCTGTACCAACACTTTCAGTCTCAGTAAATTCTGGGTTTAATCCCGATTCATAAATAAGACCAGAAAAATACCAACCAACTCCCAATAATGCGATCACTAAAAATATTCCTAGTGAATAAAAGATTTTTTTCAAAATTACTCCTTAAGAGTTTAGGTTAACAAAGATTACATACTTATACTAAATTCATGTCAAAAAAAATAATATCTTTCGCCTCAGATTTTGGATTAAGTGATGGATCTGTTGGGGTAGTTAAAGGTGTAATAAATAGAATTGATGAAAAAATAGTTATCAATGACATCTCTCACGGAATACCTCCACAGGATATAAGGTATGGCAGCCTACTGTTAATGAGAGCCATCCAATATATTCCACAAGGAGTTCTCTTGGGAGTTGTAGATCCGGGAGTAGGAACTGAAAGAAAACCAATAGGTATAGAAACCGAATGGGGTGTAATGATAGGACCTGACAATGGGCTTTTAAATCTTGCCTGTGCAACAGTAGGTGGGGCACAAAGAGCTTTTTTATTGGAAAATACCGATTGGATTATTCCAGCTGAAGGTAACACCTTTCATGCAAGAGACATCTTCTCTCCTTTTGCAGCAGGATATGCTTCGGGCCAACTTGCTTTAGAGGAATTTGGACCTGAAGTAGACCTTGGAGATTTAAAACAGTATTTAATTCCATTAACCGAAGTAACTGAAAAGGTAATCAAAGGAGAAATCTTGTGGGTTGATCATTACGGCAATTGCCAAACCAATATTTCACCAGAAGAGCTTTCAGGTCTTAATTTGTCGATTGGAGATGTCGTAAATGTAACTATTGGGAATCGAGTATTTAAGACAACTTGGTGCAAAAGTTATCAAAGTGAGTATTTAGATAATGTAGGCTTGTTAACAGACTCTTGGGGAATGATTTCTCTGTTTAGAACAAATGGAAATGCAGCTGAAATCTTGGAGTGTGAAGACTCGTCAAAGGTCAGCTTTTCAATTTAAATGAAGCTTAAGACAATAAAGCCTGACACAAAAATAATTACAGCTAAAAGTACTACAAAAACTAGGGTCCAAGGTCTCATGGGTATATTTTAGGATTATGAAAACTTTAAACCTAGTTGTTACCAAAAACTGTGAACTTTGTGAAAAAGGTCTTGAAACAATTAAAAGTCTCGGCCTATTTTTGAATGTTGAAACAGTTGAAGTAGAGGATGGCTACCAAGAATACCTGTTAAGAGTCCCTGTGCTACTCGATGGAGACAAAATACTAGATGAAGGAATTTTGAGCAAGACGACTATTTTAAAAAACTTATTATTTACTTAAATGTCGATAGGTTTTGATTTATCCCTGTTTTGAGTTTCATATTCTAAAAATTCAATTATTTTTTCGGCAACGTCTATTCCACTAGCCTTTTCGATACCTTCAAGACCTGGAGATGAGTTGACCTCTAAAACCAAGGGCCCTCTTGATGACTGTATTAAGTCAACACCCGCGACTTGCAGCCCAAGAACCTTAGCAGACCTAACAGCACTGTCTTTTTCCTCGTCGGTCATTTCATATTCTAAAACACTTCCACCAAGGTGGACATTAGATCTAAACTCACCAGGCTTAGCCCTCCTTTTCATCGAAGCAACAACTTTATCGCCAACTACAATTGCTCTGATGTCTTCACCGTTCGCCTCTTTAATGAATTCTTGTATAAGTATGTTTGCATCAAGATTTTTCATAGTTTCAATAGCACTGATAGCAGCATCCATTGTCTCTGTGAGAACAACACCTCTTCCTTGGGTTCCTTCAAGTAGTTTTATAACAAAGGGAGGTTCTCCAACTGTATTAAGGACTGCTTCAATATCCCTAGAGAAATGAACATAGCCAGTAACCGGCATTTCAACACCGCTATTTCCGATAAGCTGAAGAGCTCTTAGTTTATCTCTAGATCTACTAATTGAAGCTGATGAGTTTGCAGAGAACGAACCCATTAACTCAAATTGTCTTACAACTGCTGCTCCATAAAATGTCCACGTTGCAGCAATCCTAGGTATTACAGAGTCAAAATTAAGTTCCTCTCCTCTAAAGAAAATTCTTGGATTTGCTTTTGCTATATTCATATAACAACGTAGATAGCTGACAACCTGTGTATCGTGTCCTCTTTTATTTGCTGTCTCAAATAATCTAGAAGTTGAATAAAGGTTTATATCTTGTGATAGGATTCCAAGCTTCATTTTTTATTCTTACTTTCTATATTATTTGCTTTTGTTAAAAAACTTACAGATGGATTAACGTCCCATCTTTTTCCAAGTGACTTTCTTCCTATTAACATTGTATAGTCCATTGGTCCTCTGTCAGTTAATGTAAGTTCAATCTTTTTACTAATACCATCCATTAGTAAAGTAGTTTTAATATAGGGCCTTCTTTCGACGTCCCCATTTGAACTCTTTATTCTTTTATATCCCTCTAATGGAGCAGAAGTTTTTCTGACAGTATTATTTCTTTTCATTACTTTAAATTTCACGTATTTAATATCATTTCTTGAAACAATTTTTATATCTGCAGCATCAATAGATGCAAGGTTGGCCCCCGTATCAATTTTTGCGATGACGTTCTTAATATTTAAATCAGGCAGAGCAGCATTTTCTTTCCAGCCGACGACTCTCTTTGCTCTTTTGTTTGTAGCCACTTAAAGAACTACGTAAAACAATAAGCCTGCAAAGGCAATTAGTGCTAAATGAAAGTAGATTACAGGTAACATAGCAAAAGGTTAATTAGATTTTGAGAAGAAACAAACTGTTTTTTAAGGAGTTGTACTTACCGCTTCTATATTTTCTTCCTCTTCTTCCTCTGTTTCAAGAAGGCCACAATCAACAAGAACTTCTTCTGTATTTCCTCCACCAAAAACAACTCGCTCAAAAACTACAACAGCCATAAGCTCTTCTTCTGTTAGCTTGCCTTGGAAACCTGGCATTCCACCAATTGATATTGTGTTTTCAGCACCATAGGCAGCACCAACTTCAGCTTGCCATCCAGCTGATCCAAGTTGTATCCATTTTGCATGATCAGCACAGGTTGGAAATGTTTTATAAAGTGCTCCACCTATAAATGAAGGACCTACACCACCACCACCATTAGCTCCATGACATCCAGCACATGCGGCTGCACCCGAATATACTTGTTGACCTACAGCTACATAATTAACAGTGTTTGTTGAGGCTACACCTTTTCCTTCAAATGGTGAACCATCACAATTAACTGTTTGTTGAGATTTTCTATCAACATCTAAAATTCCATTAACTCCACACTCTTGTGCACCTGATGTATTTATCATTCCTATCAAGATAAATATTGGAATTATCATAAAACTATAATTCAACCATCTTGGAAGAGTGGTATCAGTATTTAACTTGATACCCATTGTGTTGTTAGCCATAGAGACTTTTTTAATGACTTTCTCAACTTTGGTAGTAGCTTTTTGAACAACAGGAGCTTCTTCGGCTACAACAACTTCCTCTTGAACTTCTTCTACAGGAGCTTCTTCGACTACAACAACTTCCTCTTGAACTTCTTCTACAGGAGCTTCTTCTGTAGGTGCGGATGCAGAAAGAGCCTCTCCACCGGCCCAAGATTGTAAAACTTCTTCAACAGTATTTCCTGAAGCTTCAGCCCTAGCTTCAGCTGATCGCTGAACTAGTGTTTCTGGTGCTCCTAATATCTCTGCTACTTTGGCTAATAATTCACTCACTTATATCACAGCAACTTTCCTTCGTATTAATTTTGGATAAAGTTTTAGCACCAGAATAATAACCGGTGGGGTAGGTGGGACAAACAGCTTGTATAGTGCCATCATTGAGCTCCAATATCATTCCATCAAAGTTTCTTGAAGTCATATATTCTTCAGCATCCTCTTGGCAACAAAAGGGTTTTGAACATCTTGTAATGTCCCAATCATTGGTTACTTGTTTATTACTCATTTACTTCTCCTAAAGATAATAAGTAAGTTACTAAATAATCTAAATCTGTAACGCTTAAGAAATCATAGTTTGGGTGAGGAATTGTATCTCTAACTGATGCTGAGTCTGTTAGATACCTGGAAAGCCATTTTGCATTATTTGTTGGTTCCCTAGTTGCAGATGTTGACAAGTCTGGACCCAAACGTAGAAGCCCAGTGTTCTTAATGATTATTTCATTAGCAAATTTATTTTTTAGAATTTTGCCATTTTGTGAATCTGGTATCAAAAGTCTCACATTTTGGGTGTGACAAGATTGACAATTCAAATCGTTATAAACTTGTGCACCTTCTAATACTTCTTGGCTTACAACAATTTCGTTGTTTAGTGATTCAGCCACCAAATCAGCACTTTGATTTTTAGGTATGACAAATGCAAAGAAGTAAGTGAAGAGAGCTACACCAATCACACCTGAGACAAAGACAAATGAACTTTCTTTTTTCAACTCTATAGATTCTTCTTCAACAACCATCTCCACTTCTTCAGCTACAGCAACTTCCTCTTTGACTTCTTCAACCGGAGTTTCTTCAGCTACAACAACTTCCTCTTTGACTTCTTCAACCGGAGTTTCTTCAGCTACAGGTGCCTTCTCTGCCGGAGCTGATGCAGCAACGGCCTCTCCGCCAGCCCATGATTGCAGAATCTCCTCAACAGTATTTCCTGAAGCCTCAGCTCTAGCTTCAGCTGATCGCTGAACTAGTGTTTCTGGTATGCCCAATATCTCTGATACCTTAGCTAGTAGTTCACTCATAGTTCTCCCCAGGTACCTCTAAAACAGTTTCAGACTCAGTTACTGAGCCACCAATAATTGCTCTTAATGTTGAAAGAGTAAATAAGAATGTTGAAAGTAAAAATAATAAAGATAGAAATAAAATTAAAGTGTAAGGGGTTGAGATTAGTGACCATGTGATTAAAAATCCTTCTCCATAAATTGTTGGGTTTCCAGCATTTGCACCTGCGTTCCAGGAAAATCCTGAGTTAATGCCTATAAGTGTATTTAAGGATAGAGTTGCAACAACAGAGATGCCCAATAGGTATGCATTAAAACTTTCTAATCGACCATAGGTGAACTCTCTTCCATATATTTTTGGCACCAAGTAGTAAACAAAAGGAATCACAATAAGAATTAAGCTATACATATATCCGTAACGAACACTGTATTCAAAATTAGTAAGGCTGACAATAGGTGTTAGGTTAGATATAGAGCTGATAATTTGTAAAACATTTGTTATTGCAAATACGACGAAAGCAAAGCTTATGAGAACTGAAAAAACCGGTTCTTTATTTTCTTTAGTAGCAGCAGTTCTAGAATAATTAACTATTAATGCAAGGAGTGGAATAATCAAGCTGAGGGAGAGGTAGATTGAAACATTCTCAATCCAGTCAGGCAACGTTGTTCCATAAAAATATTTGAAACCAGTCCAGGGTAAAAGGAACAAATATCCCCAGAAGCTAATTGTTCCAAGTGTTTTACTAAATAATGTCGCTTGTAGCCCTTTAGTTATAAGGAAGTAAAAAATTGATAAAAATACAAAAGAGCAACCTATATATATGTGCGTCGACAAATACATAGAATTAATAAAAAAGTTGTCAGACATGACTGTGTAGTCACTTCTGTAAATGATTAATGAGATTAGATAAAATACAACAGCACCAAATAAGAATTGGCTACTTAAGAAAATTGAAGGCTCTTTTTTAGCAAGGATATTTAACAATATAAGACCTAAAAAAGCAATAACTAACAGCATTTTAACTATTGATAAAACTGAAGTATTTCCAAGGACTTGTAACTGGTTAGGCATGACAAATGCTAAAACAACATCTAGAAACTCAATGCCAATTAGTCCAAGTCCAGTCAGAAAAAAAATAGGGAAGATGATAATTGACCTGCCCAAGGATTTTGATAAAAGGTATACAACTGCCACAACCAATATAAAAGAAAACAGGAAGTTGAAACTAACTTGGTTAGCTAGCTTATCTAAAAAACCATAATTTAGAACTTGATTTCCAGGAAGCACATTTGAAAATGATCTAAAGGCGTCTCTTAATAAATTTACTAAAGCAGAGAGTACAACCACTAAAGGAAGTAGAAAAATAAAAACTTTAGATAAGTCTTGTTCATTGCTTGGAATCAATTTTATTTTCATCAATTTATATATTAATTACTCAAACTGACTTTAGTAGTAAACATAAGAAATACTGGAAAAAAGTCCATAAAATAATAAAAAACTTATCCATTCAATTTATAATATTGAATGGTTTTACGATAAAATGGAATATAAACATTAAGGAACTGCGTTGATAAATTTTGTATATAGAAACCGAGTAAAACTTGGTTTGCCAACTTTCTTTGCTGGTATAGGTAGTTTGACTGGGGGAGTAATAGTTGCTCACTATGCAGGTTTCCCTCAAGGTGAAATAGTAGATTACTTCAATTGGATTCCTCGAGGATGGCTTCCACAAACTATCGGTCAGTTTATAGCATTCAGTGGTAGTCAGTTAATTCTTATTGGACTCGTACTTATGGCTTGGAGTGACAAACCTCTTACATGGAGCAAAGCCGCATATTTTTCTTTTTTAAGCTGGCTCCAACTCACATTAATTTTTGGAGTGCTGCCTTCAGAGTGGCTCAACCTAGCACAAGGCCCGTTGGAGTGGACCAACCAAAGAGAGTTTATCAAATTCCCACCTATGTTATTTCTTGGTAACGAAGTTTCCATGAGTTTTGGAGCATTAAAAGATGTTATCCAACTTGGTATTTCACAGGGTGCATTGATTGCAGTTTTTGTACTCGGATACTTAGTTCAAGATATCAACAATATGAAAGAAAAAGGCAAAGTTAAAATTTCTGACTATGGTAAAAAAGTTGTAAAGACAGGTACAGATGGCTAAAAAATCTGAAGTACTAATTGAAATGCCAGAGTTTGAAAAAAAATATAATCTCGCGATGGTTGATGCAGAAAAGATTACATCTAGAGTTCGTCCAAAACAATTTCTTCATATCGATGAGGCTGAATGTATTCTTTGTGAAGGCTGTGTAGATATTTGTCCATGGAAATGTATCCACTATCTCTCAGTTGATGCCATTGATGATTCTGTAAACGTAGAGTCGCCAGATGCTGAAGACGCGCCTGGTTTTTTTGTAGTTGACGAAGATGCTTGTACAAGATGTGCACTGTGTGTTGATAGGTGTCCTACGGGAGTAATTTCCTTAGGTAAATTTGCTGGATCTTTAGCTGATGCAGCTGTTGAGAATGGTGTCTATACCGCACCATGGGATGAAGACTCTGGGGAAAGAACTGATAGACACGGGTATATATATGGAAGGTTATAAAATAATATAATGGCAAAATTAACCCTTAAAGAAAGATTTAAAAAAGGAGCAGCTGGATCAGGAGATGCTGTTAGAGGAAGCAAGTTTGCGACAAGTATTTTTCGTCCAGGCTCACCTTTTAGAAAAGGTTATTCCGATAGTCCAAGAAATAGATCTTATGTAGTGATGAACAACGTTCTCTATCACCTACACCCAGTAAAAGTGAAACGACATGGAGTGCGTTTGTCATACACTCTTTGTTTAGGAGGAATGAGTTTCTTCCTATTTATAGTTTTAACTATTACTGGTATTTGGTTGATGTTCTATTTTCGACCAACGGAGATGGCTTATGCAGATATTCAGGCACTCCAGACCAGTGTCGCTTTTGGTTCCTTGGTAAGGAATATGCATAGGTGGGGAGCACACCTTATGGTCTTAGTAGTTTTTCTTCATATGTCTCGAGTTTTTTATCATGGAGCATATAAGGCACCTAGAGAGTTCAACTGGGTAATTGGTGTAATTCTCTTATTCCTGACTTTATTCTTATCCTTTACAGGTTATCTCCTTCCGTGGGACCAGCTGGCTATTTGGGCTGTTACGGTGGGTGGAAATATGGCAAGCTATACGCCGGTGTTCGGTGCACAAATTAAATTTGGTTTGTTTGCAGGGTTAGAAGCTACAACCGCAACACTACTTAGGTTTTATGTATTACATGTTCTCTTCTTCCCATTCATTATCGTTATTTTCATGGCAATTCACTTTTGGAGAGTTAGAAAAGATGGGGGTATCTCTGGACCACTCTAGAGAAATATAATATATGGTTGATATCCCAGAACACTTACTTTTAAGATCTGCAGAGGCAAGAGCTAAAGCTCTTGGTATTACAGTTGAACAAGCTCTCGCAGAAATGAAAGGTGAATCATCACCTACAGTTGTAGATGATGAGCCTGAAGTTATTGAAGTAGAGTTATCAGCTCCTCCAAAAGCTGAAACACCAGCACCAGCTCCCGCAGCTGAAGAAGTAAAAGCTGAAACACCAGCACCTGTAGAAACACCTGCAGCTGAAGAAGTAAAAGCTGAAACACCAGCACCAGCTCCTGCCAAGGCACCAGCTGCTGCTAAAACTGATACTCCAGAAGAAGTAGACTTTGCTCCAGAAGTAAAAGTAACGCAGAGGTTATTAACTGTAGTTAAAGCAAAACCAATTCAAAAAGCTACATCAGAGCCAGTTGATAAAGTCAACACTTGGCCACACCTTATGCTTCCAGAGTTCATTTCATTGATGGCAATGATGGCCTTCTTAATTTTATTAAGTGCGATTCTTCAAGCTCCACTTCTAGAAGAGGCAAATCCAAACATCACTCCTAACCCAGCAAAAGCTCCTTGGTATTTCCTTGGATTACAAGAGGCATTATCTTATTGGGATCCACAAATTGCCGGAGTTATGATTCCTCTAGTTATTGGTTTGATTGGTTTCGCAGCTATTCCATATATTGACAGAAACAAAGAGAACAATCCTTCAAAGAGAAAATACGCAATTATGATGTACACTTTTTTCTTAGCTGGAGCAGGAACATTGACAATCATTGGAGTTTTGTTTAGGGGTCCTGGTTGGAACTGGACCTACCCATGGATTGACGGAATATGGTTTGATGATTTATTAGATTGGATTTATTTCGAATGAGCATAGTTGAGTTATCTTTTATTGCTATTGCAGCAATAGGTGTATTAGGTGTTGTCGGAATAGTTGCAATCGTAACTGGTCGAGGATCTAGAAATATAGATTGGAAAAAGAATTTAGATAAACGTGCTGTTAAAGCTGAGAAGAGTAAAGAAAAAACAAGTTTTTTTGCGCCATCAAAACCAAAATCTGTTGAAGAAGTAAATGTCGAAGAAGCTGTAGATACAGATGAGACAGAAGAAGATATTGAAGAGACCGATGGCTCAATTAAAATCGAAGAAAAAGTTGTTTATGAAGAAATCTCTGAAGAAGAGAGATATATTACAAGAAAACAATTTTTAGGAAAAGCTCTTGGAGGTACATTTGGTGCTTTCATGGGGATTCAAGCATTGGCATGGCTCGGCTTTTTATGGCCAAAAGTATCAGGTGGTTTCGGTTCAAAGGTTGATGCAGGAACAATTGAAGACCTCAAAAACCAAATTATTCAGGCTGATGGTTCTGTTATTCCTGCTTTTATACCAGAGGCAAGGGCGTATGTTTTACCATTCAGTGAAAGTACTGCCGGTGATTCACAATTTACGGATGGTTCCACAATTGCTGATGGACTAGTTGCCGTCTACCAAAGGTGCGTACATCTTGGATGTAGAGTTCCATGGTGCAACTCATCTCAAGGTTTCGAATGTCCATGTCATGGCTCAAAATATAATATGGTTGGAGAATACTATGCAGGCCCCGCTCCTAGAAATTTAGATAGATTTGTAGTTAATGTCTCATCATCAGGGAAGCTTATTATCGACACAGGAACAATTATTGAATCACCTAGAGCTCCAGGACTTTCAGTCAAATACCCTCAAGGTTTATCATGCATCGCTTTAGCCCCAACTGAAGAATCATAATGAATAGTTCTATTTTCATAACACTTCTTTCTTTGGCAATTGTCGGTGCCCTTGCATATTTTGCTGCTGTTGGATTCAGAGGATCTGGTAAGAACGAAGAGATACCAGCTAATCTAACAAAATATAAGTCTGACGATGAGTTGGAAACAAAACATTTAGATAAATCATTATCTTGGGCAGTCCTAATTGCTTCACTTTTGACCATTATGATTCCGCTTTACTATCTTGGAGAGGATTCACGCCAAGAGAGTTTTGTTGAGGAATTTGAAGATGTATCAGTAGAAAGAGGACACCACTTATATGAAGAATTTGGCTGTGGAAACTGTCATGGTGTAGACGGCGGTGGTGGAGCTGCTTCTTATGTAGAAAAACGAAGTGGCGTCAAAGTTACCTGGGCAGCCCCAGCAATAAATAATGTCTTCTATCGATATGACGACTCTGAAGTTAAATATTGGCTCATTTACGGAAGAGCAAACTCACCAATGCCTGCTTGGGGTCTTGAAGGTGGAGGTCCAATGAATGATGGACAATTAGAGGATTTAATCGACTATCTTCATTCATTTCAGGTAGATCAATCCTTTGAACTAGGAACTATTGAATCAAGTATTAATTCATCTCTTCTTAGGCTTGAAAATTCTGCACTACAGGTTGAAAATGAAATTATTAATCAGAAGATTCTTATTGAAGAAATAAAAGCAGGCCCTGCAAAGTTACCTGTCTTACAAGAAGCCGTCGAGAAGATTACAGCTTTACTAGAAAAAGATAGTGGAATTGACTCTGACGAAGATGGTCTTTATGACTCTGTGGAAATTGAGCTTTCAGAATATAGTGCAGCAATCGCCGATATTGTCGGTTTGTCTATTCTTAATCTAAATCCTGAAGAAGAAGAATCAACACCTTCTAGAAAAGATGTTTCTGTAGCCAGAGGTTATTTGTCACAACTTAATTCTCAATTAATAAATACTGGGATATTGGTCGAGGGGCAGGAAAAGTTCCTTAATGAAGCATTAGATGGACTTGAATTTTTAGAGACAGCATTAGAACAGCGATTATGGGAAGTTTCATTTGAAGAGATTGCAGAATCAACATTTGGCGGAAACATAGATGAAGCTAAGAGAGCGGTTGGACTTTTCAATGCATATTGTGCAAGATGTCATACTGCCGGTTACTCAGCTGGTGTTGCTTACACAAAGAAAATTGGATCTGGTGGCTTGGGACCAGCACTTAGAGGTGGAAGAGCCAATATACAATTTAAAAATAGAAGTGACCTTATTGATTTTATAATTAATGGTTCTGTTAATGGTAAGGGTTATGGGGTCAACGGTGTTGGCGGAGGCAAGATGCCAGGATTCGGAGCAGTATTACCAGAGTCTGACATTGCTTTAGTGATAGACTACTTAAGAGGAATGGAGCCTGATGCGTGACATAATGAGATCGTTGCTTTCAGCGAATCTAACTATTACTGGAATAATTATGTTTATTGGATCGCTAATTACCTTTTTTGGATCTACGTTTTTGATTAATGCAACAAACCTTGGTAAGAGGTTGGGATTTTTAGTTGTTGGAGCGGGTACTTTCGGTTGGTGTATTATAAATTCAATACTTTTTGTGCTTTATGCTCCTCGAGGTCCAAAACCTGCAGAAATTGAGGGACTGAATGCTTTTGAGATTAGAATTTTACCCTTAACTTTTCTCGCGGGCTCCACAATACTTTTTGTAATGTTTGTACTAGCACTTAATAGGTACGAGCAAGAAAAAACTGAAGCCGAAAACACCTCTGATTAATAAACTATAAACCTCTCTTCTCTATAATTAAATTATGGAAGAAATAGTAGATATTATCACAACAATCATTCAAGTAATTATCGTCGGTATAATTATTTTTAGACTTTTCAGAATATTAAGACCTTTCGAAAGAGGACTTGTTGAGAGATTCGGAAAATACAACAGAGAAGCAAGTCCAGGTTTAAATATTGTTATTCCTTGGGTTGAACGTCTCATCATAGTAGACATGAGAGAGCAAGTTATTGACGTACCCCCACAAGAAGTTATTACGAAAGATAACGTAAATATCACAGTTGATGCGGTCATATATTACGAACCAACAGATCCACAGAAATTAGTTTATAACGTAGGGGACTTTATTACCGCTGCAACAAAACTAGCTCAAACTAACTTAAGAAATGTTGTGGGTGATTTGGAATTAGATGCAGCACTGACTTCAAGAGAAAATATTAATACCCAGCTAAAACTTATTCTTGATGATGCTACTGATAAATGGGGTACAAGAGTAGTAAGAGTTGAGATTCAAAGAGTAGATCCCCCACAAGATGTTCAAGATGCAATGAACAAGGTCATGAAAGCAGAAAGAGATAGAAGAGCAGCAGTTACTGAGGCTGAGGGTGAGAAAAAAGCTGCAATTTTGACTGCTGAAGGTGAAAGACAATCACAAATATTATCTGCACAAGGTGAAGCAGAAGCTCTGAAAGCTGTTGCGGATGCACAAAAATATGAAAAAATTGCAGTCGCTGAAGGTGAAGCAGAGGCTATTGAACAAGTCTTTAATGCAATTCATAGAGGTAATCCATCAAATGATTTGATTGCTATTAAGTATCTTGAATCATTAGAAAAAATTGCTGATGGAAATGCAACAAAGATATTCTTACCTGCTGAAATGTCAGCAACATTAGGAAGTATCGGGGCCATTTCTGAATTATTTAAAGAAGACAAAGAAGAATCAAAAGAACTTACTGAAGAATAAGTAAAGTCCTATTACTACAAGCGATACACCGCTCAATTTATTTATTATATCCTTAGTTTTTTCTGATGAGTTTTTAAAGAAAAAGTCACTGGTATAGGCATAGGTTATATCTGCCATAAAATTTATT
>JACNGE010000005.1 GCA_014384285.1 Actinomycetota bacterium | reverse complement strand
AATTCATATCTTTAGTGGAGATTAAAGGAAAGTGCCATATACCAGGATTATAATTAACTCATTTGAGTCTATTTGTAAATTTGTAAAATATTAAATATGATTAAAAATTTTAGAAAAATACTCTTGGACCTATGGGCATAAATCCAAGAGCAAAGTGAATTATTACTAATTATCTAGATTATATAATCAGGGCCCAGGAATTACAAGGTGGTCATTTTTTATTTTTCAATCTCCAAATACTCTCGGCAACTTTACTCTCAAACCTTGGTTCACTAATTACAGATCCTCCAGAATATTTTGATATATCAACCTCTACAGATCCATCGTCATAATCGGTTCCAATACTGTCATAGCCTCTAAATGGTTTGTGGGCAGTGAGCCGTGGTTTGTAATCAACATCCAAGGACAATTGACCACGGACCTTTGGACCACGGTTGTTATAATTATTTAAGGGAGTAGTTTTCTTTTCTAATTGTTCTCTATTTTCTTTTTCAGCTAATTCAATTGCTCTTGGTAGCAAGCTCTGTATTTTATCTGATACCTTGTATTTTAAACTCGCTAATTTGACAGCTTCATTTCTGTTCCTCAATGCCGTTGTATATCTAGGATTTTTTGAAGTTTCGTGAGCTCCTCTATTGATAATTCTTTTAGTAGAGGTGGTCATTTGACCAGGCTTATTAACCATGTAAACACGGGCTCCCTCTGGAGCTCTGAAATTATATTTTCCATTTTCAAATTTATACTCTCCCTCCAATTGTCCTCTTCGCATTCTCATTCTTACAGCATTTGGCGTTATACCTAGCTCTTTAGCGTATTCTGTACGATTTAGATCAAATGGATTTGATTTTTTATTAGTCATATTCAAGTTAACAAAGTTGTTTTCCGTTGCAGCGGGTGGTCTGCCTTTTTGCACGGTGTTATCATTTTATCAGATCCAATTAAAAGATTAAAGTTAAATTGATCTTTCAACCCTTTCAACCCTTTCATCTATTATTTACTCACTAGTTTTTTAAGTTTCATTTTTGTATGGCTGCTCTCAGACGATTTTATCTGTGTTGACATGAAAGGAATGAAAGTTCTTCAAATATCTTTTTTACTGCTAATCCTCTTTTTCTAATAATTCAAAAAAGTGCTCTAACGAAATAACTGCTAAAGGCTGCTGCCTATTCATCTTTATTATAAGTAAAGGCTCCCGGTGATTATGGCCTCTGCTTTGTTTAAAATTCTTATACATACCTATAAATTGTTCTGTGTTCTTACACTCTGTAGCGTATGGAAATACCTTTTTAGCAGTTAATGTTAGTAGTTTAACATCCTCACCATTCTCACCTACAGTTGAAGTTCTTACGTCTTTATTACTTAGGTTGAAGGTCTTACAGATTTTGTCTTTTACAAGGTTTTGTAAGTACCGAGCTTTATTTTGTCTGCTGCTTTGTTTCATTAAAATATGTCCCGATCTTCTTCTACATAGTTTGTCATCTTTAATTTATTTTCTCGTCTAACATGATCCAACTTACCTTCTTGATCTAATCTTTTTTTATCAAATGTATGGAAGTAGTAATGCCACCCTAGTTCGCTTTCTGTCTTAGTAGATAATTTACTACCTTTAACTTCGTAATCTTTAATTAGGTAAGCTCTTGAAAAAGATCCTTGGGGTAATTTAATTTGTTTGGTTGGGTGGCCGGTTGGCCAGGGGATACTTTTTTCTTTACAGTAATTGATTATTAAATCCCTAGTAAAATATTCTCTATTTAATAATGGGTCTAGCCTTACATACTCATATAAATCTTGAGCTACCAACATCCCACTAAATACAGTTCTTGTTTGAAAATACTCTGGCCCAACATACTCGTTTGTTCCATCAATTTTATTTTTGTATTTTTTAACTTCTTGAATCCATTCTCCATCATTAAAGAAGGGTGCCTGGTTATTTTCCATTCTTTCATCTAGGATCTTATGAATATCTGGTCTACCTTTTTCAACTAACTCGAAAAAATCTTCTGTCTTAGGTGCGTTTCTTTGAAATGCTTTTGGGTCTTCTATTTTGATATTTTTGAAGTGGTGCAGTAAATGTCCAATCTCTTTACTACCAAATTCTAATGCGTCCAGAATTTTATCTTTTGTCCCACTATCAAATTTTTCATTAATCTCATCTTGTGTTTTTTTAACTGCTATCACTAAATATCTTCTAGCTTCTTTAGTTAAAAACAAACAATCTTCATCATTTGAAAAGATCATGAAGTTCGCAAAAAATGGGATTTTGATTTGAGGTCTACCTTTGAGCTCTATTGTTAATGTATCATCTGTAATAAATTTCTTTAGTGCATTGGTTAATTGTTTGATATTTTTTCTGCTACTTAGGTCTAATTCGTTGATAATTCCAAATTGTAATCCCATTAATATATTTGAAAATTGATTTACCATCTGGTCATATTGGAGTTGTGTATTGCAGTTATGGTGTCCTAGTAGTGAAGATATAAGGCTTGCTAATAGTCCTTTTCCCCCACCTTCCGGACTTGTAATAACTGGAGCCCATCTAACTTTTTTTCCTGGGTGTTGAACCATAAAAGCAATGTACTGTTCAATCCAATACCAATTCTTTTCTCCTAATAACCATTTATAAAATTCAAGTATTTCCGACACTTCACCAGGTGCTGCAATAATGTTTGATGGATAATAAGTGTTGTAATAGATACCTTGGTTTATAGCATCGTGTTCTCCTTGTTTCACTTTCACTATTCCAGTTTTCATTCCGGCATGTGTAAATACACTATGAACTTTGTTATCTTCAAAATCTTTATGTTCTAATAATGAGGTAGATAAATTTTTGCCCTTCATAGCTCCAAGGTTCCAATCATTTATTTGTTCTTTTTTAAGGAGTTCTTTATTGTCAAGTTCATAGAATGACATGACAGATCTAATATAAATATATTCTTTTATAAATTTCTCTATTGCAGTTTCTATTGATTTTTTATTTTCTGATTTTGTTATTGCTTCCCATTGTTTTAAATATTTATCTGGATCGAATTCATCAGCCTTTTTTATAATACCTTGTATGTTTATTTCTTGGTGCTTAGGTGCATCTGCAATATCAAAACCATCAGGTAGGTTTTCAACATCTACGATTTTAATGTGGTATGTAATTTCATTATCAATCAAGATTTTAGCAACATGGCTCATTGCTCTAATTCCGGATTCATCATTGTCTGGAAATAAGATTACCTCTCTGTCTTTTAAATGTTGGAAGTTTGTTTTATCTACTGCTTTTGAGCCACCTTGCCATGAAACATGTACATAATCTTCAAGATTTTTTTCACCATACACTGCTGCCTTCTCGCCTTCACTTATTAGAACTGGCTTATCTGGAAATTTCTTTAGTTGGCTCTCATTAAATAGACATCTATTCCTGGACCAGGCAAGCTTCATCCATTCTCCATCTTCATTTATTGAAAAAGGAATAAATAGTTTTTTTCCATCTTTGGTATCGTGAGCTTCTTTTCTTCTTACGTAACCATTCACGGATCCATGATAATTTATGTAAGTGAAGTAATCTCTATTAGCTGTGTCACTATATTGGCTAAGGTTAGCAATTTCTGGTGGTCTCTCTCCAATAGCAGCTGACTTAAACTTAGGTAATTTTTTTTCTTTTAACTTCTTTCTATAATCAGAATAATCAATACTCATTTTAATTATCCCCCCTGTTCTTGTGGGCTTTTTTTAATTTCTTTTTATATGGTCTTGAGTTTTTTTCTATGTTCATCTAATTCACTTTTCATTAAT
>JACNGE010000012.1 GCA_014384285.1 Actinomycetota bacterium | reverse complement strand
GAAAAGTTTGTTCCTGTTCCTGAACCGAATTTGAAAAGTCGTGCCTCTTTGACCCAGAGGTCCATGATGCCACCTTCATTAACGAGGTCATCATCAATAGATTGAATGAAACAAGCATGAGGTTGCGGTCTTGAATAAGAGTCATCAGCCTCGACTAGTTCGCCTGTTTTTGGATCTACGTACCAAAACCCTTGTGCAGGACCAGTTAAATCATATTTGTGGTTGAGGCCAGTGTTAAACCATTGCGGACTGTTAGGAGCGGCCATTTGTGTTGCGAGCATATACTTGAGTTCATCCTCAAAGGCTTGAGCATCATCTTTTGTTGCAAAGTAACCTGTTGTTTCTCCCCAGTGTCTCCAGGTTTCAGCTAATCTATCGAAAACTTGACGTGAAGAAGTCTCTGAACCTAGTACGACATCTCCGTTTTCATCTTTTACAACATTACCTTCAGCATCTACTTGAGGAACACCTGCTTTTCTGAAATATTTTGAGACCATAATGTCTGTTGCTACTTGTGACCATGTTGAAGGGATTTCTACATCATCCATTTCGAAGACTACTGAGCCATCTGGGTTAGCTATTTTTGAAGTTCTCTTTTCCCAAACAATACCTTTATATGGATCGCCCTTAGAAGTGTATTTTCTTGTTACTTTCAACCCTGAATTTTTTGCCACGCTTTCTCCTTTTTACAACTAAATATGGTGTACATTTGATATTTTGATACTAAATGTAGTGTTTTATAACTATATTACAAATCGCTTTAGTTTTCAAGTTTATCTAGGTAAAATTTTCGCGAGGATGTTAGAAGTACAAATACGTTATATTCAATTTGTTTTAACCACATCAATTTTTGTTGGGTTGTTAATGGATAATGTTCAATTATTAACCGCTGTTTTTGTTGGATTGATTTTAGTATGGCAACTAGAAATGCTCGTAGGACAACTTAGGCTAGATACTAAAGAGTACAGATTAATTTTAATTTTTATTTCTCTAACTTTTCTACCTGTAGTGTTCAACATCTTGAGTGAAACTACAATTGAAACACTTTTTTATATAGTCTTGTTGGCGGTACCTATTCTTGGTGTTTTATTTTTAGATTTAAATATTTTCAAATTGGGGAATCTCTTATTTTCAACCATAATATCGATGGCAGTAATTCATTTTATAGTTTCACAATTTTTTCAAGATAGCATTACCTACTTAACATATCTTTTTCTCTTATTGTTTTTTATTAAAACTATTGCAACATTATTTAATGTTCAATTTAGCAACTTCCAATATTTCTTTGACTTCTTTGCTGCATTTATAGTTTTTGTTGGCATTAGTAGTTTTTACGATTACAAAATAACTCATATATTCCTGGCAGGACTAGCAACAGCATTATTTTGTGTTTTAATTAATTTTTTAATTCTCAAAATTCGATTTGAATCAGAGTACACAAATGAATTATCGACACAGGTTTATCTCTATGACTATTTAGTTGGTTTCTTATTATCTTTGTATTTTGTAGATGCCATAAATATTGTTAATGGTTTATTCTAGTTAGGTGATAGTCGATCAAATAAAACACTCTCCATTTTTAACGGAGGAATTTCTTAAGTTAGTAGTTCAGTTAGAAGACCGTGTAGATGGAGATGTTCATAGTGAGTTTTATTCAGTAAAAAACGGATTATTGTCGAACAAGGGTTCAAGAGATTTTGTTGATTATCGACCATCGCTAAAGCTAACTTCGCAACTGTTAGATGACCTACAGTGCAAAATAGCTTCATTAGATTCGCTTCATTTTTCTCAAATCCAGGAAATTACAGATGCTTTTACAAATACCTCAGTAAAGATTGTGAAAGGTGATCAGGCTGTAAATCTTGTTCTTCCAGAAACTTACGATAAGTATCTTATTGAACTTCCAAGAAAAAAAAGGCATGAATTAAAAAGAAAAAAATCCCGTTTCGAAAGTTTACATCCAAATGCTGTATTGAAAGAGTCAAAGAGTGATGATGTATTCGACGTCTTTGTTGAACTTCATAAAACCTCAGAGGGCGAAAAGGGCGCTTTCATGAAGGATGACGTCATTGAATTTTTTAGAAATTTATTAACTCTGAATGGATGGAAAATTTATTATTTAGAGGAAGGTACAACTATTCTTGCTTGTTGTTTCGTCTTTGAAAATGAGAAAGGTTGTTACCTATATAACTCAAGCAAAAATAATAACTTCAATGATATAAATCCCGGAATCATCATCATCGACAAAATTATTGAAAAACTTATTTCTAATAAGCATGTATTTTTTGATTTTTTAAAAGGCACAGAGCGTTATAAGTTTGATTTGGGAGGTACCTCAACCCAGCTCTATGATATTCAGGTTAACTTATGAATATTTTACAAATTAGCTTTCATACCGCCCCTATGAACAATTTAGGAGAAAATGATGGCGGAGGTCTCAGTGTCTATGTAGAAGCTATTTCTAAAGAGCTTGCTAAAGAACACTCTGTACACGTCATTACTGGAGAGGAAGCCAAAAACATAAATAAAAAGAACATTAAGTTAGTGTCGTTTAATTTATTTTCTAATCAGGAAAATATTGAAGAGAAGAGAAAATACCTTGATGAGTTTATAGACAAAACCTTCCAATACGTTGAAGAAAATGATATTGATGTAGTACACGCACATTATTGGTTATCAGGCTTGGTTGCTAAAAAGCTAAAAGAGAGATACAAAATTCCTTTTGTGTTTACATCACACAGCTTAGGTATATTTGTTCAAGAAAATAACTTGGGAAGAATAAGTTCTGAAAAAGAAATATTTAATGTTGCCGATAAAATTACTGCTTCAAGTAAGTTTGAACAAGATAATCTCTCAAATCGATATGGAGTTAATATTCTAAAAATAAATACTGTTACACCAGGGGTAAGTGAAAAAACCTTCAAATCCTATAAAGGTGGTAAAAAGAAAAACACCATACTTTCTGTTGGAAGAATACAAGAACAAAAAGGACAACTTAAAATCTTAGATATCTTCAAAAACTTACAATACAGAATCAAAGACCTGGAGCTAGTTTTTGTAGGAGGCCCTAGTGGAGTTGATGGAGAAGCGTATCTTGTAAAAATTAAAAATAAAATTGAAGATTTAAAAATAGAGGAGGATGTTCATTTTCTAGGGTCTCTTTCTCAAAAAAAACTGGCTAAGTTAATGAGGAGATCCAAACTTTTAGTTCACTCTGCAGAAAACGAGACCTTTGGACTGGTAGCTGTCGAAGCTCACCGCTCAGGGCTCCCAGTGATGAGTATCAACCAAGGACCCTTTAAAGAAATTATTTCAAACAATAAAGACGGATTAGTTGTTCAGTCTTTTGAAAGTATTCAAGTTTATGATTTTATCATTAAGCTATTTGAGGACTCTGAATTCGAATCTGAGTTATCTGACAATGCTGTGCAAAATTCATTAAGTTTTAGTTGGGAACACACTTCTAAAGCCTTAAAAAAAATCTACACGGACATCATTATTTAGTTAATTACAGATTTATATATAGTTTATGAGCCTAAGTTATTGTTAAAAAACGTAACAATTGCTTCCCCAAATTCATCGTTATAGCCCCAGAGACTTTCAACGTGACCCATATCATCATATCTATAGGTGGTAATTTCAATCCCATTATTATTAGCTAATTTAATTAAATCATCTGTGTGGTGAGCAAGAACTCTCTTATCTAGCAAGCCATTAAAGACTAATATTGGTTGCTTATTCCCCCTACTTAGAGCAATTTCTGGAGTTACCTCTGTAAGATTTTCACCTTTAAAAATTCTGGCATAGTGATTAACTGGTGTGTACAACACAGGAGGAAAACCTTGATACTCCATCTCCTCTCGTACAAGAGTTCCAAAATCTACAGGGGGATCGTGTAAAGCTATCGCTGCAAAATTTTGAGTCTTAGCACCAGTTTGAAGGGTAGTCAGAGCACCTAATGATTGACCATAGATACCAATATTATTTGCACTGATATTCTTTTCTTCAACGAGCCAGTCAATAACTGAGGCAGAGTCATCAGATTCTTTTTGACCTGCAGAATAGTATCCATCTTCACATGTGCTATCACCATGATCTCTCATGTCCATGGCGAGAACATTAAACCCATTTTTATACAAAATACCAGAAGCAAGAAGTACACCGTTGGAATACTTACTGCTTGTTAATCCATGAATGACAACTACAGTTTTTGCCTGAGGGTTATTTTCCATCCACCAAGCACTTAGCTTCACATTGTCAGTCGAGTCAATAGTTACGGTTTCATAGCTTGGCATAAAGTATTGAGTTACATCAACGTCATACTCATCCCAACTTGAAAAGCTTGAGGGGTTGTTTGCCTGCTCACCTTCCCAAACTGCACATGGCACAGTTGCTGAAGCATCATATATGTAATAACCGACACCAAAATACCCAACGACTACTAAAACTAAAAATCCATATAATAATTTTTTAATATTCCCCCCTCTACAACAGTAAATATAAACAAAATTGTAAAAATTAGCTAATTTAAAACAATTTTATCCTCAATCTCTAACCTCTATATAATTAATCACATGAAAAAAATAATCTCTTTTGCTACAGATTTTGGCTTAAGTGACGGTTCAGTTGGAGTTGTCAAAGGTGTAATAAATAGAATTGACCCAGAATTAAAAGTTAATGATATCTCTCATGGTATTCCACCTCAAGATATTAAATACGGAAGTTTATTACTAATGAGAGCTATTCAGTACATTCCACAAGGCGTTTTACTTGGGGTTGTAGATCCAGGAGTAGGAACAGAGAGAAAACCAATAGCTATAGAAACCGAATGGGGTGTAATGATTGGCCCAGATAATGGTTTATTAAACCTTGCTTGCGCAACTGTTGGAGGTGCACAAAGAGCATTCCTTCTAGAAAATACAGACTGGATAATTCCATCTGAGGGCAATACATTCCATGCAAGAGATATCTTCTCTCCTTTTGCTGCAGGTTTTGCTTCTGGACAACTTCTCCTAGAAGAATTTGGACCAGAAGTGGATCTTGGAGACTTGAAACAGTATTTAATTCCACTAACGGAGGTATCCAAAAAAGAAATTAAAGGAGAAATCCTTTTTGTAGATCACTTTGGTAATTGCCAAACAAATATTTCGCCTGAAGAACTTAGAAGCTTAGATGTATCAATTGGAGATGTTGTAAACGTAACCATTGGTGCTCGTACCTTTAAGACAACATGGTGTGAAAGTTTTCAAAGCGACTACTTAGACAATGTTGGTTTAATAACCGATTCATGGGGAATGGTTTCAATATTTAGAAAAAACGGGAATGCTGCAGAAATTTTAGAGTGTGGAGATTCTTCGAAGGTCAGCTTTTCAATCTAAATGAAACTTAAGACAATAAAACCTGACACAAAAATTATAACTGCTAAAAGAATTACAAAAACAAGTGTCCAAGGTCTCATAGGAGTATTTTAGGATTATGAAAACTTTAAATTTAATTGTTACAGAAAACTGTGAGCTTTGTGAAAAGGGATTAGCATCTATTTCACTGCTGGAGAAGTTTTTCAATATAAACATTGTCAACCTAGAGGATGGCTATCAAGAGTACTTACTTAGAGTTCCGGTACTACTTGATGGAACTAAAGTTCTTGACGAGGGAATTCTAAGCAAGAGAACTATTCTTAAAAATTATCTTTTCTCTTAGATATCTATTGGTTTAGATTTATCCCTATTTTTAGTTTCATATTCTAAATACTCAATAATTTTCTCAGCAACATCGATACCGCTTGCACGCTCAATCCCTTCTAATCCCGGGGATGAGTTAACTTCTAAAACTAAGGGACCTCGATCTGATTGAATGAGGTCAACACCTGCAACATGAAGACCCAGTACCTTTGCTGACCTTATCGCGCTATCCTTTTCTTCCTCGGTCATCTCATAATCTAAGACAGTTCCCCCGAGGTGCACATTAGATCTGAATTCTCCTGGTCTAGCCTTTCTTTTCATTGAGGCCACGACTTTATCTCCAACAACTATTGCTCTGATGTCCTCACCCTCAGCTTCTTTAATAAATTCCTGTATCAAAATATTTGCGTCAATTTTTTTCATTGTTTCAATAGCACTGATTGCAGCCTCCATAGTTTCTGTGAGAACTACACCTCTTCCCTGTGTTCCTTCTAGAAGTTTTATCACAAATGGAGGCTCTCCGACTGTATTGAGTACGGACTCTATATCTCTTGAGAAATGAACATAACCAGTCACAGGCATCTCAACACCGCTATTACCAATTAGCTGAAGTGCTCTTAGTTTGTCTCTTGATCGACTTATAGAAGCAGAAGAGTTTGCAGATAACGAACCCATTAATTCAAATTGTCTAACAACTGCAGCTCCATAAAAAGTCCAGGTTGCTGCGATTCTTGGGATAACTGCATCAAAACTTAATTCATCACCTCTAAAAAAGATTCTGGGTTTAGCTTTAGCAATATTCATATAACAACGCAGATAACTTATTACCTGTGTGTCATGACCTCTCTTCTTTGCGGTTTCATACAATCTTGAAGTCGAGTACAGATTAATATCCTGGGAGAGGATCCCTAACTTCATTTTTTAGCCTTTTTTTTAGCTTCAGTTGTTTTAGCTAGAAAGCTTACTGAGGGATTTACCATCCATTGTCTTCCCAAAGCTTTTCTTCCTATCAGCATTGTGTAGTCCATTAAGCGTCTATCAGCTAAGGTTAACTCTATTTTCTTTTCTATACCATCTAGTAAAAGTGTCGTCTTGATCAATGGTCGTCTCTCAACATCACCATCTGAGCTTCTAATTCTTTTATACCCAGCAAGAGGTGCTTTAGCTTTTTTGACGGTGTTATTTCTTTTCATAACCTTAAAACTTACATATTTAACGCCAGCTTTTGTTGTAATTTTTATATCAGAAGCATGTATAGAAGAAAGTGTTGCTCCAGTGTCAATTTTAGCAACTACATCTTTAATTTTTAAGTCAGGAAGTCCGGCATGCTCTTTCCAACCAACCACGCCTTTTTTTCTTTTAGTTGTAACCATTTAGAGAACAACGTAAAACAATAAATAGGAGAGGACTATGAGTGCGACGTGAAAATAAATTACAGGTAACATAGAAAAATATTAATTAACTTTTGAAAAGAAACAAACTGTTTTTTTAAGGAGTTGTACTAACTGCTTCTATATTTTCTTCAGCCTCTTCAGTTTCAAGAAGACCACAATCATTGAGTACTTCTTCAGTATCTCCACCACCAAAAACAACTCTTTCAAACACAACTACGGCCATTAGCTCTTCTTCAGTCAATTTGCCCTGAAACCCTGGCATTCCACCAATTGAAATTGTATCTTCTGCACCATACGCAGCTCCTACTTCAGCCTGCCAGCCTGCCGATCCTAATTGAATCCATTTTGCATGATCAGCACATGTTGGAAAAGTTGTATAAAGAGCACCACCAATGAATGCTGGACCAACACCGCCACCACCGTTAGCTCCATGACAACCAGCACAAGCAGCAGACCCGGAGTAAACTTGCTGACCGACAGCAATATAATTTACTGTATTTGTAGAAGCCACACCTTTACCTTCAAAGGGTGAACCATCACAATTTACTGTTTGCTGTGATTTTCTATCAACATCTAAGATTCCATTTACACCACACTCTTGAGTTCCAGAGGTGTTAATCATTCCAATCAAGATAAATATTGGGATAACAATAAAACTAAAATTTAACCATCTTGGTAGTACTGCATCCGTATTCAACTTAATTCCCATGGTGTTGTTAGCTAGGGAAACTTTTTTAATAACAGTTTCAACTTTAGACGTGGTTTTTTGAGCTACAGGAGCTTCCTCTGCTACAGCAACTTCTTCTTTTACTTCCTCAGCAGGAGCTTCCTCTGCCGGAGGTGATGCAGATGCTACACTTTCTCCACCAGCCCATGATTGTAGAACTTGGTCGACTGTATTTCCAGATGCTTCCGCTCTTGCCTCAGCTGATCTCTGAACCAAAGTTTCAGGAGCTCCAAGCATCTCGGCGACTTTAGCTAATAGTTCACTCACTTATATCACAACAGCTTTCTTTATTTTCTATTGTTGAGAGAGTTTTAGCTCCACTATAAAAACCATCAGGATAGGTAGGACAAACGGCTTGAATCGTTCCATCTTTAAGTTTCAAAACCATGCCATCAAAGTTTCTTGCTGTCATATATTCTTCAGCATCTTCTTGGCAACAAAATGGTTTTGAACATCTTGTAATATCCCAATCGTTAGTTTCTTGCTGATTATTCATTTACCTCTCCTAAAGATAATAAGTAAGTTAGCAAATAATCTAAATCTGTAGCACTCAAGAAATCATAGTTAGGATGTGGAATTTCATCTCTAACAGATGCAGAGTTTGTTAAGTACCTAGCTAACCAGTTACTGTTATTTGTTGGTTCTCTGGTTGCTGATGTTGACAAATCAGGTCCAAGCCTAAGAAGTCCTGTATTTTTGATAATTGTTTCATTGGCAAATTTATTTTTTAGAATCTTACCATTTTGTGAGTCAGGTATTAAAAGCCTTACATTTTGTGTATGACAAGATTGACAATTTAGTTGATTGTAAACCTCTGCTCCTTTAAGTACTTCCTGACTAACAACAATCTCATTATTAAGTGCTTCAGCCACTAAATCTGCGCTCTGGTTTTTTGGTATTGAAAATGCAAAGAAATATGTAAATACGGCAACTCCAATAACTCCTGCGATGAAGGCTAATGAGCTTTCATTTTTTAGCTCAACTGTTTCTTCCTCAATAACCTGCTCAACGTTCACTTGAGTCGATTCAGAGACAACCTCCTCTTTAACTTCTTCAACAGGTGCTTCCTCTGCTGGAGCTTCTTCCTCTTTAACTTCTTCAACAGGTGCTTCCTCTGCTGGAGCTTCTTTGGCAGCAGGAGTTGTAGAAGACACACTTTCCCCACCGGCCCATGATTGTAATACTTCATCTACTGTGTTTCCAGAGGCTTCCGCTCTTGCCTCAGCTGATCTCTGAACCAAAGTTTCAGGAGCACCCAGAAGTTCTGCTACTTTAGCTAACAGTTCACTCATCAGAATCTCCAGTCACCTCTAGAACGGTCTCAGATTCAGTCACAGTGCCACCAATTATTGCTTTCAAGGTTGTCACAGCAAAGAGAAATGTACCGAGTAAAAATAGTAATGAAAAGAACAAATTGAAAGTATACGAAGCTGAAACTAGAGACCAAGTAATTAAGAACCCCTCACCATAAATAGTTGGGTTCCCTGCATTTGCTCCAGCGTTCCAAGCAAAACCAGAATTGATTCCAATTAGTGCGTTTAAAGAAAGACTCACTACAACACAGATACCAATGAGGTAAGCATTGAACGACTCTAGTCGACCATAAGTTAATTCACGACCATATATTTTAGGAACCAAATAATAGACAAAGGGAATCATGATAAGAATAAGACTATACATGTACCCATATCGAACACTGTATTCAAAATTTGTAAGGCTGACGATAGGAGTGACGTTTGCTATAGAGCTAACTATTTGAAGGACATTAGTTATTCCAAACACCACAAATGCAAAACTGATAAGCACTGAAAAAATTGGTTCTTTATTTTCTTTAGTTGCCACTGTTTTTGAGTAATTTACGATTAGAGCAAGTAATGGAATAATTAGGCTTATAGAAAGATAAATAGAAACATTCTCTATCCAATCAGGCAGAGTTGTTCCATAAAAATATTTGAAACCTGTCCATGGTAAAAGAAATAGATAGCCCCAAAAGCTAATTGTTCCTAGCGTTTTACTAAATAATGTTGCCCCAAGGCCTTTTGTTATCAAGAAGTAAAAAATAGCTAAAAATACAAACGAACAACCTACATATATATGTGTTGAGAGATACATTGAGTTGATAAAGAAGTTGTCTGACATTACGGTGTAATCACTTCTAAAGATGAGCAAAGATATGAAATAAAATATCACAGCACCAATTAAGAATTGACTACTTAGGAAGATAGAGGGCTCTTTTTTCGCAAGAAGGTTTAAAAATATTAATCCCAAGAAAGCGGCCACTAAAAGTATTTTTAACAATAGAAGCATTGAAGTGTTTCCTAATGTCTCTAGTTGCTCAGGAGCTACAAAACCTATTACAACATCAATAAACTCGATTCCAATTAAACCAAGACCAGTTAAGAAAAATATAGGGAAGATGATAATTGATCTACCCAGAGATTTTGATAATAAATAAACTACGGTCAGAACCAAGATAAATGAAAATAAAAAGTTGAAACTTACTTGATTAGAGACTTTATCCAGAAATCCATAATTTAAAACCTGGTTTCCTGGAAGTATATTTGAGAATGACATGAATGCATCTCTTAGGAAATTTACTGAAGCCGTTAACAAAACAACCAAAGGCAACAGGAAAATGAATACCCTTGATAAATCTTGTTCGTTACTTGGAATTAATTTTATCTTCATCAATTTCTATAATAATTACTCAAATTGACTTTAGTCGCAAACAATAGAAATACACTGAAAAAGATAATAAATTATGCAAAAAACTTATCCTTTCAATTTATAATATTGAATGGATTTACGATAAAATAGAATGTAACACTTTAAGGAACTGCTTTGATAAATTTTGTTTATAGAAACCGAGTAAAAATTGGTTTGCCCACTTTTCTTGCTGGTATAGGCAGCTTGGTAGGAGGAGTGATTGTCGCGCACTATGCAGGTTTTCCAAAAGGCGAAATTGTAGATTACTTCAACTGGATTCCACGTGGTTGGCTTCCACAAACCCTTGGTCAGTTTGTAGCATTCAGTGGTAGTCAATTAATCTTGATTGGCCTTGTGCTTATGGCATGGACCGAGAAACCTCTTACATGGAGCAAAGCTGCATACTTTTCTTTTTTAAGCTGGGTTCAACTCACACTAATTTTTGGAGTCTTACCATCCGAGTGGCTCAACCTAGCGCAAGGACCTCTAGAGTGGACTAACCAAAGAGAGTTTATAAAATTTCCACCAATGTTATTTCTTGGTAACGAGGTCTCATTAAGTTTCGGTGCTCTTAAAGATATTATTCAATTAGGGATATCTCAGGGAGCGTTGATTGCTGTTTTTGTAATCGGATATTTCATTCAAGACATAAACAACATGAAAGAAAAAGGAAAAGTTAAGATTTCAGACTATGGTAAAAAAGTTGTAAAGACTGGCTCAAATGGCTAAAAAATCTGAAGTCCTCATCGAAATGCCCGAGTTTGAGAAGAAATACAACCTTGCAATGGTTGATTCTCAAAAAGTCGCATCAAGAGTTCGACCAAAACAATTTCTTCATATAGATGAAGCAGAGTGCATCCTTTGTGAAGGCTGTGTAGATATATGTCCATGGAAGTGTATACACTATCTGTCAGTTGACGCAATTGACGATTCTGTGAACGTTGAAGCACCAAATGCTGAAGACGCTCCTGGTTTTTTTGTTGTAGATGAAGAGGCATGTACTAGATGTGCTCTCTGTGTTGACCGATGTCCAACAGGGGTAATTTCATTAGGAAAATTTGCAGGATCATTAGCAGATGCAGCTGTTCAAAACGGTGTCTATACAGCTCCTTGGGATGAAGACTCAGGGGAAAGAAGTGACAGACACGGGTATATATATGGAAGGTTATAAAATAATATAATGGCAAAATTAACTCTTAGAGAAAGATTTAAAAAAGGAGCTGAAGGTTCTGGCGACTCACTTAGAGGAAGCAAATTTGCAACCAGTATTTTCCGTCCGGGATCACCTTTTAGAAAAGGTTATTCTGATAGCCCAAGAAACAGATCATATGTAGTAATGAATAACGTCCTCTATCACTTACATCCAGTGAAAGTGAAAAGACATGGAGTACGTTTGTCATACACGCTTTGTTTAGGAGGTATGAGTTTCTTTCTTTTCATAGTGTTGACCATTACAGGTATATGGTTAATGTTTTACTTCCGACCAACTGAAATGGCATATGCTGATATCCAGGCACTTCAAACGAGCGTTGCATTTGGCTCGCTAGTTAGAAATATGCACAGGTGGGGAGCACACCTCATGGTTCTTGTAGTTTTCTTACATATGTCCAGAGTTTTCTATCACGGTGCATATAAAGCTCCTAGAGAGTTCAACTGGGTTATTGGAGTTATCTTATTGTTTTTAACATTGTTCTTATCCTTTACTGGATATCTACTACCCTGGGATCAGCTAGCAATATGGGCCGTTACGGTAGGTGGAAACATGGCAAGCTATACGCCGGTGTTTGGCGCCCAAATTAAGTTTGGATTATTCGCTGGGCTAGAGGCTACAACAGCCACTCTTCTCAGATTTTATGTTTTACATGTACTCTTTTTCCCATTCATAATTGTTATTTTCATGGCAATACACTTTTGGAGAGTTAGAAAAGATGGAGGAATCTCTGGACCGCTCTAGAGAGAGATAAATTATGGTTGATATTCCAGAACATTTACTTTTAAGATCTGCAGAAGCTAGAGCGAAAGCCTTAGGAATTAGTGTTGAACAAGCACTTGCGGAAATGAAAGGTGAGTCAACCCCTACAGTTGTAGCAGAAGAACCAGAAGTTATTGAGATAGATACACCGGCACCAGCAAAAGCTGAAGTACCTGCACCTGTTGAAACACCTGTTACAGAAGAAGAGCCAGCAAAAGCTGAAGTACCTGCACCTGTTGAAACACCTGTTACAGAAGAAGAGCCAGCAAAAGCTGAAGTACCTGCACCTGTTGAAACACCTGTTACAGAAGAAGAGCCAGCAAAAGCTGAAGTACCTGCACCTGTTGAAACACCTGTTACAGAAGAAGAGCCAGCAAAAGCTGAAGTACCTGCACCTGTAAAAGCTAAAGCACCTGCACCGGCAAAAGATGATTCTCCTGAAGAAGTAGATTTTGCTCCAGAGGTCAAAGTAACTCAGAGATTATTAACAGTTGTTAAAGCCAAACCGATTCAAAAAGCATCTGCTGAGCCAGTTGATAAAGTGAATACTTGGCCACACCTCATGCTGCCAGAATTTATATCTTTGATGGCAATGATGGCATTCCTAATTATATTAAGTGCAATACTACAGGCACCATTACTCGAAGAAGCAAATCCGAACATCACTCCAAACCCAGCAAAAGCACCATGGTATTTCCTTGGTCTTCAGGAGGCACTTTCTTATTGGGATCCTCAAATAGCTGGTGTTATGATTCCTCTAGTAATTGGGTTGATAGGTTTTGCTGCAATCCCATACATAGACAGAAATCCAGAAAACAATCCTTCAAAGAGAAAGTATGCAATCATGATGTTTACCTTTTTCCTAGCAGGAGCTGGAACACTTACCATCATAGGTGTGTTGTTTAGAGGTCCTGGTTGGAACTGGACATACCCATGGATTGATGGAATCTGGTTTGATGACTTATTAGATTGGATATATTTCGAATGAGCATAGTTGAGTTATCTTTTATTGCTATTGGAGCAGTGGGTGTACTAGGTGTTGTAGGAATAATTGCAATCGTAACTGGCAGAGGGCCAGGAAATATTGACTGGAAAAAGAATCTAGATAAAAGAGCTGTCAAAGCTGAAAAATCAAAAGAGAAAACAAGTTTCTTTGCACCTAAAAAACCAAAATCTGTTGAAGAGGTAAATGTAGCTGAAGTTACTGATGTAGAGGAAACAGATGAAGAAGCAGAACAAACTGATGGCTCAATCAAGATTGAGGAAAAAGTTGTTTATGAAGAAATCTCCGAAGAAGAGAGATACATCACAAGAAAACAATTTTTAGGAAAAGCCCTAGGAGGTACGTTTGGTGCATTCATGGGTATTCAAGCACTTGCATGGCTTGGCTTTTTATGGCCAAAGGTATCTGGTGGTTTTGGTTCCAAGGTTGATGCTGGAAAAATTGAAGATTTAAAAAATCAAATTATCCAAGCTGATGGATCAGTCATCCCTGCATTCATTCCAGAGGCAAGGGCTTATGTCCTTCCATTTAGTGAGAGCTCAGCAGGCTCATCGCAATTTACAGATGGCTCCACAATCGCTGAGGGACTTGTAGCCGTTTACCAAAGATGCGTACATTTAGGTTGTAGGGTTCCATGGTGTAACTCTTCTCAAGGATTTGAATGTCCATGCCATGGTTCTAAATACAATATGGTTGGGGAGTATTATGCTGGACCAGCACCAAGAAACTTGGATAGATTTGTAGTCAATGTATCATCTGCCGGAAAATTAATTATTGATACTGGAACAATTATTGAGTCACCAAGAGCTCCTGGACTATCAGTTAAATATCCTCAAGGTCTTTCATGTATTGCATTAGCACCAACTGAAGAATCATAATGAACAGTTCTATATTTATTACTTTACTTTCGCTAGCAATTGTAGGTGCGTTGGCATATTTTGCAGCTGTTGGATTTAGAGGATCAGGTAAAAAAGAAGAAACTCCAGCAAACCTCAGCAAATATAAATCTGATGACGAATTGGAAACAAAGCATCTTGATAAATCTTTATCATGGGCAGTTCTAATTGCTTCAGTACTCACAATTATGATTCCGCTTTACTACCTAGGAGAAGATAGCCGTCAAGAAAGCTTTGTAGAAGAATTTGAAGATGTCTCTATTGAAAGAGGCCACCATCTTTATGAAGAGTTTGGTTGTGGTAACTGTCACGGTGTAGATGGAGGCGGAGGAGCAGCATCATATGTTGAAAAACGAAGTGGTGTAAAAGTCACGTGGGCAGCACCAGCTATAAATAATGTTTTTTATAGATACGATAATGAAGAAGTCAAGTACTGGCTCATTTATGGAAGAGCTAATTCACCTATGCCTGCTTGGGGACTTGAAGGCGGTGGCCCTATGAACGATGGTCAATTAAATGATCTTCTTGACTATTTACACTCATTCCAAGTTGAACAATCATTTGAACTTGGAACTATCGAATCAAATGTAAATTCTGCATTGTTGAGAATTGAAAACTCAGCGCTTCAAGTAGAAAATGAAATTATTAATCAAAAACTTTTAATTGAAGAAATTAAAGCTGGACCAGCAAAACTACCTGTCCTAGAAGAAGCAGTTGAAAAGATTACAGCTTTATTAGAACGAGAAAGTGGAATCGATTCTGATGAAGATGGACTTTATGATTCTGTAGAAATTGAACTATCTGAGTACAGCGCAACAATCGCAGATGTTGTTGGCTTATCAGTTCTTAATTTAAACCCAGAAGAGGAAGAGTCAACACCATCAAGAAAAGATGGCTCTGTTGCAAAAGGGTATTTGTCACAACTCAACTCTCAGCTAATTAACACTGGAATACTCGTTGACGGACAAGAGAAATTTTTAAATGAAGGACTCCAAGGATTAGATTTCCTTGAGACAGCACTAGAACAACAGCTATGGCAAGTCTCCTATGAAGAGATAGCTGATACAACATTTGATGGTGACATTGACGCAGCAAAGAGAGCGGTTGGCTTATTCAATGCTTATTGTGCAAGGTGTCATACAGCAGGTTATTCCGCTGGAGTTGCTTATACTAAAGAAATTGCTTCTGGAGGTTTAGGCCCAGCACTTAGAAATGGTAGAGCAAATATTCAGTTTAAATCAAGAGGTGACCTGATAGATTTTATTATTAATGGTTCTGTAAATGGCAAAGGCTATGGTGTGAACGGTGTTGGTGGAGGTAAAATGCCAGGATTTGGTGCAGTATTACCAGAATCTGATATTGCATTAGTGATAGACTATTTAAGAGGAATGGGGCCTGATGCGTGACATAATGAGATCGTTGCTTTCAGCAAATCTAACAATTACAGGAATAATAATGTTTGTAGGTTCTCTGGTAGTTTTCTTTGGGTCAACTTTATTAATCAATGCTACAAACTTAGGTAAAAGGCTGGCCTTTTTAGTTGTAGGTGCAGGAACGTTCGGATGGGGAATAATCAACTCTATTTTATTTGTTCTTTATGCTCCACGAGGTCCAAAGCCTGCTGAGATAGAAGGACTCAACGCTTTTGAAATTAGAATTCTACCCCTTACTTTCCTAGTTGGTTCAACAATCCTATTTGTCATGTTCGTTCTTGCTTTAAACAGATATGAGCAAGAAAAGACAGAATCCGAAAACGCCACTGAATAAAAAACTATAAACGCTTTATCTCTATAATTAAGTTATGGATGAAATTTTAAATATTGTAGGACTACTAGCTCGAATAATTATCATAGGTGTAATTGTTTTTAGACTTTTCAGGATATTAAGACCCTTCGAAAAAGGTCTAATTGAGAGATTTGGTAAGTACAACCGAGGAGCAAAACCAGGACTTAATATAGTCATTCCTGGCGTAGAAAAACTCATTATAGTTGACATGAGAGAGCAAGTTATTGACGTACCCCCACAAGAAGTTATCACCAAAGATAACGTAAATATCACAGTTGATGCTGTCATATATTATGAACCAACAGATCCACAGAAATTAGTTTATAACGTAGGGGACTTTATTACCGCTGCAACAAAACTAGCTCAAACTAACTTAAGAAATGTTGTGGGTGATTTGGAATTAGATGCAGCACTGACTTCAAGAGAAAATATTAATACCCAGCTAAAACTTATTCTTGATGATGCTACTGATAAATGGGGTACAAGAGTAGTAAGAGTTGAGATTCAAAGAGTAGATCCTCCACAAGACGTCCAAGATGCAATGAACAAAGTGATGAAAGCTGAAAGAGATAGAAGAGCTGCTGTTACCCAAGCTGAGGGTGAGAAGAGAGCTACAATTTTGACTGCTGAAGGTGAAAGACAATCACAGATTCTATCCGCTGAAGGTGAAGCCGAAGCTCTTAAAGCTGTTGCGGATGCACAAAAATATGAAAAAATTGCAATTGCTGAAGGTGAAGCGACGGCTATTGAACAAGTATTTAATGCAATTCACAAAGGTAATCCATCAAATGATTTAATTGCAATTAAGTATTTAGAATCATTGGAGAAAATTGCTGATGGCAATGCAACTAAGATATTCTTACCAGCTGAATTATCAGCAACTTTAGGAAGTATTGGGGCAATCTCCGAACTATTTAAAGAAGATAAAGAAGAATCAAAAGAACTTACTGACGAATAAGTAAGTACCTATTAAAACGAGTGATACACCGCTCAATTTATTAATAATATTTTTTGTCTTTTCAGATGAGTTTTTAAAGAAAAAGTCACTTGTATACGCATAAGTTATATCTGCTACAAAATTTATTACTAACGTTACAAGACCTAGGTACACCAAACTTAAAAAGTAACCACCCTCACTTGTCATATATATTGGTAGGACTGTCAGGTAGAACACCCACATCTTAGGATTCAAAAAATTTACTTTTAAGCCTGAAAGGAAAGCAGTATTGCCATCTAGGCCAGTTTCTGTTGATACTTTTGATCTAATTGTTTGATAACCCTTTATCAGGATATAGATTGAACCAATGAAATAAATAACAGTAATCATCACAGGCACTGTATTAACTAATAGGCTCACTACTAATGCAGAAACAAAAGTTAATCCAATAGCTGCGGTTGCGGCACCAAGTGCAACTTCAATACCCTTACGTCTTGAATTCTGAACAGATTGATTTACCACTAAAGCAATAATTAATCCTGGACTAAAAGCAACACTAAATTGAATGATTAAAAATGGTATTAATACAGATGAACTAATCACTAAGTTGTAACTTTTACTCTCAAGCTTTTGTCTTTGATAACTCAGGCACACCAAGAACCATTTCTACTTCAAGATCTTTGTATTCTTCAGCGATTTGATTACCAATGATAATTAGTAGCTCAAGGGTTGCTTCTTTTTTCCCTTGATTAGCTCCAAAAGTACGCGGAGCATCAGTGTATTGCTTTCTTACATTATTAAATAGTTCCGTAGATTCTGTTTTATTAAAATTATCAGAAATCATTTTTTTAGTAATTGATTCAAAACTTTTTCTTTGTCTTCTCGGAAGGTTAAATTTCATATAGATATACTAACTAACTATTCATTCTTACTTGCAGGGAGACTTCATAATCTTCTGAGTATTTAACTGTATCTAATTCAGAAAAATTAAATTTTTTATGAAAATTAAATGATGGTGTATTTTTGCTAGGAAGCAGATTTATTTCTGCAGTTAAATGTTTAATTTTCTTGGTATTAGCAAAGTCGATAACTTCACTATATAATTTTGTACCGATAGCTTGATTTCTATAATTCTCATCAACCGCTATTCGATCAATATACAAAAAGTCACTTACCCTTTTACTAATTTGTTTAAAATTTTTATGCATAATTGTATCCATGTATGACTTAGTACTATTTGAATCTTGAAAACAAATAACAAAACCTATTACTTTATCTTCTTCAGCTATAGAAAATGCATAATCTGAATTCTCCATTAAGCTTTGGAACTCTTCTAGTGTTGTTGTACCAACTTCGGGAGTATTATCCTCATTAATTTGATGACACCTTACCAAGTTATCAGTGTTTATTGGTATTATTTTCATTTCATATCCTTACAGTTATACATTGTATGTATAAAATGTTAAATTATTCATATGGGAAATACTACAGTACTAATGAGCTCACCGGATTATTTTAAAGTCGAATATTCTATAAATCCTTGGATGATTGAAGGAGTAGACGTAAACCTGGATTTAGCAAAGCAACAGTGGGAAAACTTAAAATCAACCATTGAAAATGCTGGTGCAGAGGTAAAAGTAGTTCCTCCAAGTGAAAATTATCCAGACTTAGTCTTTACTGCAAACTCAGGAATAGTAAATGAAGACAGAGTGTTAATTGCAAACTTTAAATTCAAAGAAAGACAAGGAGAAGAAGAGATTTACGCTAACTGGTTTTCAGAAAATGGATACACAGTTGCAAGAATTCCATCAGAATTCAAATTTGAAGGAAGAGGAGATGCCTTTGTTTTAGGAGACTATCTTGTAGGTTCTTATGGAATTAGAAGTGATAAAGAAGCTCTTTTGTATATTGCAAATGAATTTGGGCTTAAGCCAAAAATTGTAGAATTAGCCGATCCAAAGTTTTACCATTTGGACACCTGTTTTCAGCAGCTACCCACAGAAAATAAAGATGCCATCTTTTATCCAAAAGCCTTTAAAGACGAATCTTTATCCGAGTTTGCAGATATCTTTAACTTGATTCCAGTGTCTGAAGAGGATGCCAATAAATTAGCATGTAACGCTGTGGTCATCAATGACACAGTTATTTTTCCATCAGAAGACATTGAAGTTATGAATAAAGTCAGAGAGCTTGGACTTAATGCGGTGGTTGCTGATGTCTCAGAGTTTCTTAAATCTGGTGGTGCATGTCAGTGTCTTGTAATCACATTAAAATAAACATATGATTCTTAAAGCTATTTTATGGCCAATAAAAAAAGTATTGCTCTTTCCAATAAAGATTCTTTTTTATGGAACCCTTCTATTTATTTTAGGAATCTTAGTTTTCCAATACAGAGCTGAGTATGATGTCGACGTAAGTCCTCTAAGCGTGGCTGAATATGAAAATTGTATCAACGTAATTGATGACTATGATGTCACAATAGATTTACTTTCTCAGTATGTCGAAAAACTAGACAGCCAACAGCAATCTTTTTTATACAGCTATCTTCCAGATTCATTTAGTGTCTTAACAACTCCCCAAGAGATAAGCGAAGATGATTTTCAAAATGTAAGATCTTTTTTAAAGAACTACCTACAAGCTGGTAGATTTCCAGGTGTTGGAGGAAAAGCTCTCGCACCTCAGGCTGCAAGTTTATGCAGGGATGGATTAAGTTAAATCTTCAACAGTTGCGTTAGTCAAGGTAACTAGTGTTTCAGGAGAGAGAAAAAATTTAGTTACTCTATTACCTCCGCCTATAAAAACTTTTTCCCTAGACATGACATTCTTATCAATATAAATTTTTATATTTTCTGGCAGTCCAAGTGGGCTTATTCCACCATACGTCTGTTCTGTTAATAATTCAGCTTCCTCCCTAGATGCAAAGCTTAGTTTTTTTGCATTCAATACAGACTTGCCTTTATGATTAACATCTAATCTGTCGACACCAAGGACACAAAATAAGGCATAAAACTCTTCTGGTTTTTTTGATTTTATCAGTATCGCATTACACGAATCCTCTATTTTATAACCATAATGATCACAAAAGCTTTGGGTGTCCGAAAAGGCATCCTCACATTCAAATAGTTCAAGTAAATCTTGATTATCTTGATAAAGATTTTTAACTGTTTTATGAATATCTACCATAGGAATAATGATATCCGTTTTTTTTATGTAAACTCATTTTATGGAATTTAAAACAATAATTGAACCATTCAAAATAAAGTCAGTCGAACCGTTAGCAATAACTAAACCGGAACAGCGAAAAGAATTCCTTGAAAGAGAAAGCTGGAATCTTTTTGGTCTTCAGTCCCAAGAGGTGACAATTGATTTACTTACTGATTCAGGAACAGGTTCAATGTCCTCTGAACAATGGGCTGCAATAATGAGAGGGGATGAAGCATATGCAGGTTCACACTCTTGGCAGAGATTTAATGAGGTAGTTTCAGATTTAACAGGATATAAACACATTATCCCAACTCACCAGGGAAGAGCCAGTGAGAAAATTCTTGCAACTATTACGGTAAAAGAAGGTGACATTATTCCTAGTAACAGTCATTTTGATACAACAAGGGCAAACTTTGAAGCTGCACTCGCAACACCAGTAGACTTGCTGTGTGAAGAGGGACTTGATTTACTCGCATCCTCACCATTTAAAGGCAATATAGATTTAAATAAATTAGAAGCGCTACTCGAAAGTGAAGATAGTGATAAGGTTCCATTCGTCTTAATGACAATCACCAACAATACTGGCGGGGGACAGCCGGTCTCAATGGAAAACCTAAAAGCTGTAAAGGTTCTCTGTGAAAAATACAATAAAATGTTTTTACTTGATGCATGTCGATTTGCTGAAAATGCTTGGTTTGTAAGTCAAAGGGAAGATTCATATAAAGATGTTGAAATTAGAGATATAGCTAAAGAAGCATTTCGATTGGCAGATGGATGTACAATAAGTCTCAAAAAAGATGGTTTTGGTAATATTGGTGGGCTTCTTGCACTTAATGACGATGCTCTTGCGGAAGCAGCAAGAAATGTATTGATTTTAACTGAAGGATTTCCAACCTATGGAGGTCTTGCAGGCAGAGATCTGGATGCTCTAGCCCAAGGTTTGAAAGAAATAACTGACAGACATTATCTCGAATACAGAGCAAGATCTATTTCTTATCTAGCTGAAAAAGCTATTGAGTATGGTATTCCAGTTGTACAACCAGCTGGTGGTCATGCACTATATATTGATGCCAAAACATTCCTTCCAAACATTCCACCTCACCAATATCCTGGTCATGCTGTTGCCTGTGAAATATATCTTATTGGTGGAGTCAGAGGTGTTGAGTTGGGTACTTTGGCATTTGGGGTGGCAGGTGAAAATGGAGATCCTGATACGCCAGCAACTCATGAGTTAGTACGACTTGCTGCACCTCGACGAACTTACACTCAAAGCCATTTTGATTATGTTGCAGAGGTTTTAGAAAAGCTAGCTGAGAGAAAAGATAACTTAAAAGGGTATAAGATTACAGAACAACCAAAACTCCTCAGACACTTTACAGCCAAGCTTGAGCCTTTAAAATAATCTAGATGAAAAAAGTTTCTTTTTTATTTTTTCTACTATTTGTATTCTGTGGAGAAACTTCTACTAATGAAGAAATTAAAGTCACAACTACAACTTCTTTGGAAACAATAGAAGCTGTCACCGAGGATGAACCCGAATTGTATGTAATGTTGATGTGGCATCAGCACCAACCATTTTACACAAAAAATGATGATGGTTACTACACAAGGCCATGGGTAAGAGTCCACGCAACAAAAGATTACCTTGATATGGTTGAGTTAGTTGCTGACTATCCAGACATGAAAGCAACCTTCAATCTTACACCAGTTCTTCTCAGACAACTTGAAGATTTTTCAAACGGTGCAAAAGATCTATATTGGTATTACACAGAAACGAATGCAGAAGATCTTACCGAAGATGACAAAGCTTTTATAGTTTCAAGATTTTTCGATACAAATCCAAAAGTTATTGCAAGATTCCCAAGATATGTTGAGCTGAGGAACAACAATCAAAATTGGCCCTCTTGGTCAGCGCAAGATTTTCTTGATCTACAAATTATGTTTAATTTAGCTTGGACAGATCCAAAATATTTAGCCCAAGAACCTTTAAAGGGATTAGTTAGTAAAGGAAGAAATTATTCTGAAGAGGATAAAGCTGTTCTTTTAAATGAGCACTCAAAATTGATAGACAAGGTTATTCCAACTCATGCTGAGCTGTGGAAAACTGGTCAGATTGAAATAACAACCACGCCTTACGCTCACCCAATCCTTCCATTAATATTTGATACTAACTTGGCAGCAGTAGGAGATATTGGAGCAGAATTACCAACAAACAGATTTAATAAGCCCACAGATGCCGCCATTCAGGTTGAGAAAGGCCTAGATTTAGCTGAAGAACTTTTAGGTCAGAGACCTACAGGAATGTGGCCGGCCGAAGGTGCTGTGTCGCAAGAAGTTTTAGGTATGTTTGCAAAAGAGGGAATTAAATGGATTGCCACAGGAGAACATGTATTGTCAAAATCTCTCGATATCCCAACTTTTAAAAGAAGTACGAAAGGGATCGTTACAAATCCAGAAGTACTTTACACCCCTTGGTATGGTCAACTTAACAGGCAGGATGATGTTGCAATCTTTTTTAGGGACTTATCTATTTCCGATAAAGTTGGATTCACTTATAGTGGCATGTCTCCCGAGCTGGCAGTTGCTGATATGATGAAAACCTTACAAGCTGCAAGAGAAGTTAGCGTAACAATGGATAAACCACTGGTAGTCTCAATAGTTCTAGATGGTGAAAATGCATGGGAGCACTATCAAAATGATGGAATAGATTTTCTAAATCTAATGTATGAAACTCTTTCAACAACAGATTGGCTTAAAACAACAACGCCAACGGAATATATAGAAAAATACGGACCTCAAATTAAAAAGTTAGATAATGTATTTCCTGCCTCTTGGTTTCAACCTAATTTTGCTACATGGATTGGTGAGACCGAAGAAACTTACGCTTGGGACTACCTCCAAAAAACAAGAGCTTTTTTTGATAGGTCAAACACATCAGGAGAATACACTAACGAACAGCTTGAAGAAGCTTTTGATTACATGTTATTAGCAGAAGGTTCTGATTGGTTCTGGTGGTATGGAAGCGATCAATCAAGTAGTAATGATGATTACTTTGGTTCAGCATTTAGAAATCTATTAAAAAATGTATATGCTGCTCTTGGTGAAGAACCTCCTGCATACTTGGATATTCCAATTATTTCCCCTACTGCTAAATTATTCGATAAACCATCAGATTCAATACTTGATACAAATCAAGCTTTACTTCTAAATGGTTCAACAAATAAAAATATTTGGAGTGATGCCGGAGAGATAGAAACTTCAGATATTATTTCAAAAATGAAATATAGATTCTCTAATGAACACTTGTATATTTCAATTCAAAAATCTTCGTCTGCAATGCAGGAGGCAGAGCCGTGGAAATATACCGATCTAGATATCTATATAGAGAGTCCATCCAGAACAAAGATTAGAAGATCTTCTGTACCTTTTAAAGACGGAGGACTTTCCAATCAGGCATTTTTAGGAATTGAAGCCACTCAAGCAATATTTCATAAGGGTGAGAAACTAAGTAATGACGCATACTTTACATGCACTAAAAGAGACCTACCTAATGAGGGAAGCGTTAAAGAAAAAACATTCTCTACAGAGTGCTTGACCAAAGAAACTACTGAAGTTTCTTCTTTTGGGAATGAATTGTACCTTAAGATTCCAATAGATGAACTTGGCTCACTTAGCTTTGGAGATAAAATTAAACTTCGGCTTTACTCAGATATGTTTGATAGTTTTATTGAACCCTCCAGACCTCTAGCCTTATTTGTTCCTGAAGTTTCAAATGTGGAACTTTTTTTAGACATTGAAGATCCAATCAATGATGATCACGGAGAGGGCACCTATACATATCCAACTGATGGTGTTTTTATACCAGGAAGTTATGACTTTGAAAGATTTTCAGCAGGAGTTGCTGATGGAAGTCTAATTTTAAATTTCGATATATTGAGTGCCATAAAAAATCCATGGAATTCACCAAGAAGCCTATCTGTACAAACTATCGATGTGTACATTGATAAAGATTTTGGAGCAGACACAGGAGTGACCAAATTGGGAAATTATAGACTTGCAAGAATGCCTGAAAAAAGTGGGTGGGAGTATCACATTGTTATTGAAGGGTGGGAACCTCAAATTTGGAAAGCTCTTCCGAGTGGGGAAACAGAACTTATTACAAACCAATTTGATATTGTTGTTGTCCCCGATAAGGGAGTTGTTGTTGTAAAACTTAACATTGAAGATCAACTGGGAGGAGGTAATCCAAAGGATTGGCATTATGGTGTAATATTGATGTCTCAAGATGGATACGGACCAAATTCTTCTAGGATAAGAGAAATCAATCCTTCACCAGAGCAGTATCGAGGTGGAGGTGCCCCAAATGTTGTTAATCACCCAAATATTTTTGACACAATTCACCCTAACAAAGGCGTTCAAGAAGATTTATTGGGTTCTTATCAAAATTATGTTGGCTCCGTAGACGACATTTTAGACCAAGATTTAGGAACAATCCCATTAGTTAGCAAAGACTCTTGATAGACTTCTTAATATGAAAAAATGGAACTGGCCTCTTCTTGCAGTAATTACTTGGTTTGTAGCTTTTATTACTGGAGTCTGGGCAGATTATGGTACCGATGAGGGTATTTTTACAATTGGCAATCTTCTAACTGGTATGGCTACCCTAAGTTTTTTAATTATCTATTTGAATACTCGCAAAACTAAAAATTAAATTAAAAATACCTTACCCTTTTAAAAAATACCCATGTACTATTTATCAAGAAGCTGTCTTTTTAAGAATTAGTGTTGCAACACTATAAGCTTCAAACAGCAGAAGAGAGGACCTTTCATTCTCTCTTTTTCTGTTTCTGGGGTAGCTAAAAATTACATTACCTGTATAGATTGTAAAATGTCAATATGAGTTTATGGAAGACATTTTTAAAATGGGAAAACAAGGTATTCTCAGCACCGTATAGATGGTTGCTTAAAAAAGGCATTGTAACCATAGGAAAAATCGCTAAAAAAATTTATCTCTCTATGGATGATTTGTACGAAGAAAAATTCCTAGATGAATATAAAGGTAACCCAAATTGGCTTGGGGATGATTGATAACTGGATCGAATTAAGATAGTACAGACAAAACAGTCACTATTGAATTAAACTAACTTTACTAAATATTGGATAAAAAATGTATGAAATCATAGCTAAAATTCTTTCTCAAAAATTTAACAAACTTGAAAATCCGCAAAACCCAAAAGAAAGAAAGAAACAAATCATTCAAGTGATTTTATGGAGTACTGTAGCAATAGTTAGTTTTGTTACTTATGCTCCAAGGGGAGTTAGTACCTCAGAAATCATTGTTGCTATTGTAAGTTTTTTATTGTTCATTTATTTTGCGATTCGTTGTTTAAAGTATTTTAAAATTTTGTAGCCTGTATTTCTAAAATACTTAATCAATATTATTTTTCGTTCAGAAGTTTCTGTTCTTTTATAGGACTTTTTCCGGTATCAACTTTTTGTTTATAGGCTTTATCAAAAGCTTTTAACTGCCATCCATCCATTCTGGACCTTCCAATCTCAACAACTTTTTTCTGTTCTTCATCTGAATAGGATGACCATTTTTTAATCTCATCAGTAGTACGAGCACACCCGTAACACAGATCACTATTTGGATCAGTTACACATACGTTTATACATGGGGATACAATTGCCATTTCTATATACTAATTTGTTCTAAGAGTTTGCCTGCGACATTTTTAAGCTCTTCTTTAGGGTTCAATAGACCCTTGGGTCCACATTCATAAATTCCATTGAATTCATTACTATCAATATAATCATACTGACCTCCTAAAAAATATCTATCGCCAGAAACATGTCTTAAAATTTCGCCTACTACCTTTCCACTTAAGGATGTTTTATCAAACTTCCCCTCACAGACCACAGTGATTGGAGAGCGTGGAATTTTATGAATCAAACTAGTTTCCTTAAGGAAGAATTCTGCACCAGAAATTATATTACACCCAAGAATCTTCTCAAATACAAAAGACAGGCCACCAGCAGCACCAGTATTTTTGTCATACGGATCGAGTGTAATATTTAGAGCAGTAGCTAATAATTCATATATTCTTTGCAGTTGTTCTTGAGTTTGGGTGATTTCTTTTCTATTTAGTCCCTTTTGTGGTCCATATGCAGATAATGCTGAGTTATTACCTAATAACGGAATGGCAGTATCCGTTAAAACTTTCATTTCCAAATTTGTAAAAGAATCAAGAATTTTTACTGAACTAATGCGTGCAAAATCTTTTGGCTTTGGGTCTGTAATTAGTTCCTCATCTGAATAAAAATCTATTCCAAGAGAACTTAATAACCCGATACCGCCATCGACTGTTTTAGAACCCCCCAAACCTAAAACATCAACCTCTCTTATTATTTGAGATAGGCATGACGTGTTTAACTCATAAGGATGCAGTATTGAATTATTCACTCCTATTAATGATGCAGATTCAAAAAAAATCTGATTATTAATACTTAGAGATTCTGCCGGTATCCAGTTACCTGCAAAGTCTTTTTTCATAACTGTTTGATATATTGGCATGTTGTAATGCTTAAAAATTTCCGTTGAGCCTTCTCCTCCATCTGTTACTGGAAAAAATTTAGCTTGTATATCAGAATTCTTAAATACAGATTTTATAATTCCCAACACTTCAGAGGCAGAGAGTGTTCCGGAAAATTTATCACTGTAAATATTAACTTTCATGACTTAAGTTTATTTATAGATAGCCCTTAAACCTAATAAAATAAAATAATGAACATTGGATTTCTATCAGACAAAAATGGGTTTAGAGCTCCTTTGCATCCAGATTCACTTACAAAATATAGCAAAACAAAATTATTTGTAGAGAAAGATATATTCAAAAATCTTGACCTAGATTTAAAAGACTATAAAAAACTTAAAAATTTGAATAAAACAGCATTGAAGCAAATGGATGTAGTTTGCTTTGTTGACTCTATAGACCTCAATATAGTTAAATCGCTAAAGCCAAATACAAAAATTATTGGTCTCTTTGACGAAAAGACAAAAAAAGAAATCATGAAATTAAGGCAAGATGTAGCACTATATGATTTTTTCAAACTTCCTAGAATTTCAAGAGCACAGAATATGGATGCTCTTTCATCACAAGCAAACCTGCTTGGGTATGCATCAGTACTAAGAGCTTCATTAGAGACATCAAATGTTATTCCAATGATGACCACTGCAGCAGGAAATATTTCACCAGCCAAAGTATTAATTCTAGGCATAGGTGTGGCTGGTTTACAGGCTATCGCCACAGCAAAAAGATTAGGCGCACGTGTTTGGGGTTATGATGTAAGAGCAGATGTTAAAGACCAGGTTGAAAGTCTTGGTGCAAAATTTGTAGAAGCAAGTTCCACATCCCAAGATGGCGTGTATGCAAAAGAGTTGACGAAGAAAGAAGAAGCAGATTTAAAGAAAGCATTAGCCAATCAAGTTACTGAAAGTGATATCGTACTTACCTTTGCACAGATACCTGGAAAAAAAGCCCCACTACTAATTGATAAAAAAACAGTTTCTAAAATGAAAAAAAATTCCGTTATTGTTGATTTAGCTGCAGGAACAGGTGGTAACTGTGAACTTACAAAAGTCGGAAAAGTAGTTCAAAAAGATGGAGTAAAGATTGTTGGGGAAATGGATATTCTTAAAAATGTAAAACATGCTGCAACAAAGTTATATTCAGAAAATATTAGAAATCTTGTTCAGCTTCTTGAAGAAAATCCAGAAGATGAAATATTTGAAGAAATGAGTAAACATGACTGAGATTTTTCTATACACCTTATTAATTACTGCCATGGCCAGTTTTATAGGTTATGAACTGATTTCAAAAATACCTCAAACATTACACACCCCTCTCATGTCAGGCTCAAATGCAATTTCAGGCATTACCTTAATTGCAGGTATTCTTATTTATCCAAATGTAGTTGATGATGTATTACTTAAAACAATTGTGCTTATTGGGGTCTCCTTTGCGACTATGAATATAGTTGGCGGATTCTCTGTTACCGGCAGAATATTAGAAATGTTTAAGAAAAATGACTGAATCACTTTATCTTATCTCCGCAGTACTTTTTATCTTTGCGCTTAAATTGTTTTCAAGACCTTCGACTGCATTTCGTGCCAACAATTTAGCTATTGGAGGCATGGTTTTAGCAATCATCTCTGCATTTAACCTAAAGTTTGCTGATTACGATGTTGTGTTTTATTTAGTAATTCTCGTTTCAGCTGGGCTTGGAGTGGTTGTCTCTAACAGGGTACAGATGACACAAATGCCAGAGTTAGTTGGTATTTTTAATGGCCTTGGGGGTGGAGCATCAGGAGCTATTGCTTATGTGGAGCTCTCAAATAGCACTTTGGTTCTTTCAGATTTCTCAGTAGCTATATTTTCTATGACCATTGGTGTCTTTACTTTTTCTGGAAGTTTGATTGCAGTAGCTAAATTACGTGGAAAGTTAAATAGTTTCAATGCAACAGTAATCAATATTTTGTCAGGAGTATTACTGGTTGGGGTAATTACAATGCTTACAACTAAAATAGATTACTCAACTGAGTACATCATCATTCTCTCTTTACTACTTGGTATAACACGAGTGGTATTAATTGGGGGTGCAGATATGCCAGTGGTCATTGCATTCTTAAACTCCTTATCAGGAATTGCTGCAATGGCAGCAGGATTTATTGTGAACAGTATCATCCTGATCATAGCGGGTGCGTTGGTTGGAGCATCTGGAATTATTCTTACTCTTTTAATGTGTAGCGCAATGAATAGGACTATTTACCAAGTACTTAAGGGTGGTTTCGGAACAACGAAAATCAACAACGAATATGAGAAAGATCCGATTAGTACATCTGCAGAGGATATTGCTATTCAGTTAAGTTATGCAGACTCTGTTGTTATTGTTCCAGGTTACGGTATGGCTGTTGCGCAAGCACAGTCTGCAGTAAAAGAACTGACGAATACTTTGAAATCAAAAAATATTGAAGTGAAGTTTGCTATCCATCCGGTGGCAGGAAGAATGCCAGGACATATGAACGTTTTATTAGCAGAAGTAGATATTGATTATGAGGATATGTTTACCTTAGAAGATATTAATTCTGAGTTTTCCGCGACTGATGTAGTACTTGTTATTGGTGCGAATGACGTTGTAAATCCATTAGCAAGAACAGATGAAGACTCTCCAATCTATGGGATGCCAATCTTGGATGTGGATATGGCAAAACAGGTTGTTGTAATAAAAAGATCTATGTCACCAGGTTATGCTGGGATTGCTAACCCACTCTTTATTGAAGAGAATACGAAAATGTTATTTGCGGACGCAAAAGAAGGCTTAGAAAATATTGTTAAATCTTTTGAATTGGTATAAAAAGTTATATACTTTTTAGATGATTAACGGTGATTATTTAGCAATAGAGAAACCTTTACTTTACCTTCATATTCTCGCCGGTTTAATTTCTCTAGGTATTGCCTATGTTCTTTTATTCATCAAGAAAGGTAATAAAAGACACAAAAAATTAGGGCTGATTTATGTCTATGGGATGTCAACTATTTTTGTGACAGCAATTCCACTAAGTTTGCTTGGAGAATTCAACCCATTTCTGTTTGTTGTTGCTATTTTCTCGTTTTATCTCGCATTTTCAGGATATCGCCAAGGTCGAGATAGAAATGGAGCACGTGAGCAAATAGATAAAGTTCTAGGTGTATTCATTACTGCTACAAGTATTCTTTTTTATTCTATGGCTGTGAGTTTATATTTAATCGAAGATTCTATGTGGATTACATCTGTTGTTTTTGGAAGCATAGCATTAGGTATGGGTATTAATGATTTTCGTCGTATGAAGATAGTCGAACGTCCAGATTTTTATGACAGAACTAATCTACATTTAAACCTCATGCTTGCTGGAACTATTGCAACTACAACTGCATTTATTGTGACTTTAAATCCATTTTCTATTGATTGGCTTAACTGGGTTGCCCCAACTATTGTAGGAACCCCTATTATTATTTATTTCTCAAAAAGAGAGTTAGCTAAAAAAGTTACTTAAATTATTTAATACTTTTAGCTAACTTAAGTACATCTCTCATTGTTTTTACAATCTCACCTTATAAAAGAAAAAGGGGCGTGAACCCCTTCTTCAAAGCCAAACTTTTAACAACCGCATTAAAAGTTGACCAGTTAACAATCTAACAATGTAAAAACCATATGAAAAGAGAAGTTTCTATTTTTATATAAAGTTAAAACTCTCCAAGTAGATAAACCTACATGGGTTGTATAGTTGTTAACTTATGGACTAACTTACTTGTTCCCACAGAAGAGGTAGGTTGATAGATAGGGAGCTTATGCTCCCTTTTCTATAAGGGTCTAGTAACTTTATTTAAACTTTTGACACAACAAAAGTGTTCTAAATCATTTAATTAGTAGAATTCTTTTTATGAGTGATGTTTTAAAGCAGTCAAAAAATTTAATTTATTTTACTATTTTATATAATCTTGTTGAAGGCATCATTGCTCTTACTGTTGGTATAGGTGAAAACTCCACCGCACTTCTTAGCTTTGGTCTTGATAGTTTTATAGAGATCTTTGCCTCCAGCGTAGCTTTGTTGGGAATCTCAAATACTAAAAAATTAAACGCAGAAACAGCCGAAAAATACATCGCATACTCTTTTCTTTTTCTAATATTTTTTATTCTTGCTAAATCCTCTTATGACTTACTCAATAGTAAATTAAATGAAATTACCTACATTGGAGTAATCATTGGAGTTGTTTCAATATTTGTTGAAGGACCCTTAGCTTATAAAAAGTTTAAATTGGGGCGAAAACTTAATAATGACCTCATTATTGCTGAAGCCAAAGAAACATTATTTTGTCTAAACTTATCTGTTCTCGTAATTATTGGTGTAGGTGTAAATTATCTATTTGATATCTGGTATTTTGACCCAGTTGCTGCTTTATTTATGATTCCATGGCTTTATAAAGAGTTTAAAGAACATAAGTAAAGAGCTAAATAAAGAATATAAAAAAATAGAACCAGCTCCGAAAATCCCTTTTTTCATATTTGGTCTTTGCTGGATTTTGGGCTGGTTCTATGACATACTTTTTACCGTGCTATTTCTTTTCAATAGCACTCTTCCTTGTAATCCATTGACCCCCTCTATTGCTACTCTCAAGCTATCAATATTTCAGACAGATTTCTTAGAAAGACTTAGATTTGCACAAGGCTAAGTTGATTGTGAAACTAAAATCTATTAAAATGGTATCTTGTGTGACTAAATATTTTTAAAGATATATTTGTTAAACACATTCATTTTCTCAAACCAGGTATCTTCATAAAAATAATTTACTGACGCTGCAACTGAAGATAATAATGCATTTCCATCCTGTGGAGTAAAGCAATACCCCGTCAGTTGGTTATCTTTTACATGCAGGGAGTCAGCAGCTACGATTCCATGAGAGAGAAGCCTGCCATGATATCCATGATCACGACCAAAGGAGAATACCTTATTTGATGAGAGTTTCTCTGTAGACATTAAAAATTCACTATCTTCAAGCTCTTTCTTGACAGCATCTAGCTCTAAGCTATCTTCAAAAGCTAGATTAAACCATAAGGTATGCATGTACTGAGTAGGAAGTTTTATTGCAGAGGAAAATAAATCTACTTTAATACCCTCTTGATCGAAGAGTTCATAGACATCTCTTGCATGATGAGTCCCAAATTCCTGGTTGTCATGTTTTGTTATTGTTGGAGATGGAGCAAATGAATCATTTTGTGAAACATCGTTCGCTCTTCGAAGACAGACAAACTTACCCTGATCAAGGGTTCTTTCCACATCAAGTGCGAATGTTTTTACGATAGATGCAATATTGTGTGTATTACATGAAGCAATAAGATATTTATTAACTTCTCTTGTTAGTACATCATTATTTATTCCCCATGCAAAAAATGGTCCAAAACCATGCTCTGATCCTTGTGCCATATATCTTTTTTCAGGATCTAAGTCGGAGTAGATTTCATCCCAGTTTTTATTTCCACTCGGTGTACAGTCAATGATTACCTGGGCATCCTCGTAAGAATTCTCGACATCACCAGCATCAAACCCAATATCTTTAAATGCAGGAATAGTTTCTTTTTTTGTAACTATTTGAGCACCCTTACGTTGCAAAGCCTCGACTTTACCTTTTTCTTCAGTGAGAGGAGTTCTTTTATAGAAGTAGACATTATCAATGCCAAGTGCAGGTTTGTGTTCGGCGAGGAGACCAATCAAGGGTTCTCCAATTGTTCCAGTTCCGACGACTAAAATGTTTTTACTCAATATAATATAAGAATATCAAAAAATATGAATAACAACCCCATTTTTGAATTTTCCAAAATCCACACAGATGGAGACTCTTCTTTGACTGATTTGCTTGGTGGAAAAGGAGCAAACTTAGCTGAGATGAGCAGGATGGGAATACAAGTTCCACCAGGATTCACAATAACAACCGAGGTATGTAACTACTTTATGGAACATGCCGAGCTTCCAGATTCTTTGGAAAAAGATATCAAAGCCTCTGTTCAGAAATTAGAGAAATACTCTGGTAAACAATTCGGTGGAGACGGTACCCCTTTACTTCTATCAGTCCGTTCCGGTGGTAAAATCTCCATGCCCGGAATGATGGATTCAATTTTAAATATTGGCCTCAACGATGATAATGTTGGTAAATTAGCAGATACATTTGATGATGAGAGATTCGCCCTGGATTCCTACAGGAGACTGATCCAGATGTACTCCAATGTTGTTCTTGGATTAGAGCATGATCGATTTGAAGCGGTGATAGCAAATAAAAAAAGAATGGACAATGTTGTCTCCGATGCGGACTTTAATGTTGATCAATTAAATTGGATAATTGATGCATTTAAAAATACTGTAGAGAGATTTTCCAAGGCACCATTTCCACAAGATCCTCAAGAGCAGTTACTTGGCGCAGTAGAGGCAGTATTTGCTAGTTGGCTAAACGATCGAGCTGTAACGTATAGAAAAATTAACAATATTCCAGACGCTTGGGGAACAGGGGCAACTGTACAAACTATGGTATTTGGGAATCTAAATGAAAAGTCAGGAACGGGGGTAGCTTTTTCAAGAAATCCATCTAATGGTGAAAAGGAACTTTACGGTGAGTATTTAATGAATGCGCAAGGAGAAGATGTTGTTGCAGGAATCAGAACACCGCTACCTTTGAATAAAAAAGTAGCAACTGATGGCAACTCCTTAGAAGCCAACCATCCTGATGCATTTAAAGAGATTAGAGATATTTCAGATAAACTTGAAACACATTTTAAGGATGTTCAAGATATTGAATTCACGATAGAAAATGAAAAAATCTTCTTACTTCAGACTAGGAAAGCTAAAAGAACTGCCCAAGCAAGTGTAAAAATTGCAATAGATATGGTGAATGAAGGAGTTATTTCTAAAGAGGAAGGGCTCCTTATGGTTGATGCTAATAATATAACTAATCTTTTACATCCACAGTTTGTGGAATCTCAAGAAAAAAAATTCTTTAACAAAGCCCTTAATGCATCTCCTGGTGCAGCAATAGGAGAAATTGTTTTTGATGCAGATAAAGCTGAAGAGGAGGCAGCAAAAGGTAGAGATGTGATATTAGTTAGAGATGAAACAAGTCCAGAAGACATTCATGGTATGCATTCCTCTGTAGGAATACTTACAACCAAAGGCGGTATGACAAGTCACGCTGCCGTTGTTGCACGAGGAATGGGTAAACCCTGCATAGTAGGTGCAGAAAATCTTATCATCGATTTAGAAGAAAAGACAATTTCAAACGGAACAATCGTGCTTGAAGAAGGAGACATCATCTCTCTTGATGGAACACTAGGAGAGGTTTACATAGGGGAGTTAAAATCTGAACCACCTAAGCCATCTCAAGAATTTAATACACTGATGGAGTGGAGTGATGAATTTAGAAGGATGAAAGTCAGAGCTAATGCAGAAACAACGACAGATACTTTGAAAGCACTAGAGTTTGGTGCAGAGGGTATTGGTCTCTGTAGAACAGAACATATGTTTTTTGAAGGTGAGAGAATTATTCCTATGCGTGAGATGATTATGTCTGACAGCGTTCAAGGTAGAAAACGAGCATTAAAAAAATTAATCAAGTATCAGATTGCAGACTTTGAATCTATCTTCACCTTACTAAAAGATAAACCCATTACTGTAAGGCTACTAGATCCACCAATGCATGAGTTTTTGCCTAAAAGCGATATTGAAATGACAGATTTAGCAAATGTGATAGGTGTTACTCCAACCTATGTCCGGGAAATGCTTTTAAGACTTTCAGAAAGCAATCCTATGCTCGGTCATCGTGGGGTAAGGCTTGGATTAAGCTACCCAGAGATTTACGAAATGCAAGTTGAGGCAATTTTGAGAGCAGCACATAAGCTATATAAAGATGATGGTGTAACGATAACTCCTGAAATCATGATCCCGCTAGTGATGAATGCTTCAGAGTTACAGCAGATGAAAGAAATCCTCATTAACAAAATTGAGATAATTGAAAAAAAATTAGATTATAAATTTTCCTACACCATTGGAACGATGATCGAACTGCCAAGTGCAGCATTAAACTCTGCATCAATCTCAGAACATGCAGATTTCTTCTCATTTGGAACTAATGATTTAACACAGACTACTCTCGGACTTTCAAGAGATGATGCATCTAAGTTCTTAAATGAATATGTTGATAGAGATATATTTAGTATTGATCCATTCGTATCAATTGATGTTGATACTGTTGGAAAGCTTGTAGAGATTTCAGTGCGTGATGGGAAGGCGAAGAATAAAGAAATAAAAATAGGAGTTTGCGGTGAACATGCTGGAGAGTCAGACTCAATCCATTTTCTTAACACATTAGGTATTGATTACATTTCCTGCTCTCCATTTAGAATTCCAACGGCTCGTTTAGCAGCAGCACAAGCTGAAATTTCTAAATAATTAAATTTCTTTGATACATTGTCTCTACTTTTTGAGTCTTAGTTAGTAGGATAAAAATATGATCTTAAAAGATAAAAAAATATTAATTACTGGAATACTAACCGATAAAAGTATTGCTTATGCATCTGCTCAAGTGGCATTAGAAAATGGAGCCCAAGTTGTTGCTACAGGATTTGGTAAAGGTCTTAGAATCACAGAAAGAGCAGTTAAAAGATTATCCGAGGACATTCAGGTTTACGAAATGGATATTCAAAATCCTGAGCAGATTGAAAAAACAGTTAATAATGTCCAAGAAAATATAGGAAATCTTGATGGAATCCTTCATGCTATTGCATTTTCTCCAACTGAAGCAATGGGAGGTAATTTCATGAATACAAAAGTAGAGGATGCGCTAACTTCCTTTGAAGTATCGGCATTTTCCTTGAAAACTCTAGCTCAGGGTTTCTCACCAATTTTAAATAACCCTGGATCAATTGTTGCTTTAGATTTTGATAACTCACAAGCTTGGCCAGGATATGATTGGCAGGGAGTGGCAAAATCAAGTCTTCAATCGATTGTCCGCTATTTAGCTTTTTATATGGGTAAAGAAGGAGTCCGAGTAAATGCAGTTGCTTCTGGTCCTCTAGCTACAACAGCAGCAAAAAATATCCCTGGATTTGGAGAAATGAATGATGAATGGGATGAGAGAGCACCTCTTGGATGGGACTCCAAAGATGCATTACCGGTTGCAAAAGTGGTTAACTTTCTACTTTCTGAATTTTCTGAGGCTGTATCAGGAGAGATAATCCATGCTGATGGGGGAGCACACTCCGTTGGTGGAACGATGTTACCTTAATAGCCTGAAGACCCTGCCACTGTAGGATCTCCTACGTCTCCATCTTGAAAAATATCTCTTATTGTACTTAAATCTGGTTTGCTGATTACTGGTGCTATATATGTGTTAAACAACTCATAGCCCAATGGATTATTTGCAAGAATACCTGATGGTGTCCGTACACTGTCGCTCCATTCGGGAGAAAGTGATCCATTTTCCCATAAACTTGTGTATTCAAACATACTGAAATTAAGCAAGTACAAATATTCTTTCTGAGCAACTTCAAACATGAATGGATCAGACTTCCAAGCATCTCCACCATATCCTTCTGAATCCCAAAGCCCTCCATCATAAGCTTCCTGCATTGCGGCATATGTCGGTCCACTTGCCCAATCTGATGAAAATTCAGAATACTGTTTTAAAGCTAGAGCGTCTAAACCGCTCATATGAATTGTATGAAATACGTGTTCAATAACTTCTGCTGCATCAGTATCACCATTTCCGAAACCTTCACCAGATGAATTTAGATACCAGACCATGTCGTTGTCATAGTGTGAATCAAATAAATAATCTAAATCATAACTCTCAGCAGACATTAGAAAGTTTGGACTGTAATCATCTCCACCACCACGCGCTACTTTTTGAAGAGTCGGCATTCCAGCATGATAGGTACCACTATCACCTCTCAATGTTTTGATAAAGGTCTTTTGTTTATCTGCATCTATGTTTTCACCAGTTGGATCTGTAAATAGTTCAACCATTCGTGCAACTTTTTCTATAAAAGCATCTGGGACGGCAACTTGTCCTCCAACATTTCCTGCTGCCATAATTCTTACACCATTAATAGTTACTTCACGTTTGAAAAATTCACTAGGTATTTCAACAATACGGTCTTTGTCATATGCTTGGATAGTAAGAACATCAATGATTTCACCTTTTTGATATACAGGAATTGTAGTAGTTGTGGTAGTAGTTGAAGATGTAGTGGTTGTCTCTTCCTCAACAACTGAAGTCTCTTCCTCAACCCTACTAGAAATTGCATCATCTGAATTTCCACAACAGATAACCAATAAAGATAAAAGAAGTAACGATATTTTATTAGAAATTTTATTATTCATGGGTGAATCCTAACATCGAGGGATACTAAACCGTTACAGGAAGGATTATTCATTTACTTTATACCATTCCCAAGTATGAAAGTTGAAATCATATTCTCCGTTCAAATAACTTTCACTTTCTACTGGTAAATATGTATTAGGCCTTCCACAATAATAATCTGCTACATAAAATCTTCCATCAGCACCTCCAACCGTTCCGCCGGAAAGAAAAGTACCTTTAAATCTCTCACAACTTACATCGAAAACATCTTTTTCTTTTATGAAGTAATACTGACGCAAAGCCTCTGCTATTGCTCTTTCCTCTTCATCCAAAGCTGGATGAAGATTAAGGTTTTCATAAATACGCATAATTGATTGATATGTAAACCTAGTCCAAATGTCTGTGGGGTCATAACTGACTGCGGTTCTCAATATTTCTAAAGATTTAAAGAAGTAAAATAAAGATTCTTGTTCCTTCCCCTCCTGTAGGTAGGCTATAGCAATATCTGCATAATTGTTTGCAAGTCCAGCATGGGTACGAATAAATAATTCAAAGTTACTATCCCACCAAAATGGATTATTTCCATCTACTGCGAACCCTAATTTAACTGGATCTTGTCTTATGTTTTCTACATCACAATCTTTTAGTTCTACACTTAGCTGTTCCTTATTTGCAAAACACACTGTGGTTGTTAGTTCATCAAGAAAGGCTTGTAAAAGTGCTACAGATTCCCATGATGCTGCAGAAGCAAACTCTTTTAACTCAAGTAAATCTTTATCTAACTGAGCTTTATCAATGCCATTATCTCTATTTATGTTGACTCTTTCATTCAAAACTGTGTTAAGAAAAGCATTACCTCCATTAATACTTTTGGCTATATCATAAGCTTTAGTAAATGAATTGTAAGCATCTTCAGGCTTGACAGAGTTGGACCATCCGTTTTTTTCCATTATTAAACCTTTAACTAGATAAGCATGTGGAAGATTTGGTATGAGTTCAATTGCTTCTTCTATAAATTGTAATGAGTTGTCTTCCAGAGCTTTAAAGAAGAGTTCTTTATAAAGATCTATGTTCGATACTTGTATAGAGCCATTTTCAATCTTGGTATTTTCTATTTTACTTAAGCCTATGTAGCTTGAAGAGTCTAAAAGTAATTCCTTTAAGTTAATATTTGCATTTGCCTTATTATCCCAAGCGTAGTTCATTGATAATCTGTAATCTCTCCAAGAGTTATTGCGTTCTGAGTTGATTAAGTTTTCCTGTATACCGCTGTTGAATACGATTTCTGCCTCGCTGAATGGTCTCTCAGCAATATTAACTATTGCTACATTGAGTTGTTTTGGTTCATCACCATAGGCATAAGAACGTGGACCAAAGTGCTCTATATAATCACCAATATCCCATGAAATTACTTTTTCTGCAAAAACTTCATTATCTTCATTACAGATATACTCAAACTTAGTTTCAACACAACCTTGAATTGAGGGATTTACTAAATTGTAATATGTTTCTGAAACTTCATTTGCTTTCATGACACCAGCAGCATATAGAAAAATATCACTCGTTTTTTTAATTATGCTGTCAATGGCTACAGCTTTAAATTTTCCATCTTGGAATACCAATTTTGTATCTACTGTATTTGATATATTTTTTGAAATTTTTACATTCTTATAATTACGGCCATCAGGCATTAGGATTTTAAATCCGCCCTGTAAGGAATTTATAGCTGTAGTGTGAGGGGTTAAATGTTGACCATCATCAGAAAGAGAACCTCTATTTGGAGCTGGGAAAGGATCACTAATACCACCATCTGTTTGACCAAAAATAGAATGTTCATATTCATGTAAGAAAGCTGACATAGTGGGATCTCCCATCATGAGAACAGCTTGAAGCTCCATGTGAGCCTTACCATCAATCCATGGGCCAAATTTTATATCTGTTGATTTAGCAGGAGAGGGATCACCATTTTTAAGATAGTAATCATGATAAAAACCTGTTCCACGAATATGGTCATTAAGTCTCATCATATGACCTCTTGAAAAATCTTCTCGTGGTTTAATAACTATCATATTGATATTGTCATCAAATAATTTAAACACATAGCGATAAAGCAGTGAATCATCGTTTGGGGAAAAGACAATTGGATTATTAAAGTTATCGTACTGTGTATAGTCATAACCAATGTTGAGAAACATACCTGAATCAGTTAGTACAACATTTTCACTTATTTGATAAATCTCTTCACTATCTCTTAGTGCAGGATCTAAGATATACAGTTTATTAATTTTTTCATATACAGTGTTATTAAAACTAACTGTCTTCGCAACAGTTATACAGTTATTTGTATAAACACCATCTCCTTTAACGGTATCACCATGAGTTCCATCATCATAAACATATGCTTTTTCAGAGTTCCCCTTTTGTGATGAAGAAAATGAGTCTTCTAATTCCAGTTTTGTAAGACCATTTCTAGAAGATTTATCATCTACAATAGTTACCTGTGTTGCTTCATCGGCGAAAATTACCTCTGGGTTGAAATAAATTTCATACTGATTATCTGCATATCTTGTTCCGAAAGATCTACGCATATATTCAGTTCTATATATACTCGTTGGAAAGAATCGCTCAACCTCTTGAGGATTAGTAAAACTATTATCTGAAACTGAAGCATCACAACTATCTGCCCGTTGTGGTTCAAAAAGATTTGGAGTAGAGCAATTTAGATTTCCATTTTGTATATCGCACAATCTATTGATGTTTAAACTCCTACCTGCATTAGAAGTCAGGGATGATTCTTCATCAGAAAATGACCCAATCTCTTTACCAATTTCTCCTTCTCCACAAAGAGGAAGTAGTTTAGTTTTTAGAATTTCTATCTCTTCTTTTGTTTGATCTAAATATGATCTAATAAATGTTAAACCTTCAGGAGTTGGCTTAAGTCTGTCACCTTTAAGTAGATTTTTTATTTTTGTATCACTGATAACAATATTATCTAGAGAACCAAGATCTATATTTTCAATAAAATCATACTCTGCTTCTCTTTCGTATTCATCCTTTCTGTCTTCAGGGAAGTCTTCAAGGCGTTCATTCAAGTGTGCTTCAATAACTATTCGAAGTTCATAAAGAGCTAATAATCTACTACTTAGTGGACCAAAAATTTCAATGTCGTAACATCCTTCTGTTCGGTAAAAAGAAGTAGTAGATCCAAGAGAGTCAGCTGGGTTGACTTCTATAACATCTTCATTATCTCCATCAGCTGAAATTACAATATCCTCACAAAGCGGTAAAGAACTCAAAAGATTCTTCTGAGAAGTTATAAATTCTTGTATCTCTTCAATATCATCCTCATTATTTTGTGAGTTATTATTTGGGGAGATATCATTTATCTGACTTTGTATTTCAATTTTTTCTTCTTCTAGTTGTGAAACTCTCGGATTATCATTTCCTTGTAGATAATAAAGTTCCATAGTTGCATTGAGTAAATTTGCCTTGTCTTGGGCCAACATTAACTCTTCTTCCTCTGCTTCAGTCAATGAAGGTTTTGCTTCTAAAACGTTTATAGTGCCATTGTAAAGTTCCTCGAAAATGCTGTCCTGACCAAAATTTTCAAAATCAACGTCATCATAATTAACACCTGTCTTCATTTTTAAATTCTCAACTTGTTTATTTAATTCTTCAATATATTGAGAATTTTCATTGCTGAAGTTCTTTAGTTCAGTAAGCTCAGTAAGCTCACTTTGAAGTATTTCTAAACGTTTATTAAGTTCCTCGATCGTCTCTCCATTTTCAGGTTGAGTTATATCTTCACCTAGAGAAATCTCACTTTCACTGATACTTAATTCTATTTCTTTAATTTCAGAGGCACTTAAACATTCTTGGTCTGATATAACTGTCGTAGATTCTGGAAGGTCATCACCACCACATAGCGTCAGCAGTAAGGACATTATTACAAATGGAATTTTTTTCACGATTATTTATTATAAACTATAAAACTCATAATCAATTTTTCCAGAGTTAATTTTAAGGTGAGCAAAAGAAAAACTGAACATTTACCCTACTAGTGAGGATGTATATGGCGGTTTTGTATCTGGACGATAGTTGCCTTACATTTCTTGAGATATAAAGTATATATTCAGTTAATTCTTTTTAAAGACAAGTACTCCATTGTGTCCACCAAACCCAAAAGAATTGGACATTGCTGTTGATAATTCCTTTTTTATGGCATTATTTGGGGTGTATTTTAAATCACATTCTTCATCAGGATTATTCAAATTTATAGTAGGTGGGATAACACCATTTTTGAGGGTTAGAACTGAGACCATAGCTTCAAACGCACCTCCACCACCAAGTAGATGACCAGTCATAGACTTTGTAGATGAAATGTCTATTTCATAAGCTCGTTCTCCAAAGACAGTTTTTATTGCTGCAGTTTCATTTTTGTCATTTGCTGGTGTCGACGTTCCATGGGCATTAATGTAATCAACTTCATCTATTGTTAAACCTGCATCAGCAATTGCTTTTCGCATAGCAACTACGGCACCTTTTCCACCTTCAGCAGGAGCAGTGATATGAAATGCATCAGTAGTTGCACCATAACCAGCAACATATCCATATATTTCAGCGCCTCTGTTAATTGCAGACTCCTCACTTTCCATTACTAAAACTGTTGATCCCTCTCCCATAACAAAACCATCTCTATCTTTATCAAAAGGTTTACACGCTTCTTTCGGGTTTTCATTATTAGTCGAGAGTGCTCTAATTTGAGCGAACGCCCCTATTGTCATGGCAGTAGTTCCAGATTCAGTTCCTCCAGCTATGACCATGTCCACAATTCCATTTTGTATCATATTTTTAGCCTCACCGACTGCATTTGCAGAAGCTGCACAAGCAGTTGTAATTGTTAGAGAGGGTCCCTCTATACCATACTTAATAGCAACCTGACCAGTACTTGAATTAGGCATCAACTGAGTTATAGCTAGAGGATTGATTCTTGAAGCTCCTCTTTCATCAAAAGTTCTAACTGCCTGCTCTGTAGAACCAATCCCACCAATACCTGTTCCGAAAACAATCCCTACATTGGGACCTAAACGTTCTTCAGTATTTAAATTTGCATCTTTTAGAGCTTCCTCAGTTGCAAATATTGAGAGCTGTGATGATTTATCTAATTTACGTGCTTGTTGTTTGCCCATGTATTCATTAGCATCAAAATTTTTTACTTCACCAGCGAAGGATACTGGAAGGTCGCTTGTGTCAAAAGATGTTATTGAACCAATACCGGACTGACCATTAATTAGGCCATTCCACGTATCGGAAACGTTATTTGCTATAGGGTTTATCGTTCCTAAGCCAGTTATAACAACACGTCTTTTAGACATGATTGTTTAGAGTTTAGAGTGCAGTAAGTTTACGGCCTGACCAACTGTTCCAACATCTGTGAGTTCTTCGTCATCAATTTCTATTTCAAATTCATCTTCAAATGCCATAACAACCTCAACAATACCTAAAGAGTCAATATCTAAATCTTCTTCAAGCTTTGCTTCCATAGTGACCTTTTCTGCCTCAATTCCGAGTTCATCGACGAATAGATTTTTTACTTTATCAAAAACTTCATTTACTTCCATAGTTGTCCCCCTTAACTTAAGTAGTTAGTCCTCCATCAACTGGAAAAACTTGTCCTGTTATATATTCTGACTCATCTGAACACAAAAAAGATACCATATTTGCAATATCTTCTGGTTTACCGACTCTCTTTATTGAAAGTTGTTCTATAATATCTTCTTTTTGTTCATCATTTAAGAAAGAAGTCATATCCGTTTCAATATATCCAGGAGCTATGACATTAGAGGTTATGTTTCTTGAACCAAGCTCCTTACTTATTGTCTTTGCTAGTCCTATTAAACCAGCTTTAGATGCAGCGTAATTTGATTGTCCAGTGTTACCACTTATTCCAGCAACTGAGGAGATAAAAATTATTCTTCCCCATTTATTTTTCATCATACCTTTGATAGCTCTTTGAGAAGCACGGAAGGAACCTGTTAAATTTGTATCAATAACTGAATCCCAGTCCTCTTGTTTCAATCTTGGGAAAATATTATCTTTTGTTATACCAGCATTATTAATCAATATATCTACAGAAGAGTAGACATCCTCGACTGTCTCAAAACATTCATCAACTGAGTTTTGATCTGTTACATCAATACTTACAGCGATAGCATTTCCGCCAGCTGTTTTAATTTCATCAACAACTTCATCAGCTTGTTCTTTGGAATGAGAGTAACCAACTGCAACGTTGCATGTTAGTCCAAGATTTTTAGCAATAGCTTTACCTATTCCTCTTGAACCACCTGTTACTAATACTGTTTTCATGTTTATTCAGCTTTTTTTCCATGAACAAAATAATCTATTGATTCTTTGATGGCATCAATACCAGTACCATCAAATTCTGGTAAAGCTGCATCTGTCTCGCCTAAAGGCGTAACACGTTGACCTAATTTTATTGCAGCTGCTCCCCAAGCAAGACCTGCACCTACTGCAGTGATAATCATGGTTTCACCACCTTTGATAGAACCATCTTCTATTCCATCAACAAAAGCTGTAGGAATTGAAGCAGCAGAAGTGTTTCCATACTTATGTACATATTTTAAAGTCTTTGCATTTGGCAATTTTAAATTTCTTTCTAGCCCTTCAACAATTCGCAGGTTTGCTTGGTGGGGAATAAGTAAGTCAATATCTTCTTTCGTTAAACCTGAAAGTTTAATTGCCTCCTCAGTTGCATTTCCCATAGCCCGAATACCATTTTTAAATATTTCCTGTCCATCAAATGTCCAGGTAGTTTCAGCGGCAGCATAGGGTGTAAATCTATTCATTGCAGATCCAAAGTTGGGAACCTCTAATATTGCTAACTTATCAGAGCTTAGACCATTCTTAAATGAGTAAATCTCACCTTCTGATTCGTCATTACTTTGTTCGACGACCATAGCCCCCGCACCATCTCCAAAAAGTACTGCGGTATTTCTATCAGACCAATCAAGTAACCATGTAATATGTTCTGAACCAATAACTACAGCATTCTTATAAATACCACTCTCTATGAAAGCTTTTGCCTGTTGCATTGCATATAGAAAACCAGCACAAGCAGCATTTACATCATACACAATTGCATTTACGCATCCCATTTTTTTCTGCACATGTGAAGCTGCAGATGGAATGATACTATCTGGTGTACATGTTGCAAGAATGACTACATCTATATCTTCTGGCTGAAGACCGGCAGTTGCAATTGCTTTAAGTCCTGCAACGGTTGCCATATCAGAGTTGTTTACATGTGAAAATCTTCGTTCTTTGATACCAGTTCTTTGTTGTATCCATTCATCTGAGGTATCGATAAATGTAGCCATATCATCATTAGTAACTACATTATCTGGGACGCACTTACCCCAACCAGTTATTGTTGATTTCAAAATTACTCCCAACTATTAAGTTATAGATTCTAGTGAATTAATTACCCTAATTTCTTTACTAGATATAGACTTCTTAACCATTCCAGCAGTTACATTGCCAGGACCAATATGTATCCATTCTGAAGGTTTAATTTCATCATCTATCTTAAGTATTTGGTCATAAAATAGCACAGAGTTGTCAATTTGATCAACTAAGCGTTCTTTAAGGGTTTCTTTAGACGCTAAGTTTGCATCAACATTCATATAGACAGGTATTGAACCATCTTTTAGCGTAACCTCTTCAAACGCAGCTGCAAGTTCTGGTTTTGCAGGGGAGACAATTTTACTATGAAACGCACCAGCAACTTCAAGAGGTATAACCCTTCTTGCGCCTAGTGCTTTCGAGTTAGATTTGAGATATTCAAGGTTTTCAATGGTTGAACTAATAACTATTTGAGAAGCATCATTGTAATTGGAGATCCAGACTTCAATATCTTGAGAATTTAAAGCTTCTATCTCTTTTAGTGTTGCCTCCAAGTCGGTAGTCAACACTGCTGCCATACCAGTATTAGAGTTTTCAACTGATGCTTGCATCGCTTCACCTCGAACAGAGATAACTTTTAAAGCATCGGTATAATCAAAAAAACCACTTAAGGCAAGGGCAGTATACTCTCCAAGTGAATGTCCTATAAGAGCAGATGGCTTTCCATAGTTGTTAATTACTTCTAAACCGTAACAATAGGAGATTGCAAATATATATGGTTGAGCAATATTAGTCTTCTTAATAGACTCAGCATCACCATTATTAATGATGTCTTTCAGGGACCATCCCAGTGAATCGTCGAAAATATCGATTAGGAGTTCGGGATATTTTTCAAGAAGTTCTTTCCCCATTCCTGGTTCTTGAGAGCCCTGTCCCGGAAACATTCCAACCCAACTCATTACACCACCTCAGAGACTGCGAAAGCAATTGCCATTTCTTGCTCATGAGACAATGAGATATGTACATCTTTTATATTATTCTCTGAAGCTAGCGCAGCCGCTTTCCCATGAAGAATGACTGTTGGTTTTCCACCACCAGTGATTTCTATTTCTTTCCAGTTCAACTGACGCCATCCTTTTCCAAGAGATTTCATAACTGCTTCTTTGCCTGCAAACCTTGCACCTAGTCTTTTCGAAGGATCATTAAACCTATTTGCATAAAGTATCTCATTTTTTGTGAAACATCTTTTTTCAAACTTGGACTGATTTTTACTCAGTAGTTTTCTCACTCTATTCAGATTAACTTGATCAACCCCGACGCCGTAGATACTCGTCATTAGAGTTCTATTTCAACAAGGACATCACCTTTATTTACTGGCTGACCTTTTTTAATATTAAATTGTTTAATTACACCATTTATAGGTGCAGTGATGATATTCTCCATTTTCATTGCCTCTAACACAAAGAGAGAATCACCCTTTTTAACCTTTTTACCCTTTTTAGTCATTGTGTCCATAATGGTACCTTGCATGCTTGCAGTAATTATTCCTGGATTTCTAATGCTTCCAGTCAAGTCCATTCCTATTCTTTTAGGTGGTTGTGGTGCGAGAGTTGGTGAACCTGTTTCGTCGAGAGAGATATTTACTTTTCTAGGTCTATCAGTAGACACTTCCTCTTGAACTTCCTTAATTTTGAAGTTTTCTTCTAGAAACTTAACATGAACTTTACCTTCTTTAAACTCCTTAGTCTTGAGGACATCAGACAAGACCCCAATAGTTGTTGGAATTCCTCCAACAATATATTCTTCTAAGCAACGCTCTCCTTTAGATAATGCCTCTTCTCTTGAAACACCCCAAACAATTAATTTTGCAATTAAATTGTCATAAAAGTGAGATATTGCAGTTCCAGTTTTAACCCATCCATCAACACGTACACCATTTCCCATAGGTTCTCTATATTCCGTAATTGTGCCAGGAGTTGGTAAAAAGTTATTTGCTGGGTCTTCAGCATTGATTCTAAATTCGATACTGTGACCTCTTGGTTCAACTACAAAATCTTCTAATGAGTTTCCAAGAGCTATCTTTATCTGCTCTTTGACAATATCAATTCCATAACGCATTTCAGTAACAGTGTGCTCCACTTGAAGCCTCGTATTCATTTCAAGGAAGTAAAAATTTTCATCAGAATCAGCTAAAAATTCAACTGTTCCAGCATTTACATAGTTAGAGATATCTGCAATTCGCATTGTTGCATCTTTTAGTTTTTCTTTTCCATACTCTGAAAGCCATATTGGAGGACTCTCTTCAATAAGCTTTTGATTTCTTCTTTGCAGTGAGCAATCTCGCTCTCCGAGGTATATATGGTTTCCAAATTTATCACTAAGAATCTGTGTCTCCACATGCCTTGCTGGCTTTATAAACTTTTCAACATAAACCTGGTCAGATCCAAAATAAGCTTCACTCTCTCGTTTAACAATTTCAAAGTTTTCATCTAGCTCAGCGTCATTTTTAACAATTCTCAGTCCTTTTCCACCACCACCGTGAGCTGCTTTTAGAGCAACTGGATAACCAAATTTGTTGGCATCTTTCAATGCCTCTCTCTTTGTTCTTGATGGTTTCAGTTGACCTGGTACAGGTTGTAGTCCTGCTTTAGAAATAAGTTTTCTTGATTCAATTTTGTCACCCATAGATTTAATTGTTTCAGCATTTGGCCCTATCCAGATGACCCCTTTTTTTTGGACTGCTTTTGCAAAATCTGCGTTCTCAGCTAAAAAACCATATCCTGGGTGAACCATATCTGCATTGGTCTCATCAAGAGCCTTCATTAGATTTTTAATGTTCCTATAACTTTCTGCAGGAAGCGATCCACCAAGATAGTATGATTCATCAGCTCTTTTTACATGCAGAGAATCAGTGTCTACATCTGAGTACACGGCAATCGTATATAAGCCCATCTCTTTTGCAGAGCGAATTATTCGAAGTGCTATTTCACCACGATTTGCAATAAGGAGCCTTTTTTGAGTCATAAGTTATTTAATTTTGTATGCAATTAAGACTGCGCCAAATCCTTTTATTAAATCACCAATTAGAAAGGGTACAACACCGATAGTAAAGGCTTCGATTACTGAAATATTTAAAATAATAGTGAGCCCAAAAACCCCACATAAATAGATCATGCCGGTTCCTAAAAGTATTCCAACCAAGGGTGTGTGTGATAACCTTCCAATAATCTGAGCAGCTAGAAAGAAACCAATAATGTAACCTATCGTTGGACTTTTTAAAATCGCTAATCCTGCAACGCTACCTGAAAAGAAAGGGAGACCTGCTAAACCTGTAAATAAGTACATCAACATACTAAGTGATCCAAAAGTACTACCTAGCAAAAGGCCAGCCAAGATAACAACAAATGTTTGAGCTGTTATTGGCACAGGGGTTATTGGGAGTTCTATTCTAATTTGAGCACTTAGCGCTGTGACAATTGCAAAACCAAGAGAGAGAAATAAGTTTCTAGCAAGTGATCCTTTTTCTACCCAAGTAATGGCAATATTTTTAGAGGGGAATGTTTCCATGCTTATCTCCTAAGTTAGTTTTATTTACAAGCTCTTTAAAAGCTTCAGTAACAACTTTTCTTGTTTCGCTCGGTTTAATAATCTTATCTATCAATCCAAGTTTTGCAGCAATATCAGGGTTACTAAATTTTTCATTATATTCATCAACAAGCTTTGCTTTAAACGCATCTTTATCACTAGCTTCTTTAATTTCTCGTTTATGAATAATATCTACTGCACCTTCTGCACCCATAACTGCGATTTCAGCACTCGGCCATGCAAAAAGTTTATCAGCACCAAGTCCCATTGAGTCCATCACAATATATGCTCCACCGTATGCTTTTCTAACAACAACACAAACTCTTGCGACCGTTGCTTCAGAATATGCATACAGCAACTTAGCACCACTTTTAATAATTCCACCATGCTCTTGTTCTACCCCAGGAAGAAATCCTGGAACATCTACAAGTGTTAAAAGAGGTATGTTAAAAGCGTCACAAAAACGGACAAATCTTGCAGCTTTTTCAGAAGCATTAATATCTAACACTCCTGCAACTTCTAAAGGCTGGTTACCAATTATGCCAACAGTGTTGCCATTAAACCTGGCTAATGTTGTGATGATATTCAAAGCAAAGTTTGCGTGTATGGGATATTGTTCACCATCATCGACAATATTGTTAATAATGTCATTCATATCATAAGGTTGGTTCCTATTTTCAGGAATAAAAGAATCTAATAAATCAACATTTTTCTCTGTGTCATCCTCAGTAATAAATACGGGTGGCTTTTGATCAGCTGATTGGGGAAGGAAGCTTAAAAGGTATCGTACCTCATCAAATGCCTGTTGCTCGTCTTCACAAATTTGATGACTTACACCGGAGAGTGTTCCGTGAGCTTCAATTCCTCCAAGCTCTTCAAAACTAACATCCTCTCCTGTTACTGTTTTAACAACAGCAGGTCCAGTTACATAAAGTTGACCGATATCTTTTACCTGAAAAATGAAATCTGTTAGTGCTGGACTGTAAACAGCTCCACCAGCTGATGGTCCAACGATGACGGAAATCTGAGGAATTTTTCCAGAGGCCTGAACATTCTTTTTAAAAATTTGTGCATATCCATATAAAGATGAAATACCTTCTTGAATACGAGCACCGCCAGAATCTTTGATGCCAATAATTGGAGCTCTTGCTTCTAAGGCAAGATCCATGACTCTTAGAATTTTTTTGGCAACGATTTCACCTAAACTACCACCCATAATTGAGAAATCCTCTGAATAAATATATACGGGTCTTCCGTGAATAGTTCCAGAGCCTGTAATTACGGCTTCGCCATCAGGATTAGCTTCTGAAGAGACATTTTCATCGATCTCACTAAAAGAACCCTCATCTAAAACAAGGTGAATTCTCTCGTATGCAGTAAGCTTACCTTTTGGATGTTGAACTTTTTTGGCTCTCTCATCTCTTTTTTCAGCTAAATTTTCGTCTGACATGGTCGTCTTTCTTGTTTATTGTTAGTGTAAGTATTTGACCTATATATATGTAAAGAAGTAACACTATGAAAGTAGTTTTTTTTGAATCTATCCACAATACGCAGGATTATGCACTAGAGAATTTTGAGGCAGAACCCCTACTTGTGATTAGCTATTTCCAGGAAAAAGGTCGAGGTACAGATAATAAGGACTGGCAAAATGCTGACCAAGCATTGGCTTGTTCATTAGTTTTTACAGATATTCCAAAACCTTTTACAAAAACCTTAATTCCGCTAATTTCTGGAAATTCATTCATAAAAACGATTAATAATCTTCAACTCCAACTCAAATGGCCAAATGATATTGTGTTCAATGATTCAAAAGTTGGAGGAGTTCTAGTTGAAGAGAAAGAAAATAAAATATGCATCGGCATGGGAATAAACTATTTTTGGGATACCCCAGAGTTACCTAATGCCGCATCTTTATACGAAGAAAAAATAGATAATGAGACCATAAATCAAGATGCAACAACCTGGGCAGAACATACATTAGATACGATCCAGAACAACAGTTTTGATTTTGATGAGTATAAATCTCAACTGACAACACTTGGAAAGCTTATTGAATACCCAGAGGGAAGAGGGTGGGCAAGAGATATTGCAAAGGACGGCTCTTTAGTTGTTGAAACAATTTCAGGTGAGATGATTAATTTAACCTCTCCCTTAATATCAGAAGTGAAGTAGTTATCATTAGTGAAGGTGATTATTAAATGAAACAATTAGTCGTTGAGAGAAATAACCCAGTACCAGTTATTTGGGAAACCCCCATTCCTCAACCTGGTCCAAATGAAGTATTAATTAGGAATCACTACTCAGTTGTATCTTCAGGTACAGAACTTGCTTCAATTGAGTCAGCAAACAAATCTGTCACCGATAAATTACAGGATTCTTCAAATATCAGCAAGGGACTAGATCTTCTTAAAAAAGAGGGTCTAGGAGCTGTAATTGATGCTGTCTTTCCAAAAAACGTTTTACCTCTCCAGCTTGGATACAGCTCATGTGGAGAAGTTATTCAAACTGGTAAAGATGTAAAAGATTTCCATGTTGGAGATAAAGTTGTTTCTAATGGAGCTCATGCTGAATATGTAACCGTTAATCAGAATTTGTGTTCAAGAATGCCTGATGAAACCTCCGAAAAAGAAGCAGCCTTCACAGTTCTTGGAAGCATTGCCCTACATGGTTTACGACTTTCAGAAACTACTCTTGGTTCAAAAATAGTCGTCATTGGATTGGGTATTGTAGGACAACTTGTATGTCGATTAGCAGAAGCTCAGGGTTCGGAAGTAATTGGTATTGATCCAGACAAGAAAAGAACTCAAGGTAGAGCTAATTTTTATACTTCGATTGATGGAGCTATTAATGATAAAAGTATAAATTCAGAAAATGTAGATGCAGTTATCATCACAGCCGCGTCATCAAGTAACGAACCTATAGAAGTGGCAACACGAATAGCCAGGAACAAAGCAAAAATTGTCGTCGTAGGTGATATTCCTCTTAATATTTCAAGAAATGAATTTTACTATAAAGAGTTAGAGTTAGTAGTTTCAAAGTCCTATGGTCCAGGCAGGTATGATAAACAGTATGAGGTTCTTGGCAATGATTATCCAATAGAACATGTTCGATGGACAGAAAATAGAAACTTTTCTGCTTTTTTACAACTCTTACAAACAAATCAGCTCTCTTTAAGCGACATGATTTCTGAGGAGATAGATTTTATTGACTCTCCTTCGATTTATGAACGTTTTGATTCTGAAGAGAAACCCCTTTCAATTGTTCTCAGATATGACTTAGCAAATGAGCCGAAGATTGATTTTGAAAAACAGGACACTAAAAGTTCAACAGCTAGTAAAAAAATAAAACTAGGAATAATTGGTGCTGGAAACTTTGCATCATCAACTATTCTTCCAATTTTGAGAGAGCTAAAAAAAGAGTGTGAAGTAGTAGGAGTTGCATCCTCAGGGGGTTTAAGTGCTGAAGTACTCTCAAGAAATTTCAAAATAAAGAATAAATACTCGACTGAAAGTGAAATTTTTGAATCGGAAGAGATAGATGCAGTCTTTATCCTTACACAACATCACAATCATGCAGAATTAGTAATTAAAGCTGTTAATGCTGGAAAAGCAGTGTATGTTGAAAAACCTCTAGCTCTAGAAGTCGAATCTCTGACTGCCATTGAGGAAGCTATGTACAATGCAGAAAACCCTAAGATTTTCCTTGGTTTTAATAGAAGGTTTGCTGAAGCTACTCAATTTATTAAATCAAGGTTAAATACTTCTCCGGCAAACAGTATCAATTTTCGATTCAGTGTCCCTGCTTTAGATAAAGACCACTGGACAAATATGAAAGAAATTGGTGGCGGGAGAGTAGTTGGTGAAGCAGTACATGCAATAGATCTAGCTACATATTTATTTGACTCACTTCCACAAAGTATCTCAGCCTCATCACCCATTGACAAGGAAAATGACACAGCTTTAGATAATCAAGTATTTATTAATATTAATTTTGCCAACGGTTCTCACGCAGCAATTCAATATTTTAGTGAGACTAACCAAGCATTAGCTAAAGAACGAATAGAGGTTCATGGTGGTGGCAATTCTTATATAATGGAAGATTTCCAGATGCTCAGACACTTAGAAGGTTCTGATGATAAAAGTAAAGTATTTTCCAAAGGTAAGGGCCATAAAGAAGCTATTGAGACCTTTCTCTCCTATGTAAAAGGTGAGTCAAATAATCCATATACTTGGCTCGAACTCAGGTCTGTTGCTAAAGCAGCAATCTACTCTCAAGATTATATGAATTCAGGGTCTCAACACAGTATTTTTTCATAGATATGAATACTTCTTTCGATATTTATGAATTAAATAATGCTGTCCTAGAAGCTGCTAAAACTATAAAAGATATGAGAGATGATTTTACTATTGATTCAAAAGATGCAGTGGTGGACTTAGTAACAAATGCAGATCTTAAGGCCGAAGAAATTCTTATAGAAGCTATAACCAAATACTTTCCGGAGGATGGAGTTATTTCAGAAGAATCCGATGAAGTGATTTCCTCTAATGGAAGATCATGGTTAATTGATCCCTTGGATGGGACTGTAAACTACGCCAACAACATACCACAAGTAGCAATCACGCTGACTCTACTAATCAATAAAGTACCGGTACAAACTTATGTGTATGATATTTTTCAGGATGATTTATATGAAGGATATGTAGACAAGGGTGCCTATAAAAATTCTCAAAAATTACACGTTACAAAAGAAACATCACTACAAAAAGCAATCGTTGCCACGGGTTTCCCCTATGACAGGTTGGAGTTTGGGGAGCAATACTTACAGACCTTCCTCTCGATTCTCAAAATGACGGGTGGAGTAAGAAGGTTTGGATCGGCAGCACTAGATGTTTGCTGGGTTGCCGATAATAAATTTGATGCTTATTATGAATTTTTTATTAAGCCTTGGGACACTTTAGGGGCTAGCTTAATTTTAAAAGAAGCTGGAGGACTTGTAGTTGATGAACATGAAGCCTTTCCAACACTTTCATCAAACTTAATTATTGCTACAAATAGATCTATCCATGATGATTTCAAGTCTTTAGTTCTTAAAAATATAGATTCTGATTTAAAAGAAAGATTTAGTTAGTTTTATTTCTTTCATCAAGTTGCTTTTATCATCGGGTTAGGATGTCTGTCAGTTATTTTTATGTAGAATTTGAGGAGTTTTTAAATTTAAGTGTTGATGAACAGATGGTAATCTTGAATAGAGAATGATTAAATTAGAAGGAACAGAATTTCAAATAGCTGTTTGGAAAGAACTCCTTAAAATTCCAAAAGGCAAAACTAAAACTTATAAAGAAATTGCTGTCGCAATTGGAAGGCCAAAAAGCTCCAGAGCAGTTGCTAATGCTTGTGCACAAAATCCATATGCACCAGATGTTCCATGTCATAGAGTAGTTCGCTCTGATGGGTCTCTTGGGGGATACAGTACTGAAGGAGGGATTGAGCGTAAACGCCAACTATTAGAAATGGAATCAATGTAAATCAAATTTGTAGATTTACTTTAAGACAGTATTTTATTTTTTAAATAGTTGATATACGATAATTGGAATAACAATTAGCATAATCTCCCAGGTGTCCCATATAAGCTCTAGTTCCTCAATAAAGTTCATTACCATTTTTTTAGTAATAATTTTTTTCCAAACAGTATCCACCAAAAAAATATCATCCAAAATATCGGGAAAACTATAGATTCCTGTATCTCGAAAAGACTTAATATTGTCTCAATACCTAAAAGGCATATGATGAAAAGTCCAATAACAGCCAAATACGTTAAATTTAGTGATTTTCTCATCACTTTTATTATAATGGAGTACTAAAGAGTTATCCCAAATTGTTTCTTAACACTAATACTTATTAAGTAAAAAGAGCTTGAACAAAGTATGAATCCAAAAGTTGGAGGCATAAGGTTCCATAAATTTGTACCACCAAGATAGCTTCCATAGGTAATTGCATCATAGATCATCATTCCCCAGTTTGGGGTCCAGCCCACTTGTCCAAAAAAGGATGCAAAACCATAAGCCACGATTCCACTTGTTGTAACTGAGAGCATAAGAGCCACAGAGTATGGAATTATTAAGGGGAGGATATGCTTTAATGCAATTTGAAGCTCACTTGCACCGATAACCCTTGATGCATTCAAAAACTCAGAGTTAATGAGTTCTTTTACTCTTGTACTAATCACTAAATAACATACACCAAGTCCTCCAAGTAATCCGTAGATGAAACCCACTACTTCTGGACTAAGTTTTTCTAAAAAATCACCCGTTCCGAGAATCAGCAACACAATGGGTGGTGAGATTAAGACTAATCCTGAAGAGAACTCTCTTAATAAAAGATCAAATCGCTTAAAGAGAAATGGAATGAAAGTTCCAACTATTAAGCTTGAAATTAAGCCGGTAATAAATGAGACAATAGAAAGTTTAATTAACGGTTCCGACCCTGCTAAAAACATACTCAGAACATCTCTTCCAAGAGGATCTGTTCCTAACAAATGGGAACCGGAGGGAGTAACTGGATGTGGGAATACTGATAAATCAAAGCCCACAATTGGATCGTAAACATTTACTGGCCATATAGTTTTCAATAACAATATATGCGCTACGGATCCGGTCATCAGTAATAGTAAAAAGAAATATCCTAGTTTTCCATGATATGTTTTGTAGGTGCTTCTAAGAATCAATTTAAACATTTTGAGTACCCCTCAATTGAGGATTAAAGATTACCTGTGAAAATGTAATAATAAGACGCAATGTAGCTGTAAGAATTGCCAAGAGGAACAAAATAGCCATAGCCGCATTTGAGTCCTGGCTCATAATAGCCCTATAAAGCATTGAGCCCATGCCACCCCAGCCAGTAGTAGATTCAACAATCACTAAAGAGGCCACAGTGTAAGGGAGGTTAATCGCAATTCTTGTTGCAAAAGGAAAAAATGAATTTCTTATAATGTGATCTTTAAATATTTTCTGGTTTGAATAACCTATCGCCGCGGCAGTCATGATGTGATCTTCTTTAGAGATGTTTTGCACAATAATGTTATTAAATAATATGAACTCCCCAATAAGCAAAATAGTAAGTATTCCAATGGTTATAAATGCATTTTTTGAGTAGTAGAGCATAGTTACTATTTCTTTGGTTTCAAAGAAGAGTAAAACAAGCAGGAGTAATCCAGTTGCAAGAAGAATTTTCTGTTTTGGAATTGTGATCACTGTAATTATTTCAAAAAAACTAACAATGATGAATGAACAAGCAATCGCAAAAATGAGATATCCTAAACCTAGCTTTATTTCACTGAAAAGAAGGATTTCACTAGACGTGCCTGTAATTTCAAACTTTTCAAATAAACTTCTAAAAATATTTTCAAGTCGCTCACTAATTAAGAAATATATGATTGGAGGAAACAGGCTGATTAAAAGTATGCCAAAAACATCACTGAATATTTTCTCTTTACCCAAGCGCTTAACTTTTGTTTTTAATGCAGGAATCCTTGAGAGGTAAATAGAGATGATAAAAGATGGTAGAAGTATATGTAGTGTTGGTAAAACAGTATCAAGGACAGTCTTACTGGAGCGTTGTCTAAACCCACCTGGAGTAATTTCACCGCTAAAAACACTTTGTATCCATCGATAATATTGTTGTATTAAGGGATCACTTGCCCCTAAAGTTTCTCTCAACGCATCTAACTCTTCTTGTGACATCATTAAACGAAGTGGGGTTAAGAAATCACCTGGTATCAATATGTTTATTCCGTAGAACATAATGAGTAGAAAAATAAATATTGAGACTATAGAGGTAAGTAAATTACGAAGAAAAAATTTCAACACTTAAATAGTTTACTTCAAAAGTATATTTCACGACTCAACTCTAAGCTTTTCATCCGAAGTATCATAGTTAAATATGTACTTTTTTGAAATAGTAATAATTTTTCTCTCAGTTATATGCTTATTTTTAACTCGTTTTTCCGTAACAACTCAAAGAGTATTATTAAGTACCTTTTTAATAACAATTATTAGTCAACTTATTTTTGTTGGCTTGAGGTGGCAGTACTACCTAATTTATCTGTTCTTTATTTTAAAGTCAATATCTGCTTTGTTTGACTTTAAAAGCAGTAAAAAATTTCTAAGAGTAATTATTTCAATAAAAAGTTTTACACTAGTTCTGGTTTCCGCTGGGTTGTTATATATTTTTCCTGTACCAAGTTTCTCTGCAGGTGAGGATACTCAATATGCAGTTGGTTACGCAGAAGATCATCTTGTCTCTGAACAAAGGAAAAATCCTACTGCGTTCATTGAGTTAAGCAATCTTCAAGAAAATACATCTAGAGAGTTATTAGTCGATATTTACTACCCAAGCTTGGAAACTGCTTCATTTAATCAAATTGTTAAATCTAATGAAGGCAACTGGGGAGAGTACATTGTTAATTATTTAAATAGAACCTGGGAGTTAAGCTTGCCAAAGTTCATTCTAAGTCATTTAAAACTTTCAAGTTTCGAGGTAGAAACTGGACTTAGACCAGTAGAGGACAGCAAGTTTCCCATAGTAATCTACTCTCACGGTTGGGCTGGGGAAAAAATATTTGCTTCTGATCAGTTGATACATCTTGCAGCAAAAGGATATGTCGTTATTTCAGTTGATCATACTGGACTTGCGATGTTTACTGACTTACCTTCTGGCATAATCTTGAACACTGGTTCAACCGAAAACTCAACAAGCATTACTAGTGTCATGACCGAAATGGCATTAGATATCGAAGAGACCATTTCATATTATGAAAGTTTTTCTTCAGATTCAGATATTGCCACTATTGTAAAGAACTCTGCAGATTTCACAGACGTATCAATTATCGGTCACTCCACTGGTGGTGGAGCAGCAGTTTTGTATTGTGAGCTAAATACTTGTAGGACCTCCGTACTTCAAGATCCATTTCTTACACCCTTTATTTATGATGCTCGGGAGATAAATTTACGAAATAAAACAGCTGTCATTTACAGCGAAGACTGGTATAACGGTTATCTCGATAGCGAAGAGTTAACTGAGATAGAGGTCTTTAATACAGTTTTAAAAATTAAAGATGTTGAAATTGACGGATATTACATGAAGGATGCGAGACATTATGATTTTGTCGCTTTTGGTTCTATAAGTCCACTTGCAAAATACAGCTTTCTAAAGGGTTCTATTGAATATGCAGATTCTTTAAGCGTAAATAATTATTTTAATAGCATAGTTATTGGGGGCGGCATTCCAGATGAAAGTTATTCAGAATATTTAGTTTCTATTAAAAAATAATTACTCAAAGTGATAAAGATACTAAACCAAAAAATAATGGTATTAAGAGTAAAAAACCAAGCAGTATAATTCTTTTTGCATTCATAGAAAAAGTGTATCATTGAATTTATGAATGATAAAAAATTCTTCATAATATCTGTAGCATTTCTTGTCACAATAGTTATTACAGCATTAACAGATTTTGACTATGTTTCCATGGGTCTCTCCTTCATAGCCATGGCTTTTTGCTACTGGTATATGAGAACAAGATCTCCACAGTCATAAAGTGAGATATTACCAACCATTATTAGAATACTTTATTTGCTTACTCATCCTGATTACTTATACATCATTTGTGGAGATTGCACTTATTAACCTTTTAGTTCAAGCAATTTTATTCACAATCGTTGTATGCATTCCGATCTACAAAACAGGACGAATGAGTTATGTAGATATTGCTTGGCCATGGGGATTAGTTCTTTTAGGAATAATTAGTTTTATTTTTAGTGATGGTTACTGGGTTAGATCGTTACTAGTTAGCGGAATGGTAATTCTTGTTGGCCTCAGAATGGGATTGGGTGCAGTCAAAATGTGGAGATCAGGATATTTAGAAAAAGAATTATCACGTTATGAATATCAACATATTCGTTGGAAAAAGAAAGGCAAAGATAACACACAGCTTGCCCTTCAGGTAGATGCGATTTCTCAGGGTCTAGCTAATGCATCTTTTCTAGCATTGCCTATTTTTATCACCGCGACAAATACACAACAGTCATTTGGCCCAGTAGAAATACTAGGTATCTGCATTTGGGGAGTTGCTTTACTTATGGAGTCAATAGCTGACTTTCAGAAACTAGCTTTTCTCAAAAGAATGAAAAAAGAAGAGAAGCGTAATCAAGTCTGTAATGTTGGCTTATGGAAATATTCAAGACATCCAAATTATTTTGCTGAATGGATGGTATGGAATGGCCTTATCATTATGGCTCTTCCATCATGGCTTGCACTAAAAGATATACAATCAGAAATTTTTAATGATCAAGTCGATCAAATTCTTTGGTTACTGTTAGGAGCAGGTCTAATCTATGTCTCAAGAATGATGTATCTTACTCTCGTCTATGCAACTGGTGCTATTCCTGCAGAACATTATTCTGCCCAAAAAAGACCTGGGTATAAAGAGTATCAAAAAACAACGAATAGATTTTTCCCAAGACCTCCTAAGTAAAAAAAGAGTTGGTGTAGATACTACAAGGGTATGCACAGGGTAAGCAGTACCTACATTTAACCAACATCTTTTGTGACTGGTGAGCATTGAAAGTACTAAATAAATTTATGTTCATCCAACGCTCTAAGTTAAGTATTGCATCGACCTAAGACAGAAATTTTCAATGGAAAGCAGATTTTAAAGTAACTCTACCGCCTGCTTAATAACCTCTATTGTTTCATTACGCTGATCTTCTTGTAGTGACAATAACTGCAGATAAACAGCCTCAATTCCAACTTCCTGCCACATAGATAAAGTTGCGGCTACTTCATCAGGGGTACCGTAGAGATAGTTTTTCTCTTTCCATGTAGTAGCTATCTCTTCTTCAGTTTGTGCCAGAGCTTTAGCCGCAGTAGTTACTGATTCTCCAACACGTTCTTTTGTTAAACCTACGACTGGAGGACAGGCTGTAGTAATTTCTAATGTCGAGACATCTCTACCATTTTCAGCTGCAACTTCTTTAAACAAAGAGATGCTATTAACTAATGTCTCTTTAGGTCCAGCGTATATATTGAACTCTTCCGAATACTTTCCAGCAAGGGTAGGGGTTTTCAGTTTTCCTCCACCACCAATAATGATAGGTATGTCTTGTAGGGTTGCTGGCTCAACAGGAAACTGTTCAAGCTGATAGTACTCACCCTGAAATCCTTTATCATTTCCAGAAAGAGCTTCTCTGATATAAATGAGTGACTCTTCAAGCATTTCAAATCGAGTTTTTAAATCTGGGAATGGTATGCCGTAGAGATCATGTTCAATTTCTAGCCATCCTGTGCCAACACCTAATCGAAATCTACCTTTTGCCATGTCATTTATCGTTGAGGCCATTTTGACAAGTACGCTTGGGTGTCTGAAAGTTATCGGTGATACAAGTATGGAGTACACCATTTTCTCCGTATCTCTTACTAAACCAGCACTTGCGGTTAGTAAATCTAGAGCTGGAGTCCCATCATTTTTATCATGTCGTTGTTTCCCAACTATATAATGATCAGGAAGACCGATTCTTTCGATGTCATTTAATTCTGACCATTTAGAAAGTGAAAGGAGGGTCTCATAACTTCCTCGTGCCTGTAGGAATAATTTCATACTTTTAGACTAGCTGTTATGTACCAAAAATGAGGAACATCAAACCAACACCACTTGCTAGTACAACCATAATCATCAAAGCATTTTTATATGTTTTAGAGTTTTTCCAGTCAATGTTTAAAACATTTAGAGCAATAGATAAAAATAAGGCTAGATAAATGACTACTTCTGAGATTTCCATATGGCTAGTTTAGTCTGAAAATTTTCTCAATTAAATCATAAGCTTTGTCTTCAACAGTCTCTAGTTTTGTAAATAAGTCAGAGTTAACTTTTCCTTCTTCTTTCCAGACTGGAACCATGGCATTCCAAATACCTTCACCTTTTAATCGTGAGTAGAGAGATGCGCCAATATGAGTAATAATAACTAAATAACTTAGTGATGCTGAAAATTCATGTAGCCCTATGGCTATCCCCATTCCCCTCATGTCAAAAGAAATGAGTGCCGCAATTACTAGACCCGTAGTTGGTAACATTATCAAACTAAAATATACGAGTTGGTGTACAGTTTTTGCAATAAACAAATGTCCTTTTCTCATCTCTTCATGTGCACCAAGAAGGGTTGGAGTTCCTCGCATATAAAAGTATCGAATTAAAACAATCACTAAGAATGCGATAGCGAATACAATTTCAAAATTTAGAAGAGAGGTGTCTTCTAAATCCTCTAGATCATCAACTTGTTTAAATATGCCATAAGCGTAAAGCACTGTAAATGTCCAGTGAGTAAATTTTGAGATAGTTGTATGAGTATTCACAGAATATAATTTAGCAAATCTATAAACAAATGAATAGATTGAAAAAATATAAATGTAGTATTGATAAATCATGTTTGATATTGAATTAAATATAAAAACAATTCCGCAGGTAGTTGAGTTGTCCAAAGAAGATTTACTTAATGTAGTTGATGGTTGGTCTATTTCAAAATTAGAAGGTATGTGGAAGGGTATTTCAGAGGATTCTGTTGAACTTCAAATAGTCTGCAATGTCGATAAATCAAAAGAAATTGTAAACATAATTTTATCTAAAGCAAAAGAACTTAACCAAGATTCCATCATGGTAGGTAATACATTTATATCTTATAAATAAATAAGACAATTGATCCAAAGAGATACCTTTTATTTATATCGCTCATAACATTCAATATAAACTTTTGGTGTAATTGTTTTTACAACTTTAGATACAGTCTTTTCAGGAAATAACTCTACTTTTTTAAAACGTAAACACGACTTACCCATATCTAATTTTCCTACTTCATCTATTACATCTTTAGAAAAGGACTCATACAACTCTTTGTCACAATAAACACCATGTAAATAGAGTGCAAAATGATGCTTCTGTGCTGCTAAAGACATCAGACTTAAGGGTTTCTTGTTGTATGTTTTCGGATAGGTTGAAAGAGGTATTTCATAGTTAATCATTCCCCAGTCCATCGTTTCTTTTATTCCTTTTGGTAGATTCTCAAGAATTAATTTTCTAACATATTTAATCACTTTGGCTTTTTCACTTTCGAGTTCATTAATATATTGCTGAACTGTTGTCGCTGAAGAGCTAACCAATTTTTTTAACCAAACTAATAAATCCTAAAACAGAACTTGAAATGAAAGTTAATAGAAAGAAATAATTTACAAAAATGTTGGAGTCTTCAAATACATACATCAACGGATAAGAGATGTATGCAGATGCAAAATATAGAAGAGTTTTATTTATTTGCAATTTTTTAATAAATGAGAACTCTGTCTGCTTCAAAAGTTAACTCAACTAACTTATTAGGAGTTGCAGGCGTAAAGCCAAGCTCTTCTAATTGTTCTTTTGTAATACCACGAGCGGCAGCTGATTTTCCAGATGCATATAAATGTGCACCCTTTTCCTTTAGTACAACAAGATGATCTTCAAGAGTTCCTAATCCAACTCCCTGCATTTCTTGAGTGGTTATTTCATGGAGACTTGTTACCCCATCTCCCGCACAGAAAATAGTGACTTCATTACCATCTTGAATAGCTGATTTTGCGACTAAAAATCCTAAGACTGCACGACTTGGATTTTCAACTCCTGTAATTATATGTACTAACAATTTATTCATACCTCAATATTAAAACTAAAGACTCGATAATATCTATTAGTTATGAATTTTCTCTCCATGATTAAAAACAAACTTGGTGCACTGTCTATCTCATTAGGAATTTTTGCAGTTGTCACCACTATTAACTCCCAAACAATTCAACTTACACTTTGGGATAGAGATTTCGAAAAACCAATTGCTATCTTGCAATGGGTGAATCTCTCCTACTTATTAATGGCTGCTGTCTCAACTCTATTAATTGGTAGATTTGCTGATTTAATTGGAAGAAAAAGAATGTTTATCTATGGTCTTTTAATCTACGGACTTTCAACATCTCTTCTTGTTGCTGTAAATTCTTTTGAACTTTTACTTGTTGCTAGGGGGCTCCAAGCATTAGGGGCACAATGTGTCATGGGTCTTAGTGTTGGTCTTATGACAACTATGTTTGGTGATGAGAATAGAGGATCTGCAGTTGGATTAATTGCCTCAATTGGCTCTGTCTCTGTACTGTTTATCCCATTAACTATTGGCTACTTAGCTGAATACAACAACTGGAGGCTGTTTTTTATCTTACCAGTAGCAATGTCTTTTATTAGTGCATATATTTTGCTTCGAGTAAATCTTGGTACAGAGACTGTAACAATTGATAAAGTAGATGTTAAGTCTTTAGTGTTTATTACATTAATACTTTCTAGTTTCTCATCAGCACTTACATTTTTTAGAGTTGAAAATATTACAAATACTATTAGCTTTCTTCTTCTCTTTTTATGTCCTTATTTTATTTGGTTGTTCTACAAAAGACAGAAATCTGTTGCTAACCCTATCTTTCCACGAGGAGTGTTTTCAGATAAACGATTTCAAATCTCTCTTTTCACAATTGTTATCTACTTCATCTCTATTGGTGGATGGTCGATTCTCTCCCCATATTTTTTCACACAGGGTTTAGGTTTAAACTCTTTTGAGTATGGACTCATTGGAACAGGGTTTGGTTTAATTCTTGTACCAATGGCGATTGTTGCTGGAAGAATTTATGACAAAAAAGGACTGAGAACTTCTCTTTATATTGGAGCTTATGGAAATATTATTGCTGGGATAATCTGGTTAACAACTCCTTATTTTCTTAATATTCCTTATATCCTGCTTAATGGAATTTTTGGTATTGCCCCAGTGGTATCTTCTGTTGCAACCGATGCTGAGATAATGTCTAAGTTCAATCTAGAGAACAGAGGGACGGGTTCAGCCATGATTGAAACCCTCCATGTAATATTTGCTTTTGCTGGAACAGTTCTCTACTCAACAATATACGATTTTTCATTAGAGATATTTGTTGGAGGCGAAGCAACATATAGTACAGAAATGTTCTGCTTTATTACAGGTATTCTTGCAATAATTAATTGGGGTATCCTTGCTATTCTTGTGAAAAAAAATGAGTCGCAACTTCAATAAAAAGGTAGTCAACTCGTTCCCAGTTAATATTTAAATCGATATCTTTCACTCTTATTGAAATTTTAGCTTTCCTCGTCCTCTTCTTTTTCCTCTAACTGAGAGTAAATATCTTTTCCTGAACCTGATGCTAAGACCTTACCGAAGAAACGTACTGCTATATAGGCAAAACCTGTAGCCAGAATCACCTGACCAGGCCTGTATTCAGGAGCTAATATTGGCCATCCAAGAGTTGCAATAACCAGAAGTCCTATCCAGGCTTTTGACTTATATTTCATTAATTAGATTTTAACTGACTTTGTGCCTGTTTAATGATTAATCCTGATGGATAATATTTCCATTTACAAGAATCTTAAATTTAAGTTTAAAAAAGAATGATACATATACTTCAATAGATTTAATGTCTTCAGATACATCATATTTAGAAAGAAGTACTTTTTTGCCGGTAGCAATTTTATCTTTGTTTTGATCTAAGTGTTCACCATCTAGATAAAGGTCAGCAGCACCTTGGAGTTTCCAATTCCACCAATTGGATACTTTGATTTCTCTTCCATTAAAATCAACTGTGCGCTCTTCTAGATTTGGTGTTGCAGTTTTCATTAGTTTAAATATTATCACAAACTCAATTAAACGAGTATGTTTTGGAAAAGAATGGGCGTCATTTAGGCGTCAAACTTATTTTATTCTTACTAGATTCCCGAAAAACCCTTGTGGGCTCTACAGGATTTGAACCTGTGACTTCTTCCTTGTAAGGAAAGAGCATTTGTAAGGCATTAAATTTTACTTACTTTCAAATATTTTCTCATAACAAACTAAACACATGCCAAGTGTTTGTTGATTGGGAATCATTTTAGAGCACTCAATACAGAAATTATTTTGTCGAAATTCTAGTTTTTTCATTTGGAATTTCAAATACAAGTTAATTTTTTCTGCCTGTTTAGTAATTAACTCTTGTTGTTCTATGAGTTTCTTTATTGTCTTTACACCAGTTACTCTTCGTTCAACAACTACAAGAAAGAGCAAGAAGGTCACATACGCCATGTCTATAGAAGTCTCCATTAGATCATCTCCTTTTTAATTAGATCCGGATCACCGTATATTCTTACACAGGAAATTAATACATTAAAGACTTCCTCTTTATGATCTGGTTTCATTTCTTTCGACAGGTAGACAATATCCATCGTTGCCCTTATTAAGGCATTTACCCTTGGATTATTGATTTCCCACATTGGAGATTTTTTAATCTCTATATCTAGTAGTTCATCATGCATACAGCAGTGGCTCCTTTTACATTGTTATTGTTCTGTAATCCGAGCTCAATGATTCATACACAGTGTTTTCTAATTATGATGATTGAGTAAAAAGACAGTACTGTCTCTTTTGTTTACATTATTTAGACTCTAAAAAATGCAATTGGTTACTGGGTTTTTTAGAAGTCCCATTCTGGCTCATAAGGAGTCACCAACCAAGACATTTGACTATATTCTCTAAGAATATCTGCGTAAGGACCATCTTTGTCTAAATTTGAAGCTATTCCAGCCCAAGGTATGAGGATTAATTCTGCACCTTGTGCATATCCACTTACCTCGTATTCCCAAAAATTAATAAATAAACCATATTGTGAAATAGCTACGACAGAACAACATTTTTCAAGATCTATGAGTGATTTTGGTTCCTTTTCGAAATATTGATTACACAGATCTTCATATAATGGTGAACAAACTTGTAATTGCATTTCGTGCAAAAGAACATCTTCATATCCTGAATTTACATCAAAAAGCTTAGTAATTGAAATCTCACTACAGTCCCTCAAATCGAAATTTAAAGATACAGGATAAGAGACAGGATGAGCAGCACCAAAGCTATATGATTGGTTTGTAATGATTACGGAAACTACAAAATCAGAGACCTCTACAATATCATAATAAACCAGGAGTTGCTCCCAAAACTCATACCCATCTTCTTCAGCATCTTTAGGTGTGTAGTTTTCAAGAATACTTTTTTTATCACTGATAAAACTATTCATGGTATTTGTGATTGCCGTATTTATCTCTTTGCTGCAAGCAATATCATCATTGAATTGAGGAAAGTCAATTTGATATATAAAGTAATCAATGTAATCATGATCAGGATCAATTGTTTTCTCTTCATAGGCATGAGTGGCTTTCGAAACTAATGGAATACTTTGCCAAGGTGCATACCTAAGTACACCTCTGTTATATCTATAATCACGGACAGAGGTATCTTGAATATCCTGAACTACATTTTCTACTTCAGGACTATCTAACTGGGCTAAAAAATCTTCAGGAATCTCAATCTTTACTCTTGTAGCTAGAACCCACTGAGAATCACATATCTCGACTACCTTTTTACAATCATTAATTGCAGTGTCATATATATCGGTATTAACAAAAGTCCACCAGATTCCATCCTGAAAAAAAGGTATCCCGAAAGTGCTCATCCATTCATCGGAACTTGCAGTATCACAATATCCCCAAAAACCATCAGGATTATAAGCATCAGTATCTGTTAATTGAACGGGATGTGTTTCGTCTATATACCCGGCTGGACTCGTTCCTCTAACTTTTTCATTACAAATAAAATCCTCTAGATAGAAATATCCTCCTTTTCCTTCAAAATAATCAAACTCTTGATCCATTAATTCACGGAGAGCGTAAGTTATGTTAAGCTCTTTATCTGTTAAAGGTCTATTTTCTTTTAGAAGAGGTTCCCAATAATTTTCAAAATTACTAAAGGCTTGTCCCCAGTCTATACCTTCACCAGCCTCCATAGCAGTTGTTGTAGATGAAACCTGAACAAAAGTGTTTGTTTCCTCAGAGTTGTTTGTTTCTATGTTTGATGAACATGCAACAAATATTAAAAGAAAGATTGAGAAGGTAAGTTTATAAAAGCTCATTAATTGTCTCCACAATGTCTCGATAGGTAACGTGTGGATACTTTTCTCCAGCATATCCAAAAATTTTAACGACATTTTCAGGTAGACATTCTTCGCCGTAAATAGCACCAAGCATCGCACCTGCAACTGCAGAAGTTGTATCTGTATCATCACCAACACGGATACAGGTATGTATAGCTTTTAGGTAATGTTCTTTTGGTGATATTCCATCATCCCAAGTCTGATAGATTGCTCCAATAGCCAAAGATAAAGTGGTGACTACGTATCTATTAGGATTTAATGTTTTTAAATCTGCATCCAGAGCATCACTTACGATTCCTCCCAGCTTTCCTGCTTCAAGTGTTTTCATCCAATGATGTAAAAATTTATAAAAATCTTTTTTATTAGCTACTTCCTCATATGGGTCAATCAATTGATGTAGTAGAAATAAAAATAGCCTACAACTTTGTTCAGAGTCTACGTGTGGATGTGTAAGGTTATTTAATGCCGATGCTGTCCTCATTATCCCAAAGTCATCTTTAATTCTTCCTACATGAAGCGGAATTAACCCAGCTGCAATTCTCATTAACCCACCATTACCAGCAGTCATTGGGTTATTTAAAGTTATTTCTTTTGCAATTTTTGCCATAACTTCCTGTTCGCTGGGATTTTTTTTCTTATAGGCTTCTGTCTGAGATAGAACATTATAAGTATGCATTCCTTTGTCTGGCGCACCTTTATACCAGTCAATAAATAATTCAGATAAAAGTTCATAATCAACAAATTCTGGATTGGAGTTGCTCGAATTTATTGCTTTTAAGGTGAGGTATGTCATTGCAGTATCGTCAGACCATTCATATTTTTTATGTGCAGTAATTTTTGGTATTTCTATAAAATCTATAACTTCGTCTTCGCCAATTTTTCCCTTAAAAAATTCATAACCAGCACCAAGAGCATCAGCATACGCCAAACCAAGTATGACTCCTCTATATTTAGTTAACACCCTATTCCTCTTTCTATTTCATTTTTCATTAACAATCCTCCAGAGGTTCTCCCAAAAGTTATCAACAGTTCTCTCAACAAGACCTATGTCCTTCACATTTAATCCGCTTATTCTATTTATGCATCTTCTAAAAAATTCAATATATTCATCTGGCTCTCTACGAATCCATTTATCGTCTATTTTAATCTCTATTATTAAAAGCTTCATCTAACCTCCCAGTTGTCTCTTTGCAACGATTTGTTCTAAATAATTTACTCTAAAAATCTAAATCACTTCTGTCTTAACAATTTTTACCCCAGGAATACTATTGATGTAACCCTTAAAGAAATTTTCTCTTTGTTCAGCAGTCCTTATACTTTCATCAGTTACTTCAATATGAAGTACTAATGTTTTAGTTTCTCTCATAAGTAGAACCTCCTTTGTGTTTTTATTCTCTCTTTTGCATAAGCAATTTTTTTAGGGTCTCCACTTAGGAGAAACTCTTTTTTAGTAAAGTACTTCGTTCTGTCATTCGCTCTAAGTACTCCATATTTTCTTGCATACTCTGGCCATAGAACAGAGTTTGGCCAGCCTGTTTTTCTATAAAGTATGCGTCTACCTATTGCTGTATTTCTATAAAAGCCTCGTTGAGTAGAGTTCTTTACTTTTAGTAACAAATAATTAACAATCATTTTTAAATTCCTCAATTAATTCTTGGATATGATCATGACAATCCTCACAAACTTCAACTCCAGATAAATTAGTAAAAAAAGGTTTTTCACACATTCCGCAGATTAAATTTAATGTGTCTGCAACTTCTTTACTAAACGAAAGAAGGTGTAAATTACGTATAAAACTATTTTCTTCTGCATCACTATTAAAAACCCCCATTTAGTTTTCAATTCCTTGTAGTTCAATCAGGTAGTCATAAACTCCAGGCTTTTGATAGCAAGCCTCCTCAATATTGTCTTCATAATAGGAAACTCGTTCCTCCGAGAGACCCAGTTTGTTTATTACTTCTTGTCTCCCTAAGGATCTTTTGGCAGTCTTATAACTATATGAGTTAGGTGTTAAATCCGGATGGTATAAGATTTGTAGCTGCATTAAATCAATGTGACTTAAGTATGGAACCCGTGGTCCTGAAAACTCATAGGTCATTGCTGATGTCCAGCAGAGATTGTGACCCAAACCAAGAGCATGCCCAATTTCATGAATGATTATATGGGAACGATAGTCACCTCGTTTACTGCTATCAATCCAGATGTAATCTTTAAAATTCGCAAAGTAAACCCCTACAAAACCTTCAGTCTTACAACCTATGTGTTTGCCGAGCTTATCTTTGCAATCAGTAAAGTGAATTGGTAAGGTAACATCTTTTGTTTCACTGGAGTAAGAGATATCTAGACCAGGAGCTACAACATGTAAGGCCTGTATCATTTTGTTTACATCTTCTAAATCAGACTTAATAACATCACCATAAAGCCCAATGACTGTTTTGTTATTCCTAAGTTTTTTATGTCTAACAGGTTGGTCTTCCCACTTATAATCACCATCATTACTTGGTTCGAAAATGAGATCCTTGCCAAGCAAAGCTAATCCAGCTTCTAATGAAGGAAGCTCTGCTCCAGATTTTCTCAAGTCTTGATACTCCATAAACTTTTCTATAAAGGCATCTTCTCCCGAAGCCTCTATCTGTAAATTTTCAATATCATACGGCTCGAATATACCATCAGCAAAAAATGGCTCCATGTTTTCAAAGTCTCTAAATCTCTCAACTGGAATCGTCGTTACATTTTCCTTAACACAGGCAACTGAAGAAGAAGTCCCCATACTGATTGCTTCAAGTTTTACATCTAGGGGATATGTTTTTTCCAACGAAGCGAAGTTTGATTTATAAAGTGGTAGTCGAACTGTCGCAACATCGTGATAATGCGGTACAAGAGTTTTTGTAAAGTTATGGTACTCAAAACCTTTGGTACTATGGTTCCAATCTGCAGCATCAGGAGAGTAGGGTTCAGTTATTACATAGAGATTTCGAATCTTGTAATCTCTGTAGTTGAGATTATTGAAATCTACTACAAACTCAAGGGTTTCTAGATCTACTTCATATTCAATGTTATCCCAAAATTCTGGACTATCGCACTCCATCTCAAGAGTAACGACACCCATTTTCTCTGCCGTTTCAGATTTAATCATAAACTTTACACCATTCTTTTCATGCATGACATAGCCAGGTTTAAGGACAGAATTTATTTCTAAATCATTTTTTTCTAATATATGAGTAAGTGAAGCACCTACTTCATCTACAGCAAAAAGTCCCCAACTTCCAATCCACACTGAAGCCATAAAATAAACGTATAGGGTTTTAAGCACTCTCTTGAATCCAATCGTTTATCTCTAAAGCAAACTTTGATCCACCAATATGTGATGGCTCTATGGGGTTTGCGTAATCTTTTGGTTTAGTAAAAATATTTCTCAGCTCTAAAACCTCAGCATTATAGGTATTTGCAGTGGAGTAGACGATGTCATTCAGCATCGAGACCATTGCCTTAGAAGAAAGTGCAATATCATACAATAGGGGGTCGTTCAATAGATTTCCTTCATAAACTGTACATAACAAAATATTAGAATTTTGCAGTGACAGTTTTTCTACAATGGTCTGATACCTTCGTTTAATTGGTGCCATAATCCCAACAGATTGCTCAAAAACTTCATTTGCGGTCAACTGTTCTGTATTTTTTAAGAAAAACATATTTTGTAGAAGATCATTACCACCAATGGAGAGCACTTGATGCGTTGAGTAGTAGGGCAACTTATCTAACTGTGCATGAATAACATCTTTTGTTGTATGACCATCAACTGCAATGGAGTTAATGACATCATCAGTTAAATTATGTAGGTGTTCAGTGACACTAAGTTCATGGGGGCCCACGTAGACTTTATTATCAATAATGCTGTCGCCAAGGAGATTAACAACCGCCATTATTGTCTTCTTCCTACATGACCAATATGAAAGGAGTCACAGTAGGAACAAGAGTAGGAGTGAATGAGTGAACTAGTACGCCTACTAGCTCGCAGTGCAATCCGTGTAGCTTCTTCTTTTGTGTGATACTTCATTTTTCTTTTACAACTCCAGCACTCATTGCACAAGCAAGGAGTTCCATTGAACGCAGACCAACATAAGGTTGATCTGTAAGGAGTTTGTAGTCTCGTCATCGTAGCCCTTTTTAGTGTTTGTCACTATTAATATACACGTTTTTGGTGATTAGTACAATTAATATTAAAGTTTTTTAGTACATAGCACTATAAAGACATTCTTTGTATACTTATCTTCATGACTGAGAGATATCCACTATCACTAAATGCTGTGAATGTAGTCTGTTTTAAAATAGACTGGGATGAACGTGCCTTAAAAGTTTTGCTTATCAAGAGAAACATTACACCACAAAAGAACAAATGGTCTCTCCCTGGTGGCTTTGTGAATGTTGATGAAACTGTTGAGGATGCAGCTCTACGAAAATTCGTTGAAGAGACAGGTATCGCTCCTTCATATTTATCTCAGGTGAGAACATACTCTGATAGTAAAAGAGACATAAGAGAGGTTGGCAAAGATAAAGTGAGGGTAGTCACGACATCTTTTATTGGGGTTTACACCTTTGATAAAGATCCAGTTTTAACAGAGGATAGTTCTGATTATGAATGGTTTAAAATTCCTAGAAAATACATACAACGCTCAGTTCCACCATTAGCTTTTGATCATGATCAGATTTTATTAGATGCTTCTAATAGAGTGCGGAGAAACCTTGAATTCAGTGGTTTAGCAACACGTTTTCTTCCTGATTACTTCACTTTAGGTCAGATTCAAGACGTTTATGAGACAATATGGGAAGTTGAACTTGATCCTGCCAATTTTAGAGATAAATTAACAAATGTCGATGGTTGGATACGTGAAGTGAAGAATCCACCAGAGGATTTAAAGGGAAGAAGGGGAAAACCTCCAACATGGTATAAAGAACACGATATACCTCAGTTTGAGCGCATGATAGCTAATCCTGATGGTGCGATTATAAGAGAGAAGGAGTCCGAGTATCAAAAGAACTTAGACGATATGACTTCAGAGATTCCAATAATTAATATTGCAATAGAAGAATAGTAGAAAGTACCAGATGGCAAACAGACCAGTATTCCTTGCAAGCGATGAAGAGGGTGTTTTTTTCGAACAAAAAAATATAGAGTTTAAGTGGTTTGCTGGAATGGCATCTTCACAAAAACAAAAGTCAGTAAAGAGCCTTCACAAAGCCGCTCAATCTGAGGGTATATCC
>JACNGE010000002.1 GCA_014384285.1 Actinomycetota bacterium | reverse complement strand
TAAAGATGTATTTACTAAAGGAATATCTAACATAACTAAAGAAGATTTTGATTGGGCAAAAAGATTAAATAAAACAATAAAGCTCTTAGCTCAGATAGATAACGGTAGTGACGGGTTCAATGCTAGAGTTTACCCAGTACTTGTTGACACAAAACATCCTCTTGCTTCTATAAGAGGAGCATTGAACGCAGTACTTGTAGAAGGTGAAAACATAAATCAGTTAGTATTTTCTGGACCTGGTGCAGGTGCAGCTCCGACAGCAAGTGCCATAATTGGTGATGTACTAAGTGCGTGTCACCAAATGGGAAGCGATCAAACGAATTGGTACCCGTTAAGGAAACAAAAATCTGGAAATAAAGCTGTTGAAAATGTAAATTCAAGTTGGTTTATACGTTTATCCGTAAAGGATGAACCAGGAGTACTAGCTACTATCGCTGGTTTGTTTGGAGAGAATAGTGTAAGCATTGAGAGTGTTATCCAAGAAGGCCGAGGAGACAATGCTGAATTAGTACTTGTTACTCACGAAGCAACAGAAAATAATTTAAATAAGTCTATTGAGAGTATTGAAAATCTAGACAGTGTAAGTTCGGTTACCTCAACAATTAGAGTTTATATTTAATCAAGTGATCACATATCAATCAACTCGAGGGAGTAAGCGGGAACTATCCTTTGAAGACATTATCTTATCAGGTGTTGCAGATGATAAGGGTCTCTATTTACCAAATTCAACAACTTTAGAAAACTTAAGCTACCTTACTCAAGAAGACCTTAGCTATGAAGATTTTGTTAAGACTATATTCATTTCTTTAGATAAAAACTCAGCTAAATATGTAGAGGACCTTCCTATATATCCAGGATTTGAAAAATCTCCAGAGCCAGTGCTCAAAGAGATTGAAGAAAACAAGTATGTCATGGAACTTTTCCACGGACCAACAAAGTCTTTTAAAGACTACGCTTTGCAGCCACTTGGCGCGATTGCAAACAGAAGACTCAATGAAATAGGTAAAAAAGGTTTAGTACTTGTTGCAACAAGCGGGGATACAGGAAGTGCAGCAATTCAAGCAGTTAAAGATTCTGAAAATATAGATATAGTTGTACTTCATCCAAATAACAAAGTGAGTGAATACCAAAGAAGACAAATGACTGAAGTGATTGAAAGCAATGTACTAAATATTGCCATCAATGGTTCGTATGACGACTGTCAGAAGATAGTGAAAGAGCTATTACAGAAAAATTCTTTTGAAAACCAAGTAATCTCTTTGAATTCAATTAATTGGCTAAGAGTTATGGGTCAAACTGCTTATTACGTGTGGTTAACAAAACAGTTTTCTTCACCAATAAATATTGCTATCCCATCAGGAAATTTTGGTAATGCTTATTCTGCATGGTTTGGAAGAAATAATGGACTACCAATAAACGAAATATTTTGTGCTTCAAACACAAATGATGTATTAACCAGATTTATTCATAACGGCTGCCTTGAACCGAAAGATACAACACAAACATTCGCACCTAGTATGGATATCCAGATTCCATCAAGTCTTGAAAGGTTGATTTACGACCTTCAGGGAGATACAACAGAATTTTACGCCTCTTTACAACATGAAAATAAAGCTGAATTAGATTCAGGTTCTTTTCAGAAGCTACAGCATATTTTCTCTTCATCTTCTTATGACAATGAAATGATTCTTGAGGAAATAGAAAAATTTTATAAAAATTTTCAGCTAATAATCGACCCCCACACCGCAACGGCTCTTTCAGATATTGTTAATTTTGAATCAGACCTTCCTGTCGTCGGTGTAGCTACAGCATCTCCAGAAAAATTTGAAAATGTGATTAACAAAGTTATTCCTGACTACAACTCAAAAGATTCTTACAATGAGGAACAATTTCTTGTTTTAGATACTGAAGTGGGTGTTGTTGAAAATGCAATTAATGAATATTTTTAATCTATTTATTTAGAATAAATCTATTGTAATATTTAATTATGACTGAGTTACAAGACGGTAGAGCGGCACGTCAGCAATTGATTTTTGATGAAAATAAAATGAAACTCATCGAAACAGCTTTAGAAGTAATAAATGAGATCGGTGATATTAATGAGGTCACCTTATCAGCGATTGCAAAAGAAGCTGGTGTCTCACCTGCAACTGCTTACAATCACTTTCCAGATAGGATGACTGATGTTTTCTCGTCTATTGTAAAGTTAAAACTGGATGTTCGAGAAATTATAATGAATATGGCCACTGAATCAGAACTTAAAGATACAATTAAGCAAATTCCATACATTTACGCAAAGCAAATTGTAGCTCTCGGGTATACCGGACAAGTGCTTGTCTCACAAATGGGGCATTTACAAGCTACTGGTAAGTGGTTAGAAGATAATCCAGTAGCAGTGTTAACAAATTTATTAATTCAAGAAGGCACACACAAGGAAGATGCTGTAGAAATAGCTGAAAAGATTACTACTAACTTCAGGGGAGCGATGTTTGAGTATTCACTTTTAAGACCTATAAAGTAATACAAACAACCTTAAAAAATATTTATAAAAATAATAAAAACTACACCTTTACTAATAATATGTATATAATGATGTTGTCTTCAGACAAAAATTCACAAATCAATACCAAAAATTTTGATTTAAATTAGGAGAGAGATGTCCGCAAGAACACAATTACAATCAAAGCCAGTTGCTGATTTAAGAGCAATAGCAGAGGGTTTAGGTCTTGAACACAAGGGCCTGCAAAAAGCTAAGTTAATTGATCTTTTATTGGAACAAGGGGATGCAGTCATTGAAGCCGAGGAACCAGTTGTAGCAGAGGTAATCAGCAAAAATGATAATTCAGATCTTCCATCAGTAGTTAATTCTGGAGATAGCCAAGTTAAAGCTGGTGAGTCAAGAGAGGGAATCTTAGACATACTCCCCGAAGGATATGGATTCTTAAGATGTAATGGATATAAACCCGGTGATAATGATGTATATGTACCTGCTGGGAGTATTAAAAAATACAGAATGCGGAAGGGAGACCTGGTTGAAGGACCAATAAGGGCTCCAAGGCAAAAAGAAAAATTTCCTGCCTTAGTTGAACCAAAAACAGTTAATGGGGCAGATCCGGAATTATTAGCCAGAAGAGTAGATTTTAATAAACTAACACCTCTTTTTCCAGATGAGCGATTGAAATTAGAAGTACCTGGTAAACCAGAAAAAATAGTCGGTAGAATCATTGATTTAATTGCACCTATTGGAAAAGGACAAAGAGGGTTAATCGTTTCACCTCCAAAGGCTGGTAAAACTACAATTCTTAAAGAAATTGCCAACTCAATTACTGCTAACAATCCTGAAGTACACTTGATGGTTGTTCTTGTTGACGAGAGGCCAGAAGAAGTAACAGATATGCAAAGATCAGTTGATGGAGAAGTTATCTACTCTACTTTTGATAGACCACCCGAAGAGCATACACAAGTTTCTAGACTTGCAATAGAAAGAGCAAAGAGACTCACAGAAGAAGGTAAAGATGTTGTTATACTTCTCGACTCAATAACTCGTTTAGCAAGGGCTCACAACTTAGCCTCACCTGCTAGTGGACGTATCCTTTCAGGTGGTTTAGATTCAACAGCGATTACACCAGTAAAACAATTCTTTGGTGCAGCTAGGAACATTGAAGGTGGAGGTAGCTTAACTATTCTTGGAACCGCTCTTGTTGAGACTGGGTCTAAAATGGATGAAGTTATTTTTGAAGAGTTTAAAGGAACTGGAAACATGGAGCTTAAGCTCGATAGAGGACTTGCGGATAAGCGAGTATTCCCGGCTATCGACGTTACCCCATCTGGCACAAGAGAAGAACAAAGACTTGTATCACCACAAGAATTACAATCTCTATGGGCTTTAAGGAGAGTTTTAGTAGGTCTTGAAGGTGGAGCTACTGAGCTTCTAATTGATAGGTTTAAAACTGTTAAAACTAATGAAGCCTTCCTAAAAGATGTCGCAAAAAACAACAAGTAAGTTAGAGTGTAGATATGAAACAAGGC
>JACNGE010000011.1 GCA_014384285.1 Actinomycetota bacterium | reverse complement strand
TGCAGGCTCAATTGCTTTTGTTGCACAAGTTGTACAAACAATTGGAAGTTTTGGACAAGTTAATGCGTATAACAATGATGACGCTTTTTTAAGCGCTAATGAGATTGGGAATGCTATTGGTGGCGTTTCCTCTGGTTGGGGAGTCACTATTGGAATCTTTGGTTTAGTTGCTTTAAGAACTGCAAAAAGTGTTGAGCTAATTCCTAGCTATGGACGATTTGCTGGTTACGGTGGGGCAACATTAATTCTTATTTCAACACTTGGATTTGCGCTTGGTGTACTTCCAGATACTTTAGGGATTGTGGTTTCAGCTCTTGGTGGTTTATTGCTTTATCCAATGTTTATATTCTCACTAGGAAAAGCTTTTACAAATTCACAAAGTTAAAAAAAGAAAAAGGAGGCAAGTATGTTTGTAAGATTAACTCTTGCAGATGTGAATGAGGGTGAAATGGATAATGCCCTTGAGTACGTCAAAAATACAGTCATCCCATCTTATGATGGAATTTCAGGGTTATTAGGGATAGCTGCATGTGCGACAAATGATGGAAAATTCATGGCATGGTCTACTTGGGCTAACGAAGGAGCTAAAGAAGCTTCAATTGATAAATTTAATCAGGCTCTAGCAGGAGCGGCAGAGATGCTTGCTGGCCAACCAGAAGTCATAGAAGGACCAATGGTTGCTGGACAACAATATATTGCCGTATCCAAGGATGGCGAAGAAGGTTTCTTTGCAAGGTTTGTATTAGGTGGAGGAACTCAAGAAGGTAAAACCTATGATGATGTTACAGAGTTTATGACAAATACTGTTTACCCAGCCTATGAAAATGTAGATGGAATCTTTGTTTCAGCTGCCTGCAAGGTTGATGAAGACAGTGGTTTTAGTTTTAACTTTTGGACTAGTCATGAAGCGGCACATGCTGCATCAGATGTAATTTCATCTGTTATTTCAGATGCAGTTTCCAGTTTAATAAAAGAAGCCCCAGAAGAATTAACAGGACAATGTGATGTGTGGAAAAACTACATAGACTTTCCTGTTGGAAAAATGTAACGAAAGGAAAATAATGGATACATTTATGGACGAAATAAAAAATATTAAAATGCTCACGAGAGTCGTAGCTGTTGCAGTGTTGATTAACTTTGTAATACTCGCCCTATTAAGGGGACCTGATGCTGTTGGTTTTGATCCAACTTATGGTGCAATTACTGGGATATTAAACTTTGTTATCGCTTTTTGTACATCAGGTGTTCTTATGGGAATATACGTTGTATTTGATGTAAAAAAGACTTTTGACCTAGCTCATATGCACAATGTATTATTTGTAACTGTTTGTGCTCAAATGCTTTTTGCGTTAGGTGCTGTCTACAATTACAACAGTGTCTTCGAAACAACTTTAGATACCGATACAATTTGGGCAGTTTCAGGATCATTTAACAGCACTGCATTTATCCTCTACGGACTTTATGCATATCTGTTAGTTACACGTGATCGCAATAATCTACTAAGTAAGAGAACTCAGAACGTTGGTAAAATTTTTGCTGGAATAATAGTTCCGGTACAAATTCTTACTTTATTTGGACTAGTTCCTCAAGTCGTATTTGCACCATTATTTGTTTTAGGAGGAGTTATTCTTTACCCACTCTTCATGATTGGAATAGGAGATGCGATAGGAAACTACCAGAAAACAGAAGGATAATTCATTTACACAAGAAAGGATAAATATGTACTTTAGAATAACTATCCCAGCTTTACAGGATGGAAAAAAAGATGAGGCTATATCATTTGTTAAAGAAAATGTTATGACATCTTTTGATGACACGCCAGGGCTACTTTCAATGACTGCTGCTATAACTGGGGAAACCTCATTTATTAATATGGCTGCCTGGGAAAGTAAAGAGGCTGTAGAAGCAGTAGCTGAAAAAATTCAAGCAACTTTGGCAGATGCAGCATCTTTCATGGCCGCACCACCAGTAATTTATGAAGGTGATGCAGTGTTTGGAAATGTCTACAAAAGCATAGGCGTAGGTGAAGAAAAACCAAGTTACTTAAGATTAGTTGTGGGTGTCGCTAAAGATACCGATGCAGTCTTAAACTTTTTAAAAGAAAAGGTAGAACCTATTTATGAAGATTCAGATGGTCTTCAAATAACAGGAGCAGTCTTTGATGGTAATAGTGCTATTAGTTGGAACTTTTGGGACTCAAAAGAAGCTATGGATGCCGCAGTAGAGAAACTACAAGCAGCACTAGATAGTGAAGCAGAATCTGATTTATTTGATGGTGAGACGTTAGCATATATGGGACCCGTGTTTGCAGCTAGTCTATTTAGAGATTTTAACGAAGGAGACTCCCCACTATAGAAATGGATGATTACATAATAAAAAGGTTTGACAACCCTGATGAAGTCAGAGAATTCGATAAAGGAAAATACGAAGTCATTAACTTACCCGGCATGACGATAGGTAAAGCTACTTATTACAAAGGGTGGAAATGGTCTGTGGACGTCTCTCCACTCTCAGGCACAGAATTTTGTGAGACGGAACATTTAGGAATGGTTATTTCAGGCACTGCAACAGTTGCAATTGAAGGTGAACCCGTGAGGGAAATTACAGCAGGAGATCTTTTTTATGTTTCACAAAAACCACATGATAGTTGGGTTGTTGGAGATGAAGATTATGTATCAATCCATTTTGCCGGTGCCGAAAAGTATGCCGATTAGTAAAATATAAAACTCAATAGAATACGCTTATATGCCTAGCCAAAGAAGATATGATATTGATGCATTGAGATCTATTGCAATGTTCTTACTTATTTTTTATCACCTTGGAATTTCTTTTACTTCTATTGCTCCATATATCGCATTTGTTCAAAACAAACGAGTCACAGATAGTTTATGGATTCTCCTCAGCTTACTGAACACTTGGAGAATCCCCCTTGTTTTCCTGATAGCTGGAATTGCACTAAGACTTTCTTTCCAAAAAAGAACTAGATCTCAAATTTTGAAGGAAAGATTTAAAATCTTAGGACTGCCTTACGTTTTCGGAGCACTTACTTTTGGATCAGCTTCCCTCGCAATAACAGCTACCTACTACGAAGGTTGGTCGAATGAATACCTATGGTTTGGCTTTATTACCTTTTTTGATGGTGCGCACTTATGGTTTCTAAAAAATATCTTGATGTACTGTTTAATATTAGTTCCATTATTAAATCTTATTTCTTATAACGATTCAAAACAAAATATAATTTCAAAACTCTTGAATAAACCGGGCGGTATTTTTGTTTTTTCTATTCCCGTAATTTTAGAAGGATATATCTTCAATAACACAGATTATGCATCCTACGCCAACACTACTCACGGATTCTATTTAGGATTCATATGGTTTTTTCTAGGGATCATCCTTGTTTCACAGGGAGATACCTTCTGGGACTCTAACAAGAGGAATTGGAAAGTGCATTTACTTTTAGGGCTTAGCCTTTATTTTTACAGATTTATAAATGAATTCGAAGGAGGAAGTGCGCTTGATAATCGACTGATTGCATTTGAGTCATTTAATTTTATATTTTTAATGCTTGGATTAGGAGCAACTTATCTAAATAAAGACTCACCCCAATTAACTTATTATAAAACAACCGTTTATCCAGTTTATATAGTTCACCTACCAGTTCAGATGGCACTAATGAGCTATTTTGCTGATGTGAATTTGCATCCAGTTATCAAGTTTCCACTCATTTTATTCTTGATAGTTTTTGTAAGCCTGACAATTTATCATGCAGTAAAAAATATAAAATTTTTAAGACCTCTTTTTGGACTTAGAAATAAATAGAGAGCTATTAATGAACAGCAGAATATTAATAAGAGTAGTCATTATCGGAGCCCTTCTCTTTTACCTACTTTTATCAGATAGTTATCTGGCAAGAAGACTGGTTCAGCTCCCAGAGCTTCTATTAAATAATTTTTAACCTAAGGTTGTTTTATGACCTTAAATGATTTTTCATCCGTACAATACATTAACTTAATTACCTATAGGCGTGATAACACCCCAGTATCAACTGCTGTCTGGGTCGTTGGGATAGGGAATGCGTTGTATGTAACAACAGGTAAGGTTTCTGGAAAAGTTAAAAGAATAAGAAATAATGGAAACGTAACGATTCATGAAACAAACCAGTCTGGATCTGAAAAACTTTCGGAGGACTTAAACCTACAGGCATCAATTATTGAAGATCCAGTAGAAAAGCAGGATGGCATCGAAGCGATTAAGAAAAAATATGGATTAATGGCAAAAATGATGATGAGGGGGCCAGACGAAAATAGAGCCATAATAAAGTTGATTGCATAACACATTAACTTTTCACAAGAGTTGTTTTTATGTGAAAATTAAATCACAAACGTTATTTATTGTGAACTTATTTTAAGAAATCTAGAAGAAGCACCAAAGCTAGCAAAATACAACCTAAAAGACCAAAATAGGCTATCAAAACACTATAAAGTCTCTTAGACTTTTCAAGCTTTATAACTGAATAGTTGGTTAAAGAGTAATACAGGAGAATAAAGAAAGAACTTAGCTTAATTGCCTCTACAACATCAAATAACAATATGCCAATTACAACTACGGAAGAAATAAATATATCCGCGAAATAGGCCGAATTGTATTTCTTGTGGATACTAGCCAGAATGGTTGGTAGGTAGTTATCTCTAGACATAGCAACAACGATTCTGCTTATTCCAGGAATAAGAGCTAGCAGTACAGATGCTGTTGCAATAGTTGAAGCAATAGAGATCAAGAATGAGAAACTTGAGAACCTCGACACATCAAATGCAACCTTGAGTGGAGTTAAAGAGTTCTGGATTATTGACGGATCAACTATACCTAAGGTCGCATATGTAGTTAAGAGATATAACGTTACAGTGATTCCAAGACCTGTCATAATTGCTTTTGGAATTATAGTTTCTGGGTTTTTAACTTCTTCTCCAAATGTAGCTAAACGCGAGTAGCCAGTAAAAGCAAAAAACCAAATACTGCTACTTAATAGCAAGGACTCAAAAGACAATCCATCTGAGACTGGGATAGTGAAGTTAAAACTTTCTGTAGAGATGAGAGAGATGATATAAAATATAAGAATTCCTGACACAGAGTAAACAAACCATTTTGCAACAGATGCAGTTTTAGTAGCACCAAAATAACTTACTATTCCGACTATCAGAATTACAACTATGCCAGCGACTCTAGGTGATGAGGGAAGTAAATAGTTTCCAAAAGTTAAAGCAATAGCGATTGAGCTTATTATTTTTCCAATGATAAATGCTGCACCGGCTAAAAATGAGGCCTTATTTCCGAGTACCTTTCTTGCATATAAATAAGTACCACCCGTTTCAGGGTACAGCCTTGCTAGCTGTGCAGATGAACTTGCATTGGAGAATGCTAAAACAGAGGCAACCAAGAGTCCAAATATTAATGAATAAGAGGAAACTACAGCTGCTGGGGCAATGTTTACAAATAAACCTGCTCCAATCATTGAGCTTAGGCCAAGAAATATTGAGTTCTGTAAAGTTAATGTTCTTTTAAAATGTTTCATGTTAAGTATTCCTACTACTATCTAATAATATAGAAAATAAATATATGTTTGATAAATTTGCTCCAGTACCAATAACCAACCCCGCCCATAGAAGTCTATTAATTTTTTCAATGACATGGTTTCTTATTGGTACATGGATTGATTCCAGTGCTCACATCTATTTAAGTCAAGAGATAGAGTCTTTCTTTACCCCGTGGCATGCAGTTTTGTATTCGGGTTATGCGTTTTCAGTAGTCTCCGCAGCGTATGTTAAAAATTCCATAAAAGATTACCGAGTGGATGTAGGAATCTTAGGTGCAGTTATTTTTGGAATTGGTGGGGGATTAGATGTACTTTGGCATACTTTTTTAGGTATAGAACAGGGAGTTGAGCCACTTGTGTCTCCTTCACACTTAATGTTATTTCTTGGTGCATTTCTAATGTTGGCCTATGTATTTGCTTCACGACCAAAGATAGAAAGTTTAGATACTCCTGCAGTAATAACTGTTGGGGCTTCATTAAGTTTAATTACATTTATTACACAGTTTTTACATCCTTATTTGAATGTCGGAGAATTCTTCTGGTACGGCATAGAGGAACTTGCAGCAGGCTCATTATTTTTTCAGGCCCTGTTAGCTGGTATATTTTTTGTTTTCATCATAAGATTTCAACCAACAAAAAATCAAATATTTATCATGTACACCATATCTTTTGTGTATCTCTCTTTCCACTCTGTTCTTGGAGACCTAAAACTCATGGCAGCAAAAATTTTGTGGGGGATTGTTTTTGGTTATTTAGCATCGCAAATAACCAACTGGTACTACATCACAGAAAGTAAACAGAAAATGCAGATTGGTACATCTCTGATAGCAGGCTCATATGGTCTACTCTTTGTTTTCTATTTGTTCACAGCCAGCTTTTACTTTGAACAAGAAATGGTTTGGAGGTTTTATGGTCTTGGTGGACTGGTAACCATACCGTTGCTTTTTGGGTATATGATTGGTGGATTAGGAGTAAGCCCTGTTACCAGGGAAATTATTAATAACTAAATTAATACGTTTTAAGTTCGTCACTATCCATGAACGAAACATTGTTAAATTCTTTTAATCGGAAAAAATGACCTGATGAAATCTGAGTAGATTTTAAAATGGTATGTCCAGCGTGTCTTGGAAGAAATTTTCTCCACGTCCAGGGATACAAAGGCATATTTAGAAAATAAGACATTAGTACAGACATAGTCCCAGCATGGGAGATAATCATCAATTTTTCAGATGTGTTTTTTTCTAAGTCGAAAAGACGATCATATTTTTCATCAATACTGACAATTCCACGCTGCTTTAAATTTTCATCAAGATTGGAAAAAATATTATCACTAAAGGCTTTCATGTACTCTCCGTGATAACTTTCCAACCACTCTTCAAATGATTTTGTATTCCTCTTTAAGAAAAATTCTTGAATATCGCTATCTGATTTACTCATCAAATCTTTCTCTTCATCATCCATCATTTCCTGAAGCCAGTCATAAGTATGTATGTTTGACGATACACCCCTTTCTTTAAAGGGTTCTAAAGTTTGTTGAGTTCTATTCAAAGGAGATACCCAAATTTCATCCATACTCTCTTTTTGAAACACAGTTGATGAAAGCAGAGCTTGCTCAATTCCTTTTGGGGTAAGGCCCGGATTGAGAACATATTTATCATTTTCTAACCATTGAGGTTGTGCATGTCTAATAAGTACAATTTCCATTACAAAAACAATAGCCAAATTGAGTTATTCTGATAAGAAAAGAAATAAAATTATGCAAAGAACACTTTATAGAACACAACAAAAAATGACCCCAATCCTTCTTACAGGTTTTTTCCTCTCCTATGTTTCTATTGATAACATTTTTAATGGGCCGTTTAGAGAGTTTTTAAAAAACTACATTACCTTAAATGAGTTTGGCTCTAACCCCAGAGAGGAGGTTTTATACTACCTCATTCTAATTGTTGGTGGCTTCCAATTATTTACTGCTGTACAAAGCATGTTTCAACCAATACTTGAAGTCTCAGAATACAAAATAGCAATGAGAACATCAGAAAAGTTATTAACTGTTGTCGAAGATATTCAAGATTTACGAAAAGTCATTTTAGAGGAGGAATATCTAAAGCTTATCTTTGATAAAGAGACCTACTCTGTCTTGATAGAAAATACGGACACCGATGAGTTGCAGAGCTTTATTGATGACCTAAATTCTGGAAATGTAACTTAAAAATAGATAAAAGATTTTCTCACCATGTTTAATCCATCTTTGTTGTTGTTAAATGCGCAGTTATCCAAGCTGCAAAAAGCTCTCAAACTTCGCGAAAAATAGATTAGTAAATATCTTGCGTAAGAGTAAAAACTAACGTATATTTATAAGACACTAAAGAAAAAGAAGTCGCAAGACCGAAAAAGAAATAGTGTAGAAAATCCCGGAGGGTCGCAAGATCAACTGGGATTTTTGCTTTGTAATGTTAATTACAACTTAAAAGAATTTATTTCTAATTTATAAACTTTTTTCATAGAGGTAATTATCAATCCAACGATTTTCCAACTGCCCTATTCGCTTTCTTGTTCCAACTTGTCTAAAACCCTGTTTTTCAAAAAATTCTTTCGAGGCAAGATTCTCTGTAAAGAGTTGTGCTTGTAAGGTCCAGTACCCACAGTTTTTAGCCTCTGTTTCTAGATGTCGATAAAGCAGTTTGCCTACATGCCTTTTTTGGTAATGTGGGTGAACATAAATTGAGATTTCCCCTACCCCTTCGTAGACACACCGCGAAGATATTTTACTTAATGTTATCCATCCATGTAGTTCATCTCCCTCCCCTAAAACAAAAGTCAATTTAGGATTTATTTTTGCTAACCAGAGTGAGACATTTGCTGGAGGAGTAGTCTCAAAAGTTGCTACACCTGTATCTATTCCTAATTGGTAGATTGTCTTAACCTGATTCCAATCACTTTTTTTAAACAACCTTATGTTCATAAGTAGATAATATTCAAAATTCAATAAAAATATAAATAATATGCATAAAAGTTCGCGAAAAAAACACCTTAAAAAATTTTGCCAAAATGCCGATAGTTAGGTACATTTATTACACACTATAGAAAAAGAAGTCGCAAGACCGAAAATGAAATAGAATAGAAAATCCCGGAGGGTCGCAAGATCAACTGGGATTTTTGCTTTTTAAAATATTTTTATTTACAGTTATCTATATATGATGACTAAGCCACCACTAGATAAAGGAAACTTCCTTTTTGGTCACTCAATAAAATTTAATAATGATGCTTTATCATTAGTTAAAAACTTACAACAAAAGCACGGTGATATCTTCGAAATCTCCATTCTGCACAAAAGAGTGACATTGTTTATGACCCCTAGTGCAACAAAACACATTTATCTTGACACAGAAGATAATTTTTCATCCAAGCATGGATGGGAATTTTCTCTAGGAAAGACCTTTGAAAATGGTTTGATGTTAAGAGATTTTGATGATCATAGATTTCATAGAGGTTTACTACAAGACTCTTTTAGACGAGATGCTTTAGCTAACTATTTACAGATAGTACAACCCTTGCTTGACTCTTGGATTGACGATCTACAAAATAGCAAATCATTTAACTTGTATGCGACCATAAAAGAGTTAATGTTTAAAATCTCCCTTGAACTTTTCTTTGATGAAATTGACAGCTCTAGACAAAAGGAACTAGAAAAGTTGTTTACCGATGCAATCAAATCTGCAACCTCTGTGGTAAGAATCCCATTACCTTTTACCAAGTTAAGAAAAGGCCTTAAAGCTAGAAAGTCCCTACTTGAATATTTTGAAAATAAAGCAGAAAATGTAAATACAGAATCAAATACTTTGTTTGCAGAATTAGTTAAAACAAATAAACATGAAGGTGGATTAAGCAATTATGAAATTGCTGAGCACATGATTTTTTTACTACTCGCTGCTCATGACACAACTACAAGTACATTAACTTCTGCTATTCACCATCTCTCTATAGACCAGACTTTTTATCAAGAATTGAGAGAGGAATGTAGTGAGATGTCTTATACAGATACCACAGACTTAAAAAATGGTATTAAAGGGGAGTCTTTATTTTCTGAAGCTATGAGAATGTACCCACCTGTCCCTTTCTCAGTAAGATATGTTATGAGGGATACAGTTGTTGATAATTATAAATTAGAGGCAGGAACTTATGTTGCTATTGGTCCCCTTGTTTTACATAATGATAATCGTTACTGGCAGGAACCTGAGAAATACAATCCAAGGCGATTTTTAAACACAGAAGAACCAAATGAAGCTTATTACCCATTTTCTGGGGGAGCACACACCTGCCTTGGGAAGTTCTTTGCTAGTTATTTGTTTAAAAATGTCATTTATAAATTAGTTTCAAACATCGAGGAGATTTCATCAACAGAACCACTTATAGTTAATCCTGCACCTATTCCTTTTCCAAGAAAAGACTTAAAAATACATATAAAAAATTAAATTCCAAGAAAAAATGCAAAAGACTCCCTCGTGGCTGTAATTTTTGCTTTATCATGCCCTGTTAAAGTGGTTCAAGGCACAAAAGGAAGTCTTAGTAATAAGTCTACTGATTATTTATTAAATATTTATATTTCATTAAATTTTCGTATAATAGAATATATATGAAAAAGTCAATAAATATAGGGTTAATACTCTTTCTACTCTTTCAAGCCTGTTCTAGTCCAGAAAATACTTCAGAAATTAAAGAAAATCCGCCTCCCACAGACCCTCCAGGTTTGGAAAATATGCCTCCTCCTGGAGAGGAAAATTTGCCAGAGAATGATAAAAAACAAGAAAATCCGCCACCACCTCAAGGAGGAGACAATCCGCCACCACCTCAAAATAGTGGTGGTGATATAGAAAAAGCTGTAGAAATCTTAAAAGAAGCAGAAGACGAGGTTTTAGAGTGCATCTCTAAGTCATTGCCAACTGAGATTTATCAAAATATAGTCACTGATTTAAACCCAGATAGCTTTGAGTCAGGAATTGTGATTGCATGCTTCGAAGATCCAAGTAGTTCAAACAATGTAGCTCAACCACCCGCAGGAGGAAGCGATAATAATGGTGATAGCGCAACACCTCCCTCAGGGAACTCTAATCCAGATCGTGATGATGAAAAAAACATGGGTTCATGGTATGACTTGAGTGTTTATGAATACTCCCCAAATTACTCTGTTGCGACCTCAAATGGAAAAACTGGGTATGGGTTAAATGAAACAGGAGACATTCTACTTTCCGGCTATGGGTTCAATAATACAGGAGGTGCTAACAAGTTAAATCACCCTGTCTCAATTTCAGCAAATTATGGAAAGCTAGCCGTTACTGACAGATTCAACAATAGAGTATTAATCTGGAACACTATTCCCTCATCAAACACACCACCAGATTTAGTTTTAGGACAAGCAAATTTTACAACACATAATTCTGGAACTGGTTTAAACAATATGGATTTTCCAGGTCAAGTAATTATTACTCCCGATGGAAAAGTACTAGTAGCGGATTCAGATAATAATAGAGTCCTTGTTTGGACATCCTTTCCATCATCTTCTGGCCAGACTGCTGATTATGCACTCCCAATTACTAACTATGTAAATTTTGGTGACTCGTGGCCTTGGGGTGTTTGGTCAGATGGCACGAAAGTTGTTGTTACAGCAACTGTCGCAAAAGCAGTTTTATTTTGGAACTCTTTTCCAGGTCCATCCATATCGCCAGATGTTGTTTTAACATCGAGTCAAGTTGGTACTCCTAGGTCTATTCTTTCAGATGGTAACTATGTAATGCTTGGTGATGAAAATGCAAATGGTCCATGTATAGGGTTAAACGGGACTCGCTCAACCCATGTATGGACTTCATGGCCAACATCTTCAAGAGATCCAGACGCCTGTATAGACAACTGGCTCGCAGGTACTATTCATGATTCAAAAATTTATGGTATTGCTGCAGGTGGAGAGACCATGTATTTTTATGATGAACTTTATACCAGTACGCAAGAATTACAGATAAATGTAAAAATAGCTAATCCAGGAGAAGGCCATAGATGGGCTGGCGGAGATGATGGAGGAGCAACAGTTGTAGATGGTAAATTATTTGTTGCTGAATATAATGGAAACCGAATATCTGTTTTTGATACAATTCCTACTTCTCCAACAGAGAAACCAGACTGGGCACTACTTGCTAACGAACCGACAGACTACCCTTTGATAGACGAATTTATTATTCAAAATCCAATAATTGACTCTAATGGTTCAATGCTTTTTGTCTCATCTGATTTCGATAGATCGCTTTCAATTTGGAAACAGCTTCCTGGAAGTTCTGGTGCTACACCAGATATAGTCATGAGAAGGTTCGATCAACCACCTTGGGACTTAGTTGTTCACGGTAAAGAGATTTATTTAGCAGGCGGTAACAGTGTATTTGGATGGAGCGATATTGAAAATACAATAAATACAGGTAACTACAGTTTTGATTTAAATGAAAAGTCTATTGGTAATATCACATTTCAAGGTGTTAGAGGAATAGCTTATAACGGCAGTTATTTTGCAGTTGCAGATTCAGGCTCGGATACAATTTATATTTGGGAGGGTGTTCCTGGAAAATCTGACAACCCTACATATTCACTTCCAAATCTTTCAAACTTAGGAAGAATAGACATGAATGATACACATTTAGCAATTGGTTGTTATCCAGGTGGATCAAGTTTCAAAGTGTTAGAACTTTCTTCTCTAAGTGCACCTTCATATCAAACTGTACCAGGTCAGGACTGCCCATCAGAAGTGAGCTTTAATGAAAAAGGATTATTTATTCCAAGCGATGACAAGATTATTGGTTGGAACTCAATTTCAGATGCTTTAGCTGGTAGCTCCCCAACGATGAGCTTTGGAGGAAGAACTGATAAAACAAATATGGGTACAAAGATGGCATCAGGAATTAGTTGGGACGGATATCATTTCTGGGTTGGCGAGTATAAGTTTTCTAATAGGCTTCTAGGCTTTCTCCCTTCAAAATAATCAAATTACTGAAATCGTAATTTTTTCTGAAAAAAGAATTGTATATAATCAAACTAGGTGAAAAAAAATACCAGATCAGTAACCGCAGTAGTAAGTTTTCTTATAGTTGTTGCCTGTGCTGGTGGAGGTGACAGTTCACAACCTGTGTCAGATCAAAGTACTGAAAATGATAAAGCAACCACCCAAAAAGAAACACAAGGTAGTGTGGAGTCTGAAAACACAGACATTAAAAAAACTTCCTCAGATACAGTGTCAATTGAAGACATCGTTAAAGAATTATTAAATGAGTTCCCCCAAGGCATCTTTTTTAATTTACTTGCAAGAGAACAAATTTGTTTAGTAGATAAAGCAGGAGCTGATGTTATTAGACAGATGGAGAAAGATTTTCTTTCAGGAGGGTCAATTCAGGAGCAATACAAAGAATCCTTTAAAGGATGCAATATACCGCCTCCGCCAGACCCTGGTATGCCAGGAGGTCAGCCGGGAAGTGCAGGCAGTAAACCTCCTTTAGGAGAAAGCAACCAACCCGGTCAAGGAAGTCCAATAATTCAAGAAACTACCTTAAGCTCAATGCACCTTTCTTACCTAGGTTCGATAAGAAGTTTAGAAAATAGTCTAGGAAACATTGCCGATCCATCAATAGTAGAAACTAGTGAAGGGATACTCAGGGTATATTTTAAGAATGGTAATGAACCGCAAGCAGGTATAAGTGGGTACGATAACCTAATTCACTCTGCGGTGTCTAGTGACGGTGGGAGAACATGGGTTGTAGAGTCTGGTGTTCGAGTTCCAGTTCGGTCTCCTATTGAAGCCTTAGTATTTGATGGAAAAGTATCTGCATGGGGTTGGGAGCTTTCATCAACAGGAGACTCTTTAGTTAAGTATGAATCCTCAGATGGAGTAAATTTTCAAAAAGTGGATATTCCAAGGTTTTTACAAGCAGACTGTAAGGATAGTGATGGAAACTCTTTTGGACCGTTAGGAGATCCTACAATTACGCAACTCAATGATGGTTCTTGGATTTTTCATGTTCAAGAGTTAGTGAGTCCTTCAGGTTCCTTCAACAGAAGAGCATGTGTAGCAACTTCAAGTGATGGTCTTACTTGGGGTGTCCAGGTAGATCGTTCTTATGGTGGAGATACAGACGTTACTACAAACCCAGCAATTAAGCTCAATGCAACAGGAGTTGTAGAGTGGATCTGGCCTACATATGATTACATGGAGTATAGAAAAGGACCTGATGGAGTTACTTGGTCTCAAGTAGAGTACCTTCCACCAGGAGGTGACCCTGATTTTCTTGATTTATCTAATGGTCGACAATTGTTGGCATTTGGTAATTTTAGTAGTCGAAAAGGTGGAGTCCTTATTTTCACAGAACGTGTAACGACGAATTACACAATAACCTCACTAAATACTGGACCAACACAAGCTCCAACAAAGAAATGGTTAGTTGAAGGTGCTACCGCTGCAGATATTAAAGTAGTGAATATCTGCCTTGATCTTGATTTAAGCACAGCTCAGGGTGCAAGTGTAGAAATTAAAAATGTAAATAATGCACTGGAAATTACTGTTGTAGATAATAATGAACAGTTTGCCAATCCACAGTGTGTGTATATCCTGGTTGGTTCAGAACAGGTAATGGGATAATTTCTTTCTTTACAACTTATAATTGCTTTATAATATACCCATGAATATTGGTTCACATATACCTTCAAAAAATGCAATTGAGGAGATTAAACTCCGCAAAGGTGATACATTCCAAATATTTGTTTCTAGCCCTCAAATGTGGAAGAGCCCTAAACCCCGTGAAGATATTGATGCATTGCAAGGCTACAAAGGCCCTATATATGTACATGCACCCTACTTAATTAACGTGGCAACACCTAACAATAAAGTAAGACATCCCAGTAGAAAATTACTTAAAGACACATGTAAAGTAGCAGCTTCATTTGGAGCTAAAGCGGTTATCGTTCACGGAGGTTCTGTTGGTGAAGGTGGAGACATTGCAGAGGGATACGATAACTGGAGAAAAGCCATTGAATTTGTGGAAGACACAGGTATGCGAGTATTGGTAGAAAATACTGCTGGAGGAAAAAACTCTGTTGCTCGTTATATGGACTCTATTGAACGACTCTGGGAAGTGATTGGTGACTTGAATGTTGGACTTTGTTTAGATACTTGCCACACATGGGCTGGAGGTATCCCCACAGAGAAAGCAGTAAAAGGATTTAAAAAACTCACTAAACAGATAGACCTGGTTCACTTCAATGACTCTAAAGATGGATTTGAAAGCAGCAGAGATCGACATGAGAATTTAGGTAAAGGTAATATTCCAAAAGCAGAGCTTGAGTACGTTATTAAGAACTGTAAATCAGACATTATTGTTGAAACTCCAGGTGGCGTTGAGGCACAGAAAAAAGATATTGCATGGATAAAGCGTCGTCTTAAAAAATGAATTACTTACCCTCTAATCTTTCATTTAAAGATGGAGTCGCTCACATAGGAGATACTTCATTGCTTGATGTTGGTAAAGAATACGGAACACCATTGTATGTGTACGACTGGGAGCACCTCAAAGATAATATTGATCACTTCTCAAATGCTTTTGGTTCAGAGACTCTTTTTCGATACGCTGCAAAAGCATTTATCTGTAAGGCTCTGGTAAAAGAATTACATGAAAAAGGTTGGGGAGTAGATGTTGTCTCAGGTGGAGAGATGGCAACTGTACAAGCAGTCACGGGAAGCTTAGAAAATACATTATTTAACGGTACTTATAAAAGTATTGAAGAAATTGAGTTTTTCATGAAAAACGAGGGTGGACATATCTCTATTGATAATCGCTATGAGATTCCTATGTTGGAAGCTGCCGCCTCTAAATTAGGCAGACAACAACCAGTTATTATGCGTATCAATTTAGATGTGGGAGCAGAGACACATCCAATGGTGCTGACTACAGGATATGACCAGCAATTTGGTATCTCAATAGGTTTTGCAGAAGAGGCTTTGAAACAGATTTATGATGCACCGTCCTTGTTGTTTTCAGGCATTCATGTCCATATTGGTAGTCAGATAAAAGATCCTGAACGTTATCAAAAAGCAATGAGTGAGTGTGCAGAGTTTCTCTATAAGCATCGTGCAGCCATTCAAGCCGAAGTCGTCTTTGATGCTGGAGGTGGGTTCTTTTCACCCTATGCAGGTGATGAAGTAGACCATGAATTAAAAGTCTATGCTGATGCTATTCATGCTGGAATTCAAGAACATTGGCAGGATGACTACAGGGTCATGATTGAACCTGGAAGAGCATTAGTCAATAATCCTGGCGTGATACTGTACACTGCTGGTGCGCTTAAAGATGATCGTGGAGAGAAACCCTACATTCTTGTTGATGGTGGGATGTCTGATAATCCAAGGCCAGCATTGTATGGCAGCGAACACAAACTCTTTAATATCTCTAGTGGAAAAAATGGAGAAGATACGGTGTATGCTGTTTCTGGAAGACACTGTGAAAGTGGCGACTTATTGGTAAAAGAGGCAATGTTGCCAAGTGATACGGAGTCCGGTGATATATTAATGTCAACATCAACTGGTGCGTATACTTTTGCTATGGCTAGTAATTACAATAGAGTACCAAAGTCAGGTGTGGTTGCAGTAACTGAATCTAGTGTAGTTGAGTTGGTTAATAGACAGAGTTTTCAAGATACATTCATTAACGATATCTAAACTTTTTAAATTAATTTTTTACAATCAGTTAAACCTAAGCAATAATTGCAATATGAAACTTACTTATCACTACCACAGGTATTCAAACCTAGTCTCCTCTGAAGAGGGGTTTAGTGAAGATTATCAAGAATTAATAAATAGTCTTGAATCTATTTCCGATATGGACTTAGTAGAGGGATTTCTGGCAAGAAAAAAAGAGAGAGCTTCTATTAAAAGCTTATCTGAACCTATTAACTTTACGATAAAAGATAGATTAGTAAAACTCGGCTGGAATTCAGAATCTGGAATTTTTAAAGAGGAACCATATGACAAATCGAATTCCTCAAGATGGCGTTTAGATTTTGCAAAAAATAATATTTCACCGAGTACAATCTACAGAGCTCTTAGGAGAGAACCTGTTGTAGCTATTTTGAACCAAGCAACACAAGGCATACTTTCTAGTCTTGTTCAAAAAAATCTAAGTACATACGAAAAAGGTCTCGACAGAATTGATAGAGAAATAGAGACTATGCCCATTCAGCAAGTGATTTATTACTTAAATCATGTAAAGCAGGCATTTCAAAATATACATATTGATGAAGCAAAAAAAACTTTACAGGAATTAAGAGAAGCTCAACAAGGGCCAACAGAAGTAAATATCCAATACAGCGATACTGAGTTAACAATTGAACGAGAAGTTAAAAAAAGATTAGATGAACGTACAAAAAAAGATTCTTTAAAATAGAAGAATCAAGCTTTACACCCTACTGACAATATCTACTAAATAATATACAAGAACAATAAATACTATGACTCTTGCTAAGTCAATCACTGTTTCTTTGAAAGGCTTTCCGTTTAACATACCAAAATCATAACTCAATTATTGTGTTCTTATGAGATTTAAAACAACTGTTCCTGCACTCCTAGCTGAATTCACAGGAACTTATGCCTTAGTTTTTTTTGGATGTGGCGCCATTATACTTTCAGATTTAGAAAACCTATCTTCAGCTGTGATACCTATAATTTTTGGACTAACCATAACAATTTTTGTTTACTTGTTGGGTAGATTCTCTGGTGCACACTTTAATCCCGCTGTAACAATTGGATTTTTATTGAATAAAGAAATATCAATTAAAGATTCAGTTTTTTATATTGGAATACAAATCTTAGGTGGAATGCTTGCATCCCAGACGCATGTAGCACTATTTGGAAGAATGCATAGCTTTGGCGTAACGACTCTTTCGGTTGATGCCAGCCAAGGCTTTTTTCTGGAGGCTTTTTGTACCGGTCTTTTGATGTTTGTAATCTTACAAGTAACACGAAAAGAAAATAATATTTATGGAATTGCTATTGGAGGAACAGTATGTATCTCCGCACTATTAATTGGAGAATACACTGGAGGTTCACTAAATCCTGCGAGAAGTATTGGACCTGCTTTAGTAAGTGGCAATACAAGGGAGATTTACTTTTATGTCTTGGCACCAGTTATAGGAAGCTTAATTTCATCAAAACTATTTACAATCAAATTTTCAAAAAACCCAAAATAAAAATATAAACCTGAGTAATTTACAATTTAAAATATGGGAACATTTTTTCTTGGACTTACATTTATAGTTATATTTCAGTTCGCAGTAGTAGGACTTATTATTGGTGCATTGGCAAGAATCCTTATTCCTGGTCCAAATCCGATGACGTGGGGAAGGACTGCAGTAATAGGTATTACAGGTTCTTTTTTGGGAGGAATAATTGCTAGTATTCTTGGAGTGGAAAACCTGTTTTCCACATTAATTCAGATTAGTTCTGCATCTGCAATCATTGTTTACCTTGAACGTCGATAATTAACCTTACTAATTGAAATATTCTTAGTTAACTACTGCATTTATACTAATTCTTGTGACAGAATCAATAATTTTATCTAAAAAACTCATAGTATTTACTATTTGTTACAACTTATTAGAAGGAGTATTTGCATTATATTTTGGCGTTGAGAGCAACTCTACGACACTACTTAGTTTTGGTTTAGATAGTTTTATTGAAATCTTTGCATCCATAATTGCTATCTGGGGAATTTCTTCAACCAATAAAAAAGTTCATGATCGTGCAGAAAAGTTAATTGCCTATTCTTTTTTAGTATTGATTGTATTTATCCTTGCAAAGTCAGCATTGGATTTTCTAAATACAAATAAACCTGAAGTTTCTATTTATGGAATAATCATCGCCTGTGTATCCATTCTTGTTGAAGGACCATTGGGTTATCGAAAATTAAAACTTGGTAAAGAATTAAATAATAAAGTCATTATTGCTGAGGCAAAGGAGACATTATTTTGCTTAAATCTTTCAGTATTGGTCTTAGTTGGTGTCGGCGTTAATTACTTCTTTGGTCTCTGGTACTTTGATCCAGTTGCTGCGTTATTTATGATTCCATGGTTATTTAAAGAATTTAGAGAGCACAGAAGTTAATCTTTTTGTTTGAAGTCGAATTCTTTTGAAGAAAATAATAAAATAAACTCGTTAGTACAAAATTAATGTCATACTTAACAAAATGTTTGATGTAGAGCTTAAGATAAGAACAGTCCCAGAAGTTGTTGAACAGTCTAAACCACAACTCCTTAAAGTTGTTGACAGTTGGTCAATACTAAAACTTGAGGGAATGTGGAAAGGCAAGGCCGAGGAATCAGTCGAACTCTCGATTATCTGTGATGTTGATAAATCTAAAGATATTGTAAGAATTATTGCACAAAAAGCTAAACAACTCGGAGAAGACTCAATAATGATAGGAAACTCTTTCCTCTCAGTTAATGAGATTGACTAACTAGCTGTAACTAGTCTTAAACAGGAACCCCAATATATTTATTTAAAAAACTTCCAAACATTTTAAATGATTCTATAGTTTCAGGCATTTCCGCTTCAAGTTGAAATACATGCCACAATTCATCCCATTCTTTGTACTCGTAAGTTACACCATCTCTTTCAAAGACATTTTTTAAGGTTCGAGAATCTGAGAGCAGTAATTCATGAGCACCAACCTGTACCATAATGGGAGGAGAGTTTGTGTAGTCACCCTTTATCGGACATATATAAGGATTTTCAGAATCTAAGTCTTCATCTCGAACAAAATATCCCGCAAAGCCATCAAGGTTAAAATCACTCCACATCTTTGTAAAAATAGGACCCAGCAATAAGTCTTTGGAACACATCTCGTCATTGTAAGAATCTCCAGTAGCAGCTGGATCAGCCCAAGGCGATATGCAAAAGACTGCACTTGGCAGACTCTTTCCTTCGCTTTTTAGCTTTAAAAGTGTAACAAGGGACATGTTGCCACCTGCAGAATCTCCTCCAAAAGCTATTTGCCCCGGAGAGTATCCTAAGTCATTGATTAATGCTTCAAATGTTTTAACCCCATCTTCAACTTGAGCAGGATAGTAATGTTCTGGAGCGAGTCTGTAATCTGGTATATAGATTGTAAAACCCGTTTCTCTGGCTAAATGAGTCAACATAGGGTAGTAACCCTCTGGACTGCCTACTTGATAGGCACCTCCGTGATAATAAAGTAATATTTTTTCAGGATCTGAATTAGGAGTAGTTATTTTCCATGTTCTAATACCACCAAGAGTGAGTTCTTCCTTGTGAGCGCCATCCGACTTTGGATTGATTTTTCCTATGAGATTAAAATTCAACCTCTGTAATTTAACTTTCCACATTTTTATTTTTTTAGGATCAACTACTAGCAACTTAATAACCGTTCCTAGCTTTGAATATTTCTTTTTTGCTTTTACAGCTTCCTTACTCAACACAAGATTCCCCCTTAGTTGTTCTTATCTTCAACCTATGGAGAAATGCAACAAATTTCAAACTGAAAGCATGAAAAAATAGTTTTTTTTTGATTCCTTATCTTTTAATAGCTAGGATATCAATCACTCTTAGACTAAATTTACGCTATGGCCCCAACATCGTTGAAAAACTTAAGAGTATCCGTAATCGTTTCCTCAATAGAGCGTGGACTGTGGCCAAGTTGATCTTTAGATAGTTGGCTTGGAATATTTTTATTTTGTACTTTTATCGTATGAATTGAATCAAGAGTTATAGCTCTAGGTGTATTTGTAATAAGTGAAAGTAAATAATACATTGGAAGAGAAAGATAGATGCTTGCAAATGGAAGAGTTCCTCTTATAAGTTTTCTTCCCAATTCTTGAGACATAACATCGGCCATGTAGACAAAATCCATATAGTTACCTCCAACAATATAATTTTGACCAGAGACTCCCTTCGAAATACAGTTCACTGCTGTTTTACTCAAATCACGAACATCAACATAGTCATATCCAACATTGATACTGAAAGGTCTTTTGCTATTAGCAATTTTTATAAATTCCTGCCCAAACAAACTTGGCTTAAAGTCGTTGGGACCAAAAATTCCTGAAGGGTGGATTATGGATGCATCAAGACCCTTATTGCAATACTCTAAAACAATTCTCTGTGCATCTGCTTTTGATAAATCATAAGGAACAGCATTTTGGTCCACAACAAGTGATCTGTCTTCCAACAGAGGGTCCTCTAATGGTTCACGTATAAACGCATCAACAGAAGAAAAATGAATTAACTTTCTGATACTGTGCTTGAGTGACATTTTACACACATTCTTTGTTCCCTCAACATTCACAGAGCGAATAAGACTTTTATTTTTTCTCTCCAAACTTATAATTGCTGCAGTATGAAAAACTACATCGACTCCCTCAAATGCTTTATCTAAAGTGTCAATATCGGTGACACTGCCTGTAATAAGCTCAACATCATACCCTTCAAAGGCTCGATGATCTCCATCAAAATCTATGCACCGTACCTTATAATCTTGTGCGGTTAGTTCTCTTACTAAGTTAGCTCCAACGTGCCCTGATCCACCCGTAATAAGAGCAATGCTCATTTCATTCCTTTTTTATAACTTCTCTTATTTTAGATTCAGTTAAAATTGATTGGCTATGGATAAAAAAATATATTTACTTTGGTTTGGACAAACAATATCTTGGACAGGTTCAGGTATGTCTTTTTTTGCTATTGGAGTTTGGGTATATGAAACGACAGGAAGAGCTAGTGCCCTTTCTACGATTTTGTTCACTGTTGCAATAGTTGGTGTTGTTACTGGACCCTTTGGAGGAGTGCTCGCAGATAGGTTTCCCAGAAAAAGATTAATTATTATTTACGATTTAACAATTGCAGTATTGATGTGCATTGTTGGATATCTTGCATTGAATAATATTTTGACACTAACTCTTTTGATACCATTTGCACTTGCTTTTGGAATTTTTGAAATAGCTCACTGGACAACTTGGAGTGCATTCTTGGGGGATGTTGTTAAAAAGAATGAAGTAACAAAAGTATCAGCTTTATTTGAAAGCGCAGAAGCAATTTCTGTTCTAATTGCGCCAATAGGAGGAGCTTTTATTTACGCATTCTTTGGTTTACCAGGAGTAATACTTGTTGACATTATTACGTGTATCTTTGGGATAGCAACTATAACTTTCTTCAAAAGTAAGAAAGTGGAAGTTAAGGATAAATTAAGTTTTAGAAATGTTTATTTTGACTTAGTTCAAGCTTATAGCTGGCTAAAAAAACAAAAAGGCTTACTCGCTTTAGTCTCCATCCTCTCGATAGCTAACTTTTTGTGGGGTTTTACTTCAGTACTGCTACCCCCAATGATTCTGAGCTTTACTGATGCAAGAGGGCTTGGTATTGTTGAGTCGAGTATTGGTTTGGCTTTTCTACTTGGTTCAATTATTTCTTTACGATTGGCTGATAAACTTCAGGGAAATTTAAAGGTTGCTATATATATGGGACTGTTAAGTGGATTAAGTTTAATTTTAGGGTCAATAAGGCCAAGTATATTTCTCTTATGCATTCACGGTATAATCAATGGAGTGAGTGGAACAGTCCAACAAACTGTATCTTCTGGAGCATGGCTATCCATTACAACTGAAGATATTAGAGGTAGAGCTTTGGCACTCAGAGGTACGATTGCTCAAATGTTACGTCCTCTAGGGGTTATTATTGCTGGGCCATTAGGAGACTACTTAGAATTCACTTTTTATCCAGAAAATGCAGATATCTTGTCTCCCCTGGTAGGAACCGGACCTGGAAGAGGTTATGCTTTATTATTTTTTATAGTAGGAGTTTTATATGTACTTCTGTGGATATTCAATTACAATAATAAAAATCTTAAAAAGCTTTCGATTCAAGTTAAAGAGATCGTTACTGATTAAAATAAAGTGTATGAATAATTATGACAGCGCTGAAGAAATGCAAGCAGCTGCAACAAAAATAGCCCCTATAAATAATTTTCATGGAAATATTAATAACTTTAATGAAGAAAATGCAACCATAATTACTGATTTATTCGACTTTGAAACCTTGGATTACTATGCAAGAAAAAATTGTGAACTACCTATTTCCCAAGAAGAAAAAGTAAAATATGAAACCGAATATAGAGGAGGACTCCAAGGAGATTATTCATCTGAAATGGGATCAAAGGTTTCCAACGTAGTGGACTGTTTGAATAGTTTTCCACTATCTAAGAGAGCTGTCATTATGATGAATAATTCATGGTGGAAACATCAAGACACTGATGAAGCAAAGTGTTGCAGGGAGCTACATTTTTATCTGACAGAAGATGAAGAAAGTAAAAAACTTCTTTTAAACTGCACTGGAATCTTTCGGGCACAAGCGGTAGACATCATGCCAAAAAATTTTTATTTTGTATATAAAATTACAGAACTCATTCAGAAGAAGTTAAACAATATGAAAAGTGTTAAGTGTGAAATTGGCTCGTACTCACATTTTGTGACGATACTTGTCCCCACGAGAAATGATTAAATTATATGAATTTTAAAAATATTATGGATTGGGTTAATAATAAAAAAGTTTCAAAAAAAACTGCGGTTTTTGTCTTCATTATCATCTGGCAGTTAACAACTTTATTATTTAACTCCTAAAAATTGTATTGGCTGATTAATAAAAAATGTTAGTAATCTTCCTTACAATTATATTTTCGCTGATTTTTCTTTGGAACTTTCCAAACTTTACAGTACTGGTTGCTATTATTGGATTGTTTTTGGGAATCAATTGGTTGTTAAAAAATAATAAGTATTACAAATGAAAAAAACATTAATTTTATTACTTCTAGTTTCTTTTTGTGGAGGTACACCCGAACCCCTATCTACTTCAGTTGAGGAGAAAAAACTAATAGTTGAAGAAGAGCTACAAAATGACGAAAAGCAGATACTTGAAGAGGAATCAAAATTAGTTGAAAGTTCTGAAGATTCAGTTAATTCAATTTTCTGGGGAGCAACTGATGCACAGCCGGAAGTCTATGCTGCATCGGATGTATCTCAAGAAACAATTGAAATTACAGCCGAATGGGTTGATAAAGCTATTGAACTTTGGGGCAACTACGGACCTCTCGAAATATGGATTGTTGGGGAAGGTAAAGACGAAGTTATAGCGCTAGATAAAAAATGGTGTGAGGTTAGAACACAAAAAGATCCTTCATGGAATAAAAAGTGGGATTGTGCAAACGGAGATCCTTATGATAGTGGTGATGGATGGTCTCCATTTTATAGATACGTTAACGAGGGAGGAGCTGCAGTAAGTTCCTACATCAGAGATTATATTGGATACTATTTCAACGCACTTATCATGTCATCTAAATATCCAGGTCCTGAAGAGGAAGATTATAAAAAAGTAATTCTTCATGAATATTTCCATGTATATCAGCATGCAAATTTATCCGTACCAGCTACTGATACAGATGGTGACTGGAGAACTAGTAATCGCAATATCTACTTTAACGGAGACGAAGTACAGGTTCCATTTTTAATGGAGGGCGGAGCAGAATATATGGCACAATACTGGTATTCAAAAGAACCAGGAATCGACGCAGGATATCTCAAACAAGAAATGGAGTACAAAGCTCAGACTATTAATGCATACCTTAATGAAGGAAGAAGCTTAAGAGAGTTAGGGTATAACGAATCATTCCAAAGCTACGATGTTTTAACTTGGTTTGTTGCATACTTGATTCACAACACAAGCGAAGAAATCTTCAGAGTTAACTTTTGGACCCAAATTGAAGACTTAGGTTTTGAAGAAGCTTTTAAATCTAATTTTGGCAAATCAGCTGATGTGATGATTGCTGAGTTCGACGAGTGGGCTACTCAGCCTATAGAGGTATTATTGGAGATAATTCCCTAACGTAGTTTGTCAAACCAGCCTTTTCTCCAAGCAAAAAAAACCACACCACTAAGAAGTATCCCAGAAAAAAATGGTGGAATTCTTGAAAGAAGTATTACAAAAGCGGAAACTAGTAGAACATAATCAACATATCTCCAAAACCTATTCGACAAACTTGGGATCAGATTAAAGTATCTAAAAATAATTAGAACTATTCCTGAGGCTAATAAATAATACATTCCTTTAAGTATAGAATTGAATGGAGTAAAAATATTATGAAAAAATTAGCAATAATTACAGGAGCAAATAAAGGTTTAGGGCTCTCAGTTGCCAAGCAACTAGTTCACGATGACTACAGAGTCATTCTTGCTTGTAGAGATAAATCTAAAGGACAGCAAGCTGCAGAATTTTTAGGAGAAAATGCAACCTTCCTTGAGTTAGATCTCTCAAAATCTGAAAGCATAAATAATTTTGCCAATGAAATTTCTAATTCTTATAACGGAGTGGATGTTTTATACAATAATGGGGGATTAATTTATCAAGATTTCAACCTTACTGATGAAGGATTTGAGTCAATGATTGCAGTGAATTACTTTGGCACATACAGACTCACTTTAAAACTTCTAGATAATCTTCTTGAGAACAAGGGAAGGATGGTACAGGTTTCAAGCCTTTCAATGTACCTCGCAAGAAAAATACAACTAGAAAATCTTCACAGAGAGGAAAATTTTTCCTCAAGCACCAGATACAATTTAACTAATTTGTACAGGTCAATGTTTGCCTATGAACTTGAAAAAAGAACTAATAATAAAGTTTCTGTCGCGATTGCGCATCCAGGTGTAACAAAATCAAGACAGTCTAGGCCATATAAAGTTACAAATATAAGGAAATCAGCCTTCACATATATATCTACAAACATTAACACAGGAACGGAACCCATTCTCAAAGCAATTAACTCAAAACACACATCAGCCAAAAAAACATATGCACCCAGTGTTTTTGGTATTTACGGAAAGCCCACAACAAAAAAACTCAACAAACTTGTTTATAAAGATGACTTGAGGGAAAAATTATGGAGTTATACGGCAGAAGAGTTAGGCCTAGATTTATAAATCAATACCAACTTTTCATCATTAACTCAAACTTTTGGTATAACCCCAAACTGAATAGTTATCTAAATTAATTGATCTTTCATTATGTTTATCTAATGCAGCAACAATCTGTGCTCGGTGCTCGCCTGCGTGAAAAATCATCTGAGAGAGAATCTCGGAGACTTTTGCAGTTTGTTCACCTTTTGAAGTTGTGTAGGTAAACTCCCGATCTTCCCTATCAACATTTTCTATTAAGCTTTTATCGATTCTGTTAAGTTCTGTAAGAAGCTCATCTATCATTTCTGAACCTTCAGTGTTTTTTAATTCAAAACGGGTAAAAGGCTCACCATTTAATCTCTGCCCATATAAATGTGCAGCTCCTGCGATGTGAATCATGATTGTTTTAACAGTCCACTCAGGGTCGACAACATAATAATCCAGAACTGTATCATCTAACTTTTGTACTTCTTTGTAAATTTCTTGGTTAGCCCATGCCATATGCTTAGCCATTAACTCTAGTGATATCATTTTTCCTCCAATTTTGAAATTCTTACTTCAAGTTCTTCTAATTTTGCACTTACTATTTTTAACTCGTCCTGATTTTGTGCACTTCTAATATACCTCTCATTTTGCCAGCGCATTCCCCATTTTGTTAGAGGTATTGTGAAAGCTGCAACAGGTAGTAAAATTATCGCTTCACTCCAAGACCCCTGAAGAGAAATTAAGAAAAACAAACCACCAAATAATAGATATAAAAAGTACATGATCCACTTTTCAATCTGCTCAGTAAATTTTTTTTCTTTACTTGCTTCTGAATTCATAAATTTAGAGTAATAAAGCGAATAGAATAAATCTATGAAAATCATTGTTATTTGTACAGGAAACACTTGTAGATCTCAAATTGCAGAGGGTTTACTAAAAAATAAATATCCAGATGCCGAAATTTACTCAGCAGGAACCCATCCTGAAACTCAAGTAAATCCATATGCTGTAAAAGCTATGGCAGAGATTGGCCATGATATTAGTCACCAGTATCCTAAATTAGTTAATGATTTTATTAATCAGGAATTTGACCATGTGCTCACAGTCTGTGACTCTGCAGAAGAAACTTGTCCAGTTTTTCCGAACGCAAAAAATAGACTTCACAATTCTTTTATTGATCCTAGTAGGTCTTCTTATGATTCTGATGAACATGCACTGGATGTTTATATAAATACTGTAAAAGAAATATCAAACTGGATAGACAACCTTAACTTATAACATCTAATCTAATTAGAAGAAGGGGGAGATTTTTGAGAAAATTCTTTAAGTGGCTAGTAGTCACACTTATTGGCATACAGGCACTAGTCATAATTGTAGGAATAGTAATTTTTAGAATGCCTCTTCCAGATCATGAAATTGATGTTACTGGACTTCCCTTAACTGACTTTGTTGAAATCATAAGAGATGAAAGGGGTATACCTCATATATATGGAACAAATGTAGATGATATTCTTTTTGCTCAAGGGTATGTGCACGCACAGGATAGATTTTGGCAACTTGAATTCTGGAGTCACCTAAGTACTGGTCGACTAGCATCTCTAATTGGAGAACCGGGTGTCGGAGCTGACTTACTTTTTAGGACTTTTGGTTTTCATAAAATCGCACTCGAAGAATACGAAAACTTAGAACCAGAATTTAAACAAGATTTAATTAACTATACAAATGGAGTTAATGCGTATATTGAATCACGTCCGCAAAATAGATTGAGTCTTGAACATTTTGTCTTACAGTTTATAAACCCTGACTATGTTGTTGACACATATGAACCCTACTATCCACTAGCTTGGGCAAAGATGATGGCGTATGATTTAAATGGCAATTTTACTTCTGAAATAGCAAATTCAAAAACATATAACACTTTGACACCCGAAATTTATAATTTATTAACTCCACCATATCCAGAAAGCCATCCTTACATTGTTGAAGAATGGGAAGGAAAAGGCTCATTTGCTTCCAGTAGAAAAGCAAATAGTTTTCAGCAAATGACACAATCATTTTTTATTAAATATGTAACAAAAGACATGCAAACTAATCAATCACTAGGCTCAAATTCCTGGGTAGTTGACGGTACTCTCACAGATACAGGATTACCATTATTAGCTAATGACCCACACCTATCGGTGCAATTGCCTGCCATATGGTATGAAAATGGATTACATTGCTTTCCCAAAAATAGAGAATGTGAACTAGATTCAGCAGGATTTTCATTTGCTGGTTCCCCGTATGTAATAATTGGCTACAACAGTGATATTGCTTGGGGTTTCACAAATATGGGTCCAGATGTACAAGACTTATTTATTGAAAAAATTAATCCAAACAACGAAAACCAGTATCAAGTTGATGACGTTTGGATAGATATGGAGAGAACAACTGAGATAATTGATGTTGCAGGCTCAGAACCAATAGTTATTGAAGTTAGAGAAACACACCACGGACCAGTAGTTTCAGATAGAAGCTTCCCTATAAACCTAATATCAGAAGAGGGAGAAAGTACTTTCAGAGAAGAGGCACGCATCAATTTACCTAATGATTTTGCAGTTTCTCTTTCTTGGTCAGCACTAGTGCCTGGGAAAACCTTTGTAGGAATTAGAGAATTTAACTATGCATCTAACTGGGAAGAATTTAGAGAAGCTACTAGAAAGTTTCACGTTCCTGCTCAGAATCTGTTGTATGCCGACAGAGATGGAAATATAGCATATCAGTCACCTGGAAAATTACCAATTAGAAAAGAAGGACTTTATGGAGACTTGCCAATTGAAGGTTGGTTTAGTGAAAATGATTGGCAGGGGTTTGTAGCATTTGAAGACCTTCCATATTCTTTGAATCCTTCTTCAGGTTATATCATTACTGCCAATCAATCTGTTCATCCAGATCAGCCATGGCCAAATTATTACGCTAGGGGCTATAGGGCCAAAGCTATTGAGCGAGTAATAAACCAATATATGATAAATAAAATTTCTGTAGATGATATGCAGGCAATGCAAATCGATAACTTTGATTACTCAGCTGCGTATGTTTTACCTTATGTTTTCAATAATGTGTATATTGATTCGCAAGTATTGACAGAACTAAAAGAATGGGCAATTAGTGATGAGAAGTTTGAAATGAATATTGATTCAACAGGAGCATCTGCTTGGGCGGTATTCTATAAATCTCTTGTTGGGCAAACTTTTGAAGAATTAGTTGTTTTTGATAATGCAGGGAATGAAATATCTTTACAACCAGGTAATTCTGATTCTACTTCAGAAATATTTAGGACATTATTAAAAGATCCAAATCACATTATTTGGGACGATATTAATACACCTGAAAAAGAAAACTTGACTGATATTTTAGAGAGAACTTTAGCTCTTTCTGATAAATCAATTATTGAAATTTTCGATTCTACAGATAGTGATGATTGGGAATGGGGAGAAATACATACTATTACTTATCCTACAAATTTACTTGGGGAAGCCGGCATTCCAATTCTCACAAATCTTGTAAATATTGGCCCTGTTGCATCAAGTGGGTCAAACTTTGCTATTAACTCTACAGACTGGGGTTTTGGTGAAGATTTTACAATTGGAAGCTACCCTTCTATGAGAATGGTTGTTGATCTGAGTGATTTAGATAATTCGCGAACGGTAATTCCATCAGGTCAATCTGGTCATGTGATGTCTAAATACTACGATGATCAGGTTGATAACTGGATATCGAATGATATGTACACAAATTACTTTTCTCGAGAAATAGTTGAGCTAAACCAAAAAGACTTAATGTACCTCAGACCGTAATTGTTCTTTCAGTTCTAAAAAAATTAAAGAAACTTAAAGTTGCTGCTGCACAAAGTAAATGCCAAACCATGTGCGCCTGTAGCCATGAATCTGGCTCACACCATGGATGGTCAGGGACACCAGTTTCCCAGATAATAAGTGCACCAAAGAATGAAGCAACACCAATAAAGAACCATGGAGTGTACTTTCTAATAGTACCCCCCTCTAAATTAGGAATTAAAGCTGGAATAAAATATAAAAGCATCTCCCAGTTTTCTTGTAGGTTCTGTAGAGAATCAATAACAGAACTACCAAAAAGCTGTTGAGTTAACAAGACGGTTAAACCAGAAAGTAGTCTCCCATAAATATTCGGCATCTTTACTAGTACTTCAGTAGCAATCCACAAACCAATACTAAGTTCAAATAAGTCAACACCAATCCCCAATCCGCTATCAAGATACCAATAGCTATAGGCGTAATATGCTAAAAGTGTTGAATATATTATGAAGAATGTCCGTGAAGAGAATTTTGTGAGTTTCTTTAAGTTGTAAATCCATAAAATAAGAATGTAAGAAATCATTGACACATTGTCTAACCACGCTCCAAATCTAGTATGAGTTCCATGCATAGCCATTGAAGCTGGTCCTAAAAAGGTAGATGCTGAGGCGTAAAGAAGAGCAATCTTGAATGATCCAAATAGAGGAGTATTTCCCTGTGTGGCATCTTTTGAAAGTCTAAAAAACATATACAAACCGACAACTACAAATCCTAAGTTTCCTAAAGTATTTGCTGGTTCTCTAAAGAATCCACTACTTACACGTTCACACCATCTAGAAATCTCACCAATAGCTTGTTCATTTTCTGCTGCTGGCCCCCAGCCGTTGTACCCAAAGAATGCAAATAGTAAAAATGTAGTGAAAATACTTATTAAAGCAAGTGAGAAAGGATTAAGTTTATTTCTTTGCAGCATTTAATGCGGACTCTAAATCACTTATAAGGTCTTCTGTATTTTCTAATCCCACAGAGATTCGTACAAGATCATCATCAATTGATGCCTCAGTCCCTTCAGCAGAATCATGAGTCATTAGCCTAGGCAATTCGATTAATGATTCAACGCCACCTAAACTTACTGCTAATTTAAAAAGTTCTAAATTCTCCCAAAATAATTTGAGATTTATATGGTCTTCAACATTGAAACTTAGCATTCCACCAAACATGTCCATTTGTTTTTCAGCTATTAAGTAATGAGGATTACTTTGTAGCCCTGGATAAAATACTTCCTTAATATGTTCAGAGTTTTCTAGGTATTCAGCCAACTTATGGGCATTTGCAGAGTGCATGGCAAGTCTAGGTCCTAACGTATATAAACCTCTTTGGCAGAGATAAGCATCGAATGGTGACATAATTGCACCGCTTGTTTTTTGGTATTCAAACAAGACTTCCCAGACTTTTTCATTATTTGTTGTTACAACACCACCCAGAGTGTCACTATGCCCACCTATATATTTTGTTGTCGAATGAAACACAATATCTACACCATGTTCAAGGTGTCTTGTTATAAATGGTGAGGTAAATGTACCATCAGCAACTAAATAGGCATTACTTTTGTGCACTATGTCTGCATATTTGGCAATATCAAAAATATTTATTCTTGGATTAGAAGGGGATTCAAACCATACCAACTTTGTCTTCTCATTGATTAAAGAGGTTAGTTTTTCTTCATCATAAAGATCGCAAAAGTTTACTTCAATACCCCTTTTTTTCATTACCTGTGAAAAAAACCTAGTAGTACCTCCGTATACATCTCTAGTAATCACAACATTTTCACCAGGTTCGACCAACTCACCAATTAGTGTTACAGCAGCCATTCCAGAGGCCATTCCAAATGAGTGCATAGATTCAAAATCTTCTACCCCTTCGAGAGATGCCATTGTTCTTTCAAATAGTTCTCTAGTTGGGTTACCACTCCTTCCATAGAAGTATTCGTATTCACCAGGTTGAGAGTTTTCAAAGGTTGTAGATAAATGTATTGGAGGCATCACGTCACCTGTTGGAAGCTCAACTCTTTTTTTGGTATGAATAGCTTTGGTATTCATACCATATTTTTTAGAATTACCCATAAAAAGAGTTTAAGACTTATTGAGATAATTGGTAGAAAAATACTACTTTTTTAACTTGTTGATTCAGCGAAAAGCTTTTAGTTTAAATAATATGATTAAGAAAATATACATCGCAGGACCACTATTTAACGTACATGAAAAAAAATATCTTGAAGACATAGCAGCAGTTTTAGAAGAAGCGGGATATGAGTGTTTCGTGCCACATAGGGATAAAACAAAAGTTTCCGGACTTGTAATTGATCCTGAAGAATTTAAAGATAACAATATGACTCAATCAACAAAGGATGCCATATTTAAGGCAGATTTAGATGCACTTAACTGGTCAGATGCAACTGTTGCACTAATAACTGGACAGGATATTGACTCAGGTACAGCCTCTGAAATTGGGTTCACATATGCTAATGAGAAACCAGTAATAGCGATTACAGCTGAAGAAAGAAGATATAGAAATCTCTTTACTGAAGGAATGATTTCTACAAAAGTACTCAATATAGATGAACTTTTATCTGCAATAAAAGAATTTAGTTCTTAAATTAAAATTATTTAAGTTGTTACTAAGAGGTTCTCGTAACCTCTAATACCAAAAGCTCCAGTTCTTTCAGGCTCAGTTTTTAATAGTAGATTCTTTTTAAGAAGATGCTCAAAAGAGACCTCTAACTCTAACCTTGCCAGATGAGCTCCAATACAGAAATGGATACCACCACCCCAGCTGCTATGGTCTTTATTTTCCCTATTAAAATTTAACTCTGAAGGATTTTCAAAGACCGCAGGGTCCCTATTGGCTGAACCCAGTAAAATTGCAACCTTAGAGCCTTTTGGAATCTTAAAGTTTTCAATTTCAGTATCTTCAAGAACATATCTTTGAAAAAACTGTAGAGGACTATCCCACCTAATAAGTTCCTCAACAACATCCGTCATAGTTGATGATTCTTCTGATACTTCTTCATAAGTTTTTTCATTGGAGAGTAATCCATAAAATCCATTTCCGAGAGTATTTACTGTAGCCTCGTGACCTGCATTTAATAGAAGTATTATTGTACAAATAATTTGATGGTCAGTTAATCGAACATCATTCTCGCTTACTTGAGATAGTCGAGTAATCATATCATCTTGGGGGTCAATCCTTCTTCTGTTGAGTAAATCTTGAGCGTAATCAAAAAAGTCTTTGGCAGCATTCTCGGCATTCATAGCATCAACATCATCAACTTTAAAATCGTACATTTTTACTATTTTATGAGACCAGTCTAAAAACTTTGCATGGTCTGATGCAGGAACTCCTAGAAGTTCTCCAATAATGCTAATTGAATAAGGTTGGGCATAATCTTTAAGCAAATCAAAGTTCGAGCCGTTCGTATTACTTAATAATTCTTTAGATTTCTTTTCCATAAATGGAACAAGTTTTTGAACAGATCTTGGTAAAAAAGCTTTAGCAACTAATCCTCGTAACTCTTTATGCATAGTTCCTTCAAGGTTTAAAAGTGAAAATTGCTCTGATTTCCAGAAGTAATCGTAAGATTCATATTTTTCTGATCTTTTATAACCTACATAAGTCAGGGGAACATTTGAGGATTCTACATCACCTTCAAAATTTTCTATATGACTATGTGTTGTTCCAAACATCTTACTTGTTTGTATATTTCTAACATCTTTATGACGCGTTACAAACAAGAGATTATTAATTTCATCCCAAAAAATTGGAGTTTTACTTCTATATTCTTCAAAGGTGGAATAAGGATCTTTGATAAAATCTTGATCTAAAGTCGGTAAATGTAGTTCTGGAATATTCATGTTTCAATTTTAAGTAGCTAAAAATGAGTCTGTCAAAAAAAAATTAAAAAATTATCTAAAACAAAAGCAAGAAATCTAACAAGATGATATTATAAAAAAATATAAAAACTTACAACTATTTAAGTTATATAATCGATGTTTAATAGGATAACCTTCGTAAAAAAACCTGAATTTTACAAAAAAAAGGGGTATTAATGTCCATTATTAAAATTGAAAACCTTTCAGTTCAATATTTAGAACAAGAAGAAAAAGCTTTAGATAAAATCTCTCTTGAAGTTGAAGAAGGAGAGTTTATAGCCATTTTGGGAGCTCACGGAGCCGGAAAAACTACTCTCTGCTTGTCAATAAACGGGATAGTCCCAAATATGATCCAGGCTGATATGTTTGGAAAAATTGAAGTGGCAGGTGAAGTACCTCCTAAAATTCCAGTAAGAGAGCTTGCGAGTAAAGTTGGAAGTGTTTTTGATAATCCAGAATTTCAAATGAGTCAGCTAACTGTTTTTGAAGAAGTCGCTTTAGGACTACAGAATTTAGGTGTCGATAAAGAAACAATAATTAAAAATATAACTACATCATTGGAACTAGTAGGACTCGCAGGATTTGAAGAAAGGTCACCATTTGAAATTTCTGGGGGCCAACAACAGAGGCTTGCCATGGCCTCCGCTCTTTCAATGAAGCCTCAGATTTTAGTTCTTGATGAGCCAACTTCTAACCTTGATCCCATAGGCAAAGAAGAAGTTTTTACAGTCACTAGACGAATCAATCAGGAGGAAGGGTTGACAGTCATAATTGCAGAACATGAAGTCGAAGTAATAGCTGAGTATGCCGATAAAGTCATTCTATTAGAAGAAGGTAAAATTACTCAAGTTGGAAGCCCTGAAGAGATTTTCCCAAATATTGTTAATATTCAAAGTGAAGTGGGAGTGAGAATACCTCAAATTACAGATTTTGCTTCAAGAGTTCCTGATAAATTTAAAGAAGGAATCCCAGTTACAGTGGACCAAGCAGTGAAAGGATATAAATAATGAGTGAAACAAATATAAATTGTACGAAAGTAGCACACACCTATCCAAATGGGGTTCAAGCGATTAAAGATGTTGATGTAACTATTGAGCAAGGAGAGATAGTTTCAGTAGTTGGTCAAAATGGATCAGGTAAAACAACACTTGTAAAACATTTCAATGGTTTGCTTAAGCCAACAGATGGAGACATCATGATAGGAGATCTCAATACAAGAGAAAACCCAGTAGGCAAACTTGCTAGGCAGGTGGGCTATGTATTTCAGAATCCTAATCACCAGATATTTGCAGCTTCAGTTCATGAAGAGCTTTCTTTTGGGTTGAAAAATATCGGGTTAAATGAGTCTGAAGTAGAAACAAAAGTTATAGAAATAGCAGAAGAATTTTTACTTACAGAGTATTTGGAACTAAATCCCTATCGTCTCGGTTTTTCTTTAAGAAAAACAGTAGCGATGGCCTCAATAATTGCAATGGAACCTAATGTAGTAGTTCTTGATGAACCTACTACAGGTCAAGATTATTCAGGAGTTAAAACTATTAAAGACTCCATGGAAAAGCTAAAAAGTCAAGGAAAAACAGTAATTGTTGTATCCCATGACATGCCATTAGTGGTTGAAGAGACAGACAGAGTTCTTGTAATGTGTAATACTGAATTAATATTTGACGGACCACCAACTGATCTATTCATTAATAAACCTATATTAGAAAAAACCAATTTAAAACCTCCACAGATAACCGCTTTTGCAGAGGCGAAAAATTTTGGAAATAATAAAAAGGCAATACTTTCTGTTGAAGATGCTCTTAAATACACATAAAAAAAATATCTAGAAAAAGCAAATTAAATTAAAAAAAATTATGTAAGAATTAGCAAAGTTACTTTTAATTTTATAAAATCAAGTTATATGTGAATTAGTTTAAACTTTCTCCTTCGAGTTCGTAATAAATTAAATTATATAGCGATGTTTATTAGGTAAACCACCGTAAAAAAACCTGACGGTGTTTCATGGCCCACCGTAAAAAAATCTGACGGTGTTTCATGGCCCACCGTAAAAAAATCTGACGGTGTTTTGAAAGGTCCACCGTAAAAAAAACTAATTTATATTAAAAAAATATAAATATAGAAGGGGGTTATTTGTGAAAGATCAAGATACTTCACAACAACTAAGTAGTGCGACAGGCGGTGGTATACCTTTAACTTATGTTATTGCGTTAGTACCAGTTGCTTCCGTTATGAACGTAATTGGAGGAACAGTAGCCAGTGCGCTAAAATTACCTATATTCCTAGATATGATTGGAACAGCAGTTGTTGCTATGACAATCGGTCCTTGGTGGGGAGCACTTGTTGGCGTTATTACCAACGTTACAGCTGGCTTCATCACAGGTCCAACATCAATACCATTTGCAGCGTGTAACGTTGTCGGTGCATTGATTTGGGGATATGGAACTAAATGGGGTTGGGCAAACGACAAGCTCAAATTCTTTGGATTGTCTATAGCTTCAGGCGTAGGCGTTTCGTTAATGGCTGCACCAATAGTTATATTTGTGTTCGGAGGAGCAACAGGTCACGCATCAGATGTTCTTACTGCAGGTTTACTTGCAGCAGGAGGAGATATGTGGACTTCAGTATTTTCAAGTAACATAATTGTTTCTTCAGCTGATAAAATTCTTTCGTCATTCTTGGCGTTAGCAATAATTGGAGCACTACCTACTAATTTGCAGGTAACTGGACCAATAATGAAAGCTGAAAGCATGGGTAAAGTTGTCTTAATTACAGCAGGTACAGTTGTAGGAGTTATTCTTACAGTCGTATCTATGAACCTATAGGAGTAGATAATATGAAAGAAGTAACATCTAAAGATGGTCTTGGTGCTGGTATTGCTGGTCTCGGAGTGATGTATATGGTGTATCCATACGCAGCATCAGAGATACAAGGTGATGCAGCATTCGGAATGCTTGCAGGGCTATGTCTTTTAGCTGGTTTCCTTACAATATTGTGTGGAATAGCTGTTATTAGATTAAAAAGTTAAAAACTAAAAGAATAAACGAAGGTATTTAATTATGTTCAATAACAAAGTTGAGCAGGTTAAACACTTACCCTTAACGATCGACGAGGTTGCCCGGTATGTAATAGTACCGGGCGATCCAAACAGGGTAGAAATAATTGCTTCAGTATTTGACGATTATGAAATGCAAGGAAGTAATAGAGAGTTTAATGCTGCAAGAGGAACCTATAAAGGTACAGATGTATCTGTAGTTTCAACAGGAATAGGATGTCCTTCAACAGCGATTGCAGTCGAAGAGCTAGCTTATATAGGTGCTGAAGTTTTTATTAGAATTGGTACCTCAGGAGCAGTAGAAAAAACAGTAAAAAAAGGAGATATCTTTATTGCGACGGGTGCAGTAAGAGATGATGGAACTTCAAAACAGTACATACCAATTGAATACCCAGCAGTTGCTGATTATGAATTAGTTGCAAATCTAATAAAAGCATCGAAAGATTTAGGTATTGAAACAAAAGTCGGGACTTGTCAGTCAAAAGATTCATTTTTTGGAGAAGTTGAGCCAGAAAGGATGCCAGTTGCACCTTATCTCAACAACAAATGGACAGCTTGGCAAAAAGGAGGAGTAGGAGCATCTGAAATGGAGGCAGCTACTTTATTTACGTTAGCTCAAATAAAAAAATTAAAAGCTAGTGCTGTTTTAGCTGTAGAGGTTTCAGATGAAGAAACTGTAAAAAAAATGACAAAAATGGTTCTAGAAGGTATAAATAGTATGGAAAAGGATAGAAAAAATGAGTAATAAAGAAAAAGGTGGGCTCCTAAAAGGTGAAATTCAATATCATATTCAGATGAAAAAAGGTGACGTTGCAGATTTTGTTATCTTACCAGGAGATCCAGGAAGAGTAGAATTTATTGCTGATCACTTTGATACAGCAGAATTAGTAGCTGACAATAGAGAATATAAAACAATGACTGGAAAATATAAAGGAAGATCTGTTTCAGTGACTTCAACAGGTATAGGTTGCCCTTCCACAGCAATAGCTGTTGAAGAACTTGCAAATATAGGAGCTAAGACATTAGTGAGAATGGGTACGTCTGGTGCAATGCAGGAATATACAAAAGCCGGAGATAAGGTAATAGCCACAGGCGCAGTTAGATTCGAAGGTACTTCAGTCCAATATATGCCTATAGAATTTCCTGCAGTGGCTTCTCATGACATGGTAATGGCCCTTAAAGAGGCAGCACTGAAAGCTCAACTAGCACATCATGTTGGAATTGTTCAATCGAAGGATTCTTTTTATGGACAACATAGTCCTGAAGACATGCCCATAGCTGCAGAATTATTACAAAAATGGGATGCATGGGTTAAAGGCGGTGTTTTATGTTCAGAAATGGAAGCTGCCACATTATTCGTTGTTGGTTCATATAGAAGACTTCGTACAGGTGCAGTCCTTTTAGTTGCGGGCGATCAAGCTACAGGAGAATCGTTAACCAAAGATGAATACCAAAAAAATATGTCAGAGTCCGTAAAAATGATTCTTGAAGCTAGTTTAAAAATTGAGGAGGAAGACAATGCCTAGTGTACCAATTGGGGCTTACGTACCCGGAGATTCTTTTTTTCACAAAATCCATCCCTTTGTTAAATTTTATTGGGTTTTGTCTTTTGTCTTTTTTTGCTTTTTTAATAAAAATCCATATATAAATTATGGAGTTGCTCTCATAGGTATAGCTATGGTAGTCCTTGCAAAAACTTTTCCTAGCTACTTAAGAACAATGGTAGTCTTTGGACCTGCAACTTTTGCTATGATTTTTTTGCAGTCTATAGTTCCACCTGCAGTTTTTGACAACCCTCAATATTTAGCTGAATTGGGACCATTTTCTCTTTATACGGACTCAATAATTTATGGAATGTTATTCAGTAGTAGAATTTTGTGCATTGTTACTTGGTCAATTTTGATGCTGATGACTCTCCACCCAGGTGAATTATCAGCATCGTTACAAAGAGCTAAAGTCCCCTATACAGTAAATTTTATGATTACAACAACTCTGCAATTAATTCCAATAATGCAGAGAGAGTTTTCTATTATTTTATCTGCACAGAAATCAAGAGCTATGGAAGCTAAAGGTTTCAAAGCTCTTTTGCCGAGTATAATTCCAGTGTTTGCTGGAGCTATCGATAGAGTTCAGCAATTATCAATGAGCTTGGAAACAAGAGCATTCGGTTCAAAAAACGAGAGAACTCTTATGAGGTATAAAGAATTTTCAAAAAGAGATACTTTTTTATCAATTTCCGCATTGACGCCAATTATATTAAGCATGTATGCAAAATTTAATTTAAATTCATTTATACCAAGTACTGGATTTTCTCTTAGTCCAAACGTAGGAGTTTTTATTGTAGCCTTTTGTGGAATTGCTTTTTTAACAATAATTTTTGGAGCAGGATTTGCTATAAGACTTTTTGGCAAAAAGTAATAAAACCAATTGGCTAATACTCAAGATTTTATAAAAAAAAATTATGTATTTAATTATTGCATGTTTATCTTTGATGCGATTGGTTTCGGATCAGCATTTGCACTCTTAATTCCAGGTAGCTACCTACCAGATGTTGCGTTGACCATTTCCGATAAGTGGTACACTCCATCTTTGATTGTAATTATTTTTTATGCTGTAGGAATTTTTTCACAATTTTTAACATCTGCAAGAAGAAATATTGAACAAGACTCAAAGAGAGGAGTTATTTTTTGGGGTATTTGTGAGAGATTTGGAATAATACTTCTAGCTTTAACCTTGAGCAATTACTCAACATATAAAATGGGATTTATTTTTTTTGTGATAGCTTATATAATTTTTGTATTTAGCGCTGGAGCCATCCTTCCCTCATATTTTGATCTTGTATCTCGAGTACTTTATAAATTTAGATCAGTATTTTTTGCACTAAATCTAACTTTTGGTTCTGCTGCAGGATATTTAGTTTCAAGATATGTTGATTTAAGGATTGCTGAAAGTGGCTTAATAGAGGGCTATCTATCTGGATTAATGTTGGTGATAGGGATCACGAGTATTTCAATGATTCCCCTTTTATTAATACGAGAACCTCAAACGGGTTCTAAGTCAAGTACAAAAATTTCAATTGTAGCTTTAAGAGACCAATTGAATATGTGGAAACATATATATAAAAATAATACAGGTCTTAAGGCAGTATCTTTATCAAATTTTTTTAGTGCTATACCTGAGGCAATCACTCCATTTTTTAGTATTTGGTTAATTAGCTTTTACGACATACCAACAAATAGATTAGGTATGTGGGTGACACTTTTATTATTAAGTCAAAGCATAGGAAGTTTTTTTGTTCCAATTATAGGAATCAGAATTGGGTTTAAGTACACATACATACTTGGACTTAGTATGCATTTTGCAGCAAGCGCAATCTTTATTTATGGCGGCTCAAACTTTCAGAATCTTATATTTATATTTGCGGGCCTAGGTCTCGGCATCTTTAATACATCACAGAGTAACTTAGCAGTAGAGCTCGGAGATGTTGGTGATGCTGGAAATACTAACGCAATGCTCACTGCTTTCAGAGTACCCATATTCATTATTGTCCCACTATTAGTAGGTTTTTTTAACTCATACAGTGTTGTCTCATTAATCTTGATACTTTCCATGAGTTCAGCAACTATAGGGGTTGGAATAGTTATTTTTAAATTAATAGACCCCGTATTACCAAAAGTTAGATTCTGGCTTAAAGATTCTTAATTTCTTCCCTTGTAAAGGAAAATGAGCCCTCCAGCTAAAACTACTAATGAAGTGTATAGATAAACCCCGAAAATAGCACAAATTGCAGAAATTGTTATAAGAGAAAATCCAACACGTAAATCACTATTGTAATTAGGAAAATAGTGAAAAATTTTATTTAATATGTGATTTTTATTTTTTAATCTTCTATCTTCTATCAAAAACACAATAAAGATACCTACAAGTGCTAAAAGTATGATGTACTGCTGACTTAGAGGAACTACTACCATCTTAATTTAAGCCTTGTATGAAGATTGTGTCCCAGCTCTTGTAACGGAGTCACTTGCTTTTTTAACACCTAGAGATATTGATTCTTCTGGAGACTCTCCTGATGCTAACCCAAAAGCAAAGGCACCAACAAATGCATCACCCGCACCAGTCGTGTCAACAGCAGAAACATTTGGAGCTGATATTTTTACTACTGAATTTTCTGAAACAAGTGCTGCTCCATTTCCCCCAAGGGTAACAATTAGATTAGATGAAATTGTATTTGCATATGAGATTAAGTTGTCATCGTTATAAGCATCTGTTCCCGTAATTGTTGAGAACTCTACTTCATTTGGGACAAACCAATCGGTTAGTTGCATTAATTCATCTGAGGGAATTTTTGCGGGTGCTGGATTAAGTATTGTTTTAATACCATTATTCTTTGCAACTGAAAATACCTCCTGTGTAACACTCATAGGTATTTCAAATTGGCCTATTAATACATTTAAATCTTCTATTTCCAGTAATGAGGAAGCAGCTTTTTTCGCATCAATTTTCTCATTTGCTCCAGAAACTACAATTATTCTATTTTGTCCAGATTTGTCGACCCAAATTGGCGCAACGCCACTTGAACCATCTACCCTTTGAACATGCTCCACATTCACACCACATTTGATGTAATTGTCAATTGTCATATCTGCATAAATATCATCACCAAGGCAGGTAATCATGAAAGTCTCGGCACCTAACAGTCCAGCCATCACTGCCTGATTAGCACCCTTGCCGCCAAAACCCATCTGATAAGAATTACCAAAAACAGTTTCTCCGTCTGAGGGTATCGTTTCTACATAGGAAATTTGGTCAATGTTGGAGCTTCCAACCACACATATTTTAGGATTCATCATTAGATTATATCCCCATCTGAGAATCATTTCTAGTATGATTTTAAATATGGATATTGATTGGGATGCAAAAGTATTAAGTTCTCTTAATCCTGTTATCAACAATCTTAGAGAAATTCAAATAAACAATCAAGAAATTGAAAATGTTGCCGATTGGCTTGCATATGAAGAATTTCCATCTCCTCAAAATAATAAAACAAAAAAAAATCCTGAGGAAGTAATTAGAACAACACTTCTTATAAATATTCTTAATTTTGCTTTTACAGACTTTGAAAAGAGTATTAAATATGAAATTGAACGGGATGGATATATTTTTTCAGATAGTGAGGCTATGTTTACGCAGATAAATGAGGCTCTTGCATCTGGTATAAAGCTTTATGATGGCGGGGTACTTTCATCTTTAGACATGGACGAATTGAATAAAATATTTTCTGGAAATATTGAAATGCCAATGATGAGTGAAAGGTTAGAAATATTAAATGAGGTCGGAGAAAAGTTATCCTCTGAATATAAAGGTGATTGGATTAACTTTATAAATCAAGGCCCCAAGAAATTGTACAGTAATGGCGAGGGTTTAATTGAAAGATTAATTACTGAATTCCCAAGATTTGATGATAAAACAATTCTTGAAGATGGACATGAAGTCCATTTTTATAAGTTAGCTCAGTTGGCCTTTTGGGGAATTCATGGAGAACTCTCTGGAGCGGGCCATTTTGTGGTTGAAGATATGCATAAAATGAGCGCATTTGCAGATTACATTGTACCTGTTGCGCTAGAAGTAATGAAAATTATTACATATTCAGAAACATTAAATAATAAAATTATGAATGGTGAGCTAATAGAGAGGGATTCCCGAGAAGAGGTCGAAATTAGAGCTGTAAGTTTATACACAACAGCAAAACTTACTGAAGAGGTTAATAAAAGAAGACCGTTAGATAAACAAATAATAATCCCCCAACTTGATTACAGATTATGGAAACAATATCATGCTACCCACAGACCTCATCACCTAACTGTTACAACGATGTACTAATTTGAAAAAGTTTATAATAGATGCAGATACGGGATCAGATGATGCTGTAGCTATATTGTTAGCACTCCAAGATCCTTCAATTGAAATCTTAGGAATATCAGTTGTATCAGGAAATGTTCCGTTACAACAGGGAATTAAAAATACTATTTCAACCATCGATATGACTGAAAAAAAAGTAAAAGTATTTGCCGGCGCAGACAAACCTTTAACAAGAGATTACGAGGAGGTATATGTATTAGAGAAATTTATGGAGCATGTAAAATCATTAAAATCTAGCTCTGCAAGCGGTCAGTGTGTTCATGGTATAGATGGAATGGGTGATATAGGTATAAAGTCTTCAACGGAAGAGTATGAAGAAAAAAATGCAATAGATTTTATAATAGATACAATTAACGAAAATCTTAATGATATAACTCTTGTAACTCTCGGACCACTCACAAATATTGCTCTAGCTATTCAGAAAGATTCATCAATATCAAAAAAAATAAAACATTGTTATGTAATGGGCGGAACTTCTGATGGGACAGGTAATGTATCAGCTGCAGCTGAATATAACATCTGGGTGGATCCAGAAGCTGCAAAAATATGTTTTGACTCAGGTATGAATATAACAATGGTTGGTTGGGACAATTCCTATAAATATGCGATGCTTAAAGAAGATGAGATTGAAGATTTAAGATCTCTAAAAAGTAAGTTAGCTGATTTTTCAGTTGATATTCAAAAAACACTTATTGATCTAACTTTTACAACATATGGTTTTCATGGATTTGATTTACCAGATCCCATCACTATGGCTATTGCTTTAGATAATTCAATTATTGAAGATTCTGAGCAGCTACATGTAATAGTTGACACCAGAGATGGGATTACTAGAGGACAAACAATAGTCGATTATTTCAATGTAGAAGAAAAAAATCAGAATATAAGAGTTGTAACAAAGTCAGATAAAGATAAATTTATGAATTTATTAAGAAAATCTTTAAGGTGATATTTTAAATCACATCTAAATCGAAAAGCGTACAACAATGTATAAGTGTTCAAAGAATCTACTTATAAAACTCTTATAAATCTTAAAGGTGCAAAAAATCTAATATTTTTTGGATACCTTGGGAGGGCACCTTATTCAATGCTTCAGGTAGGTATGGTCATATTTGGAAATTATAAGACGGGTTCTTATGCAGTTGGTGGAGCTATGGCAGCTGGCTTCAGTATCTCTAATGCATTAATCCAACCTCTGAATGGAAGGCTTGTAGACAAAATTGGCCAAAGAAAGGTTGTAAGTTTTTTACTTACTGGATTTGTTTTTAGTTCATTTTTAATAACTATTGGAGAATTTGATAAAGACATAGTATACATTTTTTTATCTGTATTTCTTGGGATTACGGTTCCAGCCGTTGGTGCGTATACAAGAAGAAATTGGAAAGCAATCACTGAAGAAACAGATAATCAAAAAGTTCAAGCTATAGAGTCTTCAATTGATGAACTCAACTTCTTAGTAGGTCCATCTGTTTTTGCAACAGTATCAAATTATTTAAATCCCATAATTGCTCTCTACATAGCAATCGTAAGCTCGGTAATAGGGACTATAGGAGTTGTGTTTTCTAGGTCAATCGAAATTGCCAATATACCAAGTTCAATAAATGAAAAAACATCTATATGGATCTCTAAAAATAAACTACCACTACTGACAACATTAATATTTGTAGGTGCATCATTGAGTTCTATCTCTATTTACGTTGTCGCGAAGGAAGATATAGAGAGTATTAAAAATTTAACCGCATTTTATTATCTAGTTAATGGATCAACAGCACTTTTTAGCGCGTTATTTTACGGATATTATTTCAGTAATACTAAAAATTTAAAAAATTACAATATTGTTTTTATATATCTAGCTTTATCAGTATCAACATTTTTCTTTTTTGACACAAAAAATTTATTTTTAGCCTCAGGCTTTCTTTGCGGTCTAGGTATAGGTCCGATATTTTTACTTGCAAACAGTTATGTATCAAACGTAACAAAAAGTAGTGTTTTGACTGAAGCATATTCGTGGTTGGCTAGTTCTGTAGGATTTGGAATCGCTTTAGGATCAAGTCTTTTTGGATATATGATTGAGTATTATTCGTTGGATAACGCAAAAAATCTTTTCTTAATATTTACGATTATCCCTCTTTTTCTAATACCATTCAATAAAGGATGGCATGTTAAAGAAAAAATTGATTCATAAAGTATTAATACTTTCAATTTTTTTTAGTTTCTGTACAACAAACACAATTTCAGATAGTGATAATAAAATAAATAACTGTATTGAGCTAGCTGATGAGATTGAAAAAATATTTGATGTAATTCAGATTGAAGCATACGAAAGTGAAATATATAAAACATACTCTTACGTCGACGCTACAAAACTAGATTATGTGTATGAAGCTTTAAGAATTAACAAAATAGGACTTAATGGCCTAGATAGTATTCTTACCAACTATGAAATTAATAATTTAGATTTACAAAGTCTAATCAATGGCTTTTATGGAAATTTCGAAGATTCGAAAAATGCTAATACAGCTCTTGAAAAACACTTAGTTTCAATCGGAAATAACTGGACCATTCAAGATGAAGTTCAATGGTGGGATGAAAATCAAGAGTACAGTATTAAATTCTGGAGAACTTCTGATGAATACAGAGACCTTTTATCTTCAAAATCTCAGAACACCCTAACACCAGATCCCGATTTTGTTGTCAGCGACAGTTATCCCACAGGCGTTTTAAGAAAATATTGTGGAAGTTTATAGGTGATCATTCACTTAAGAGTTTGTATACGATTATGGTGTGTGTAATGGTCCGTAGAATTCGAACTAAGAGCAACTTATGTAGTTTTGATAAACTGATGCAAATCTGTAGCCAATGACTGATACAATAAAGGGCTCTTTATGGATGGTTGGTGGAGTTTTTTTTCTCACCTCGATGGCAGTTGCTGGAAAAGAGATTTCACTCCAAATAGATACTTTTGAAATTTTATTTTATAGAAGTGTAATAGGTGTATCTATTATTTTATTTTTTCTAATAAAGAAGGACTTACTCCACGAAGTTAACTTAAAAGAGATAAGAACACACCTTAAAAGGAATATTTTTCATTTTACTGGTCAGAATCTTTGGCTCTATGCATTGGCATCAATCACTCTTGCTGAAGTAACTTCACTAGAATTTACAATGCCTATTTGGATAGTTTTGTTTTCATACTTAATGCTTAATGAGCAACTGGATAAATATAAAATATTGTCTGTGTTTATTGGGTTTATTGGTGTATTAATTACGGTAAGACCAGATATTGAAAGGATTAATCTAGGATTAGTTGCTGCAGCAATCTCTGCAATTGTCTTTGCACTAACGAATATTTACACAAGAAGACTCACAAGAACTGAGTCAACTCTAACTATTCTATTCTTCTTAACCACGATCCAGTTAATATTTGGTTTAATCACATCTCTTCTAGATGGAAAGTTAGATATACCAACGAACGAAAATATAGCATGGATTGTAGTAATTGGATTTGCTGGTTTAGGTGCCCACTATTGTATAACAACAGCTTTATCACTTGCACCCCCAACAGTAGTTGCCCCAATCGACTTATTAAGGTTACCGATTGTTGTCTCAATAGGGGTACTATTTTATTCAGAACAGGGTGATATTTTTATTTACTTTGGTGCAGCCTTAATCATTTTTGCAAATTTTATAAATTTAAAAAAAGCAAATAGTCGATAATCTAGACTCTAAAACTAGTTATTAATTTAAAAGAATCTTTTAGTTACTTTTGATATCCTTTATAGCATATGAAAAATAAATATTTTATCGATACAGATACTGCATCCGATGATGCGGTTGCATTATTAATGGCTCTTGAATGGGATGATGTTGAAGTTTTGGGAATTAGCATTGTTTCAGGAAATATGTCAGTCGAGCAGGGAAGTATTAATGCAAGGTATACCGTTGAGCTTTGCAAGAAAGATGTTCCTGTTTACGTTGGGGCAGACGCGCCTCTAGTAAAAAAAAGAGAGCATGCCGATTGGTTCCATGGACCTGACGGAATGGGCAACATGAATTATCCTGCACCAAAACTTAAAGAAACAGACAAGGACTTTATAGAGGTTTTAAATAATCACATTATTGAAAATCCTGATGAGATAACACTAGTTACGCTTGGGCCACTAACAAACATATCAAATTTTATAAAAAAGTATCCAGAGTCTTTTTTAAAGTTAAAAAACATTGTCATTATGGGAGGTGCTTCTAATACAGTTGGGAATGTAACCCCAGCAGCAGAGTACAACATATGGTGTGACCCTGAAGCAGCAGACACTGTTTTTAAGTCTAATCATCATGACATAACAATGGTTGGTTGGGAACTTTGTAGGGGCGAAGCAAATTTAACAGAAGAGGAAATGGATTTAGCGTATAGTTTTAAGACAGAAAAAGCAGACTTCACTATTGATTGTAACAAACATGCTCTTGATTCAAGTCAAAATTGGTTAGGTGATCCTGGTCTTGGATTACCAGATCCAGTAGCCATGGCAGTAGCTCTAAACCCAGAGGTAACTACAAAAGCTTCAAGACACAATGTACAAGTTGTAATTGATGGTCCAGCTAGAGGGATGACAATCGTTGATCAACTACATGTTGGTGAGAGCGATCCCCATATTGACGAGCATTGGAGCCATACAAAAAGAAATATAAATGTTATTTGGGAGATTAATAGTAGTGAGTGGAAAGAAACGCTATATAAAACTATTCGTAACTAGTCATTACCCCAAGTTTCCTCAATATACCCTTTTCGTCCACTTGCCTTTGCGTACATCTCATAACGCATAGCCTGCTTTTTATAGAAATCTTGATGATATTCTTCAGCAATATAAAACATCGGGGCAGCTGAGATTGCAGTAACAATTGGTTTGTCAAACTTTCCTGAATCTCCCAATTCTTTCTTTGATGTTTCTGCCAACTGCATTTGATTTTCTCCTACAGTGAAAATTTCAGTTCTATATTGAGAACCTACATCTGCAAACTGATAATTTAAAGCAGTTGGATCAATGTTTCTCCAAAACACTTCAAGTAATTCTTCATAAGACACAACGTTTGGATCATACAATATTTCGACAACCTCAGCATGTCCTGTTTCGCCAGTTACAACATCTTCATAAGTCGGATTATCCATTGTTCCACCCATGTACCCAGAAGTTGCACCAAGAACACCTTCCAATGCTTCGAATGGTGGCTCCATACACCAAAAACACCCACCAGCAAAATATGCTTTTTGGTTTTCAGTATTATTCAATTCATCATTTTGGGTTTTCATAGTTATCTCTTCCTCAGCAGTTTCTGCTGTTGCTGTGCATGATATCAATATTAATAAGAGTGTGATTTTTAAAAACTTCATATAAAGAATGTTATTGGATAATAATTCGTATCGTAAACTACAAAAAATAATAATTGCTTTAGTTTGTAAATAAAGAGTTGCTTAATTAGACAAAAATAATAAAATTAGAATAATCCTTCGACTTTTAAAGCGGAGAGAGGAAAAAGTGAAAAAAACAGTACCTTATATTGTAAATTTAAAAAATAAAGAAATCATCTCTATGGTTACTGCATATGATTATCCCTCAGCAAAAGCAGCCTCAGAAGCAGATATTGATATCATTTTAGTTGGAGACTCACTTGCTCAAGTTGTCTTAGGTCATGAAGATACTCTTTCTGTCACGGTTGAAGAAATGTTGCATCATGTAAAAGCTGTAACTAATGCAAAACCTAAGCCCCTCGTAGTTGCAGATATGCCATATATGTCCTATCACGTAGATTTAGCGGACACATTGAGAAATGCAGCTAAGTTTATTCAAATAGGAAAAGCTGATGCCGTTAAAGTTGAAGGCGGATCAAAGAGAAGAGAGACTATTCAAGCTTTGGTAAATGCAGAAATACCAGTGATGGGTCACTTAGGACTAACTCCCCAGTCTAAAAATATGATGGGAGGCTACAAAGTACAAGGTAAAACTCTCGAGCTAGCAAAGAAATTGTTTGAAGATGCACTTCTCATACAAGAACTAGGCTGTTTTTCAATGGTCCTTGAAGGTGTTCCATCTATAGTTGCTGAATCTATATCTGAAGCACTTGAAATACCAACAATAGGAATTGGTGCTGGAAAATCAACAGATGGACAAGTACTTGTCTTACATGACATATTAGGAATGAAATCAAAGGAATATGTAGATGCTAAATTTGTGAAAAGGTACTCCAAACAATATGAGGATACCGTAGAAGCACTCAAGAGTTATAAGTCAGAAGTACAAAATAAAAAATTTCCAACAGAAAATCATTCTTATGCCATGGGGGCAGATTTGCAAGAATCCCTTGAAGAATGGAAAAAAGAAATTAAAAAAATTCTGTCATAAGCCATTTCTAGTATTACATTGTAAGTACCTGCTTCAAAAGAAGCCACGTACAAGTGTCCATAGGAGAAAAAATGACTAAATATGACTTGGTCTCAATTGTTAGACCAACAGCAGACGACAGTCTTGTTGAAGAAATCCACAAAAGTATAACTGAAATTATTACTACTAATGGTGGTTCAATTTCAGAGCAAGCTGTATGGCAAAAGAGAAAACTAGCCTATCAAATAGAAACTTTTAATGAAGGTATCTATTCTATAACAACCTTTGAAGCACCTCCAACAGTGCCAAGTGAACTTGATAGAGTGCTAAAAATATCTGATGATGTGATTAGACACAAAGTCTTAAAGATGGAAAGCTAGAGGTATAAACATGGTAGATAATACAGTAACAATAGTTGGAACCATAACAATGGATCCTGAACTAAGAACAACAAATTCGGGAATGTCAGTCCTTGATATCAACTTTGCAGGACCTAAAAAACGAAGATTTACGGATGGTGAATGGGTAAATGTTGATGATGACCCACAATACTTCAGCGGTGTAGTTTTTGGACAACAAGCTGAAAATGTAAGTTCATCTTTAACAAAAGGTATGAGAGTAATAATTGTTGGAAAACTTAATTACTCAACTTGGGAAGACCAGCAAGGTGGAAATCGATCAAAAGTCTCCATTGTGATTGATGAAATCGGACCAGCTCTAAAGTGGGCAACAGCAAGTGTGGATTCAAGTTCTTCAGGATCTTCAGATATGCCTAAAGCAAGAGATAATTTCGAAGAAAACGAAGCACCATTTTAGGAGGTATGTAAATGGGACAAGCACAAGGTCAAAAAAGAGCTCCAAAGTTTAAGGCTTCAAAATATGAAGCACCTAAACAAAGGAGAGTAACTAAAGAACAAATTTCAAGAGCAACGTATAAAGATGTGAAGCTTCTAGAAAAATTTATATCAGATAGAGGAAAAATTCGTTCAAGCTTAATCACTGGGATTACAAAACAAGAACAGGCAAAAGTAGCACGACTTGTAAAGGTTGCCAGAGAGCTTGCTCTTCTTCCTTATGTCACAACAAGTACTTACAAACAATCCTATAACCGACGATGAAGTTAATACTCAACGAAGATATATCAAAACTGGGCCGAAAAGGAGATATCGTTGACGTTGCAAAAGGTTATGCACGTAATTATTTAATACCAAAAAATCTGGCAATGGTAGCTACTGCAAAAAATGTAACGGTTGCTGAAAGAATGCAAGAAAAGAGACATTCAGTGCTTGAAGAGAGCAGTGAACTTGCAGACTCTATTCAACAAGCTTTGGCTGATGCACACTTAGTTATAGCTCAAAATTCAACAGATGAAGGAACTCTGTATGCAGCTGTAACAAATGCACAGATAATTGAATCAATTGAAAAGTTTTCAACTTTTAAATTAGAAGAAAACCAGGTTATTTTAGAAAACCAGGTTAAAGAAATTGGTTTACACACAGTAAACATCAGATTAAGTGCCGACGTTAGTTTTGACGTGACTTTAGAAATAGTTCCTGAAACAAAATAATGGCTGGACCAGAAGCAGTTTCATCCAGAGATTCACTAGGAGTACAAAAAGCCCCTCCAAATAGTATTGAAGCTGAAGAAGCTCTTTTAGGCAGCGCACTTTTATCAAGAGATGCCTCAAACAGATTAATGGAGGCAGTAAAACCAGGTGATTTTTATAGTCCAAATAACGAAAAAATATTTGAGGCTATGAAAGAGTTGTTTGACTCTGGAAAACCCATAGACAGCGTTACGGTTTCTGAAATTGTATTTAAGAGCAAAAATACAACAAGTTTAAACGCTTCATATATAGCAAGGTTAGTTGAGAATGTACCTAGTTCAGCCAACTTCGAAAGATATATAGAAATTGTATTAGAACACTCCAACAGAAGAAAGCTTTTGAAAGCAAGTGGAAGAATTGAGCTTCTGGCATATGCTCTGGACAAAGAAATATCCTCTGTCATGGATGAAGCAGAACAGTCAATATTTAACGCTTCAGACGACGCAATCGGAGATGGCTTAATTGGGGTATCTGATTTTTTAAATGAAGCAATCGAACAGATTGAAGAAATAGAAAATCAAGGAACGGGACTTTCTGGTCTTCCAACACATTTTGTTGATTTGGATAATACTTTAGCCGGTTTACAAGATGGTAATTTGGTTATTATTGCTGCTCGACCAAGCATGGGTAAATCATCTTTAGCACTTAATATTGCAACAAATGCTGCAAAGGAAAAAAAGACAGTGGCAATTTTCTCGCTTGAGATGACTAAAGAAGAGCTAGTTCAAAGAGTATTGTTTTCCGAGGCCAAAGTTGCATCTGGTGATGCAAGAAAAGGACAACTTGGTCCTGAAAAATGGTCAAGAGTAGTTGAGGCTGCTTCAAAAGTTAACTCTATGCCCCTTTATTTTGATGATGCATCAGTAATTACTGTTACTGACATTAGAGCAAAATCTAGAAGGTTAAAAGCTTCTAAAAGTTTAGACTTGATAGTTGTTGACTATATTCAGCTTATGCAAGGTAACTCTGGAGACAACAGACAACAAGAAATTGCTGAAATCAGCAGAAACCTAAAGAATCTAGCTAGAGAGTTAAAAGTACCGATTATTGCGCTATCACAATTAAACAGAGCTGCAGAGCAAAGGGAAGATAAAAGACCAAGACTTGGAGACTTAAGAGAGTCTGGAGCAATCGAACAAGATGCTGATATTGTCATGATGATTTATAGAGACGACTATTACAATCCCGCGACTGAAAAACCAGGTGTTGCAGAAATCAATATTGTTAAAAACAGATCAGGCTCTACAGGGAAGGTAGATCTTTATTTCAGCAAGGAATATACTACTTTTTCAAATTACTCAAAACAATCTGAGTAAATGAACCCAACAATCAAAGCCTATTCAGGAATAGTACTATTGGCTATTTCTTGGGGAACGATTCCATTAATAATAAGAACCTCTGATATTTCTTCCATCGGACTGGTTGGGATTAGGACTTTTTTAGGAACACTATTTTTGTCCACTTTAGTAATCAGAAAAGACTTTAATCTAAAAGAATTGCTTAAACCAGGATTGATTCTAGGACCCCTCTTAGCTATTCACTGGGTAACAATGTTTGAATCTATAGAGTTGAATTCAATTGCAGTTGGAATTGGACTTGTCTTTTCATATCCCCTTTTCGTACTTTTAATTGAATTTTTACGAGGAAATAAACCAAAGGTATATCAAGTAGCTTTAATATGTGGAGGCTTTTTTGGTCTATATAATCTTTTAGATATTTCAAACATAAAGTCTCTCGAAGGAGTTATTTATGGATTAGTAAGTGCAATAAGCTTGTCTTTAATAATTACTATTGGAGAATCGTATAGCTCTAAGCTTGGAGGTCTTAAGGTTGCATTTGCACAACTTTTAGTTGCTGCCTTAATTCTTATTAACTTTACTTATGAATCTAAAGATTGGTTAGTTAAAAATATTGAGGTAAGTATGTTTCTTGGATTCTTTTTGACTGGCGTGGGACTCATGACTTATTGGTATGTTGTGAAAATAATTAAACCTATAGCAGTGAGTACAATCTCCTATTTAGAACCTGTAACAGGAGTTGTATTAGGAGCTATTTTACTAAGCGAGACACTCACTCTAAGGCAATCAGTAGGATTTATTTTGGTTGTTTTTGTAGGTATTGGTCAGATTTATTTTGATTCTAGGATTAAACCAGCTTCAAAGGTTTGATAATCTTTATAAGAGTGGTTGTTTAATTTTAAGTATTTTTCAAAATCCCAATCAGAATACTCTTCAAAATATTTTTTTATTGATTCTCTGTTAGCTTTAATTGGAGTTGATAATCTTTGATAGTTATCTCGATCTAAGTGTTTTATTACTTTTCCTGAAGAGTTTATTCTTTTGATTGCATTAGTAACTTTCTGAGTTGTTATTGAATAGTCTGACTTAAGTATATTTTCAAGAGAAATTGAAAGTGTCGGTTCATCTGTCGCAAGTTCATCAATAATTACACAAGTTTCATGATTCATAAGATTCATAATTTCATTTAAATTTGTAAAATCCTTCTCCTCAGATTTAATTAATCCTTTGTCTTTTGAGTATTCAACCCAACCATATGTAGGGGTTTCTTTAAAATTAAGAAGTAAATATTTCATACAATAAAAATAATGTTGTTTTGAAGTAATCCAACATTGCAAAAAGCTTTTTTTCCGTGTAACTTGATGAAATAATGAAAAGTGTTAATGGAAATGGTGTCTCAATTGGAAGTTCAATTGGTAAAGCTTATGTGTATATAAATAATGTTGACCTAGACACCAACGGAAAGATAATATTTCAAGAGGCTGTTACAAAACTTATTTCTAAATTCGAATCACAAATTAAAACCTTCAAAGATAATGACAGAATAGAAGAAGCAGATGTCTTAGATGCTTATACATTAATACTTCAAGATCCTGAAATCACAGGACAAGTGACAGCTGACAATCAAGCATCTGTTAAAGAGGTATACAGTATATTTGATTCGAGTGCCAAGATATTGGCAAGTATGGAAGATGAATATTTTAAACAGAGAGCAGAAGACATTCTCTCAGTTGGCAAACATCTAATAAACACAATGCAGGAAAAAGAGATAAAAGTTAATCTAAGTGAAAATTCAATACTTGTTGCAGATGATTTAACTCCCGCAGACACCTCTTCTATGAATCTGGGAAATGTAGTAGGAATTATTCTAAAAGATGGTGGCCCAACTTCTCATGCCGTGATCGTAGCAAAAAATTTGGGTATACCGTGTGTTATTGGTGTTGGAAAAGGTATTGAAGAAATAATGAACGAAGACCTAATTGCATTAGATGGATCAAGTGGAGAGTTGATTATAAATCCAGATAAAAAAGTTATAGAGACGATGAACAAAAATAAAAAACGCGAAGAAGAGATAAGAACTAACTTTACGGAATCTTCATACAAAGAACAAGATTTTGAGTTTTTAATCAATGTAGGCTCTAATGAAGAGATTGAGTCTTTCAATCACGATTTTTTAAATTCTATAGGATTGTTCCGGTCTGAGTTTATTTATTTAGACAGGTCATCAATTCCTACGGTTGATGAACAAAAAGAGATACTAGAAAAAATACAACAAAAGTTTACTGGAACAATAACTTATAGGACACTTGACATAGGTGGAGATAAACAAGTAGCTTATTTAAGCTTACCGGTTGAAGAAAACCCTTTTTTAGGAGTTAGGGGAATACGTCTTTCGCTTCAAATTGAAGAACTATTTAGAACACAAATCGAGTCAATCCTTACTTCTAAAGATGCAGATCGTGTAAAAATAATGTTCCCTATGATTTCAACTATCGAAGATTTTATAAAAAGTAAAAATATAATTTTAGAGATCGCTAAAAATTTAAATAAAAAAGTTCCGGAAGTTGGAATAATGATAGAAACCCCATCGTCAACAATACTCGTAGAAGATTTTTCTGAGTATGTAGACTTCTTCTCAATTGGCACCAATGACTTAACTCAATACATAATGGCAGCTGATAGAGGCAACCCCAGTCTATTTGAATACCAAGACCCACTACATCCCGCAATTCTTAGGGTTCTAGAAAATGTTTTCAAAGTTGGAGAATCAACCAATAAAGAAGTTTCTGTATGTGGAGAGATGGCCTCTGATCCAGATGCAGCTGTGGTTTTGTATATTTTAGGGTTGCGCAAATTCAGTATGTCACCGTCGGCAGCACCATTTGTTTATGATAAATTGATTAATCTAAATTCTTTTGATACAAATGAACTAAAGCTTAAAATTCTTAAATCAAAAAATAGCAAAGAAGTTAGAGAATTATTAAGCGACTTAAATATATGAAAACTCATGCAATATTATTAGCTGGCGGCTCAAGTCATAGATTTACTGATGAAGAAAACAAAGTGTATTTTCCAATTGGAAGAAAACCTGCACTCTGTTGGCCTCTTGAAACTCTAGAGAAATCTGAAGATGTAGATTCAATACTTCTTGTAATTCGTGAAGAAGATTGGGAAAAAACAAATAGGGTTATTGAGCTTGTCGACACTGAAAAATTAGTGGGTGTAACAGTAGGGGGAAAAACTAGGCATGACAGTGAGTATGAGGGTCTTATGTACCTTAAAAATTCTGGAAACGTATCAGAAGATGATTTAATTTTAATCCATGATGGAGCCAGACCTTTATTACCTTCTTATTTACTAGATGAATTAATCGATGTCGCTAGAAAAAACGGAGCTTCAGCACCCGGTTTTAACTCAAAAAATATTTCTTTAAAAAAAGGTTCCAATTCAGATCATTCTGAAGATGAAACCATTGTTGAAATACAAACTCCTCAAATATTCCCAGCAGATGAATTGTGGAAATCTTATGAATTAGCAAAATTAGATAACTGGCAGGCCGTCGATACTACAGAGTGCGTCTCCAAATATGTAGGTCGTGAGGCAGTGATTGTCCCTGGAGACCCAAAAAATATGAAAGTAACTTTTATTGAGGATATATTTGAATTAGAAAAAATAATTACTCAAGAATAGGACACATCTACTTAGCACCATTCTTCTAAGCCGTTATATCTAAAATTAAATTTTTACTTGTAAAAATTGCAAACCAAAACTCTTTGAATATAGAATGTAATTAAGTAGTAAGGGAAATTAATTATTTTAGAATCACCTATTGCATTAGGAGCTTTGTTTTTAGGACTTGCTGGTATGTGGGTTCTACAAATGCAGCTTGCAAAAAAACAAGCAGTAAGTTTTATGAATGTTGTAAAAGAACTACACGGTGAAAATTTAACTGTTGCTATAGGTACCAATCAGCCCAAATGGGGAAGAAAAAGAGTTTATCTAGCCATGTCTGCCAATCCTCAAAAAATTATAGTCGACGCTATAACACTCAAAGGAACAACAGTTTTTGCAAAAGGACAACAAGTTACAGAGATGATTAACAAAAGTTTGTCAGAGTTTTCGGACTCTGGCGGAAAAGATCCACTTAATGATGCTGCGGCCATGGCTGCAAATACATTAATTAAAAAAATTAATGAGGATTCAGAGAGTGTTTCTAATTAGAAATATAAAGAAGGGGGAAAAATGGACACATTAGTTAGTATGGCCGATGCGTTTATTGGTGTTTTTAGAACATCAGCAGATGTATTTGTCAGCTTGACTACTGGTATTATCCCGTTGATAGTGGTGTTTTTGACCGCAGTAAATGCATTGGTCAAATTCATTGGTGAAGATAAGGTTGAAAACTTTGCCAAGTGGGCTGCTCAGGAGGGCTGGATGTATGTTCCAGTTCGATATACATTGCTACCTTTTGTAGCTGTGTTTATGCTGACAAACCCAGTTTGCTATACATTCGGTACTTTTTTACCAGAAAAAAACAAACCAGCATTCTATGATGCTGCAGTTAGTTTTGTTCATCCAATTACGGGAATATTTCCACATGCAAATGGTGGAGAGTTATTCGTATGGTTAGGAATTGCTGCTGGAGTTGAGATTGCGGCTCCAGAATTAGTAACGCCTTTAGCAGTAAGATATTTACTTGCTGGGCTTGTCGTTATTTTGATTAGAGGTGTCACAACTGACATCATTTATTCAATAATGTCTTCAAGAAAGGTCGGTGCTGAATAATGCAAAGTATGATTGAAAAAATAGGTAGATCTGTTGGTGGAGTAGTTGGAAAACTATTTCAAGCAGGTCGAGATGCTATACAGCTATGTATTCAAACAATTATTCCATTCATGGCATTCGTTGCTGGTGTTATCGGATTAATCCTTTCAACAGGAGTTGGAGATGTTATAGCTGAAGGAATTAAAGGATTTGCAAATAACCTTGTTGGTTTGATGCTTGTCTGTATCGTTTGTTCAATTCCATTCTTGTCACCATTGCTAGGACCTGGAGCTGTAATAGCTCAAATCGTTGGTGTTCTAGTTGGAACAGAGATTGGACGTGGAAACGTAGATGTTTCTATGGCACTGCCGGCATTATTTGCAATCAACCCACAAGTTGGTTGTGATTTCGTTCCAGTAGGTCTCGCATTAGGTGAGGCAGAACCGGAAACAGTAGAGATTGGTGTTCCAGCCGTTCTAACAAGTAGAATGATAACTGGACCTATCTCAGTTGTTGTTGGTTGGTTGTTTGCACTAGGTTTGTAAACTTCAAAGACAACAATTTCATTTTTTGTGGCGCTCTGAGTAAAATTAGAGCGTCACAGATAATTTAAGGAGCAAAAATGGCAGAATACAAAAAGGTAAAAATCGAAAGAGGACCTGGAGGATGGGGAGGCCCATTAGAAGTAAAGCCTACAGATGAAAAAAAATATGTTGTTTGTATTACCGGTGGAGGTATTCATCCAGTAGCACAAAAAATTGCAGATATGACTGGTGCAGAGCCATTTGACGGTTTTAAATCATCTCCAGAGGGTGGTTTTAAAGCTATGGCCTGTGCGGTAATTGACTGCGGTGGAACTGCAAGAATAGGAGTTTATCCAATGAAGGGTGTTCCAACCATTGACATACATGACACTTCTCCAGCAGGTCCGTTGGCCCAGTTCATTAGAGAAGAAAACTTTGTTTCAGGCGTAGGCGAAGATCAGATTACTGAAATATAGTGGGGGTCTACTCTTCTAAAATAGTAAAAATTGGGGAACAAGCCCACTTATTTTTAGAAGAGGGAATAGTTGTATTTTTTGGAGACAATGCTCCAGAAGAACTACAAGATGTAGCCGTTGTCCATGAGTTAAAAGAAGTTACTGGAGAAATTGTAGTTGGAACAACAATAAATTTATCTAACGAAGAGCTCACGGTTACAGCAGTTGGCCCCGTAGCAAATGAAAATTTTGTTAACTTAGGTCACCTAGTTCTAAAACTTGATTCATCAACAGAAGCAGCATTACCTGGAGATGTTAATTGTAGTTTTTCCAATAAGCCAGAAGTAAAAGTAGACGACACGATAGAGATTAATTAAATGAACTTCACACAAGAACTTATTAAAAGAGAGAAAGATTTGGGAAGGCCAGTACGTATTGGCCTTGCTGGTGCTGGGCAAATGGGTTCTGGCTTAGCAGCTCAAATTAGTCGTATTCCTGGCATGGAATTAGTAGCTTGTGCTGACATTGACAATAAAAGAGCAGAAAACGCCTTAGGTCTTGCTGGCATGAAAAGTATAGGGCATAACAAAGATGCAATTTCTTCAATCTCAAACGGTCATGGCGGAATAGTTAACGACGCCAAACAGTTGGCAGAACTTCCAATAGATATTGTATTTGAAGCTACAGGGGTTCCATGGGTTGGTGCAGAAGTAGCCTCAAGTTGTATTGAAGCAGGTAAACATATTTTAATGCTTAATGTTGAAACAGATATCACGATAGGTCTATACCTAGCTCAAAAAGCAAAAGAAAAAGGAATAGTATATAGTGTTGCAAATGGGGATGAACCTGTGGCATGCAAGGAATTGTATGACTTCTCAGTTGATATAGGTTTTGAAGTAGTTTGTATTGGAAAAGGAAAAAACAATCCATTAGATCAAACTGCTACACCTGATTCATTAAAAGAAAGAGCAGTACAAAAAAATATGAATCCAAAAATGCTTGCAAGCTTTGTAGATGGTAGTAAAACAATGATTGAGATGACCTCTTTGTCTAATGGCATAGGCATGCCTTTAGACAAGGTTGGAATGAATGGGCCTGTTAGTGAAGTTTCAGAGCTAAACAAGACTCTAATTCCAACATCAGATGGAGGTGTTTTGAAAGAACCTGGGAGAGTAGATTTTGCTTTTGGACCAGCGCCAGGAGTATTTTCAATTGTTACAACAGATAACCCAACAATTATTGAGGAAATGGCATATCTGTCTATGGGTGAAGGCCCTTATTACACTCTTTACAGGCCCTATCATTTAGCTTCTGTCGAAGCACCAAGAAGTGTTGGAATGGCAATTATTAATAACGAACCAGGACTACAGCCAACAACATGGATTTCAGAGGTAATTGGTCATGCAAAGAAAAATTTGAAACCCGGAGACACAATAGATGGAATTGGTGGCTTCTGCTCCTATGGAGTTGCTTACCCCTATTCAGAAACAGAGGGGCTAGCCCCCTTAGGTCTGATTGAGGGAGCAACCGTTGTCGGAGAGGTTAAACAAGGAGAACCTATTCCTAGAGACTCTATTGAACTGCCTGACAACCTAATAAATAAGTTACGCAGTAAACAAAATAATTAAAAAGGTAAAAGTGAGTAAAGAAAATAAATTAGAACTATATCGAATGATGCTCCTTATTCGTTTATTTGAAGAGGCCTTGGAAGAGATGTTTTCAAGGGGGTTGTTGCACGGAACTATGCATTTATCTATTGGGCAAGAGGCTACCGCTACTGGTGCATGCCTAGCTTTAGAAAAAAAAGATTTAATTACTTCTACTCATCGAGGCCATGGCCACTGTTTAGCAAAAGGTGCAGACCCTTACAAAATGTTTGCTGAATTACTCGGCAGAGAGGATGGATACTGTAGAGGCAGAGGTGGCTCTATGCATATTGCCGATTTATCAAATGGGAACCTAGGTGCAAATGGAATTGTTGCAGGTAGTTTAACAATTTCAGTAGGAGCAGCTCTATCTTTAAAAATGCAAAAAATTGAAAATATTGTTCTTTGTTTTTTTGGAGATGGTGCTGTAAACGAAGGGTCATTTCATGAGGCATTAAACCTTGCTTCTCTTTGGGACCTACCAGTCTTATTTGTATGTGAAAATAATCAATATGGCATGTCCATGGCGTCAGAAAATGCTGTTGCAGGAGGTTCTATTACTCAAAGAGCTGAATCTTATGGAATCAAAAGTGTCTCTATAGATGGTAACGATGTTGAAGAGGTCTATGAGACTGTATCTAAGTGTAAAGAAAAAATAAAAAGTTCAGGAAAACCAATGTTTATTGAATCTGTAACTTATAGATATAGAGGTCATTCAAAATCTGATCGTAATTTGTATAGAACATCAGATGAAATTAATTTTTGGAAAGAAGAAAAAGATCCTTTGAAACGATTTATTGGTAAATTAACTGAAGAAAAAGTAGAAATTGACGAATTAAAAAAGGTTGAAGTCGAAGTAAAAAACCTAATCAGAGAATCAGTTAAAAAGGCTTTAGAATCACCTGAAAGTCCTAAAACCAATTTAGAGGAGGATTCTTATGCCTGAAATGACAACAGGGCAAGCAATCAAAGAAGCACTATCTCTTTGTTTAGACTCAAACGATACAACATTCATTGCAGGTGAAGATATAGGAGTATATGGTGGGGCTTTTGGCGTAACAGATGGTTTGTTAGAAAAATATGGTCATGAAAGAATTAAAGATACACCAATTTCAGAAGATGTTATTGCCGGTTTAGCCGTCGGTGCAGCTATTACTGGCTCTAAGCCAATTGTTGAGATGCAATTTAGTGACTTTATTGTAAATGCGATGGATCCAATTGTAAATCAGGCTGCGAAATTACATTTCATGTATGGAGGAGCAGTGAATGTTCCAATGATTGTAAGAGGAGCTAGTGGCGCTGGTACAGGTGCAGCAGCACAACACAGTCAGTCGTTAGAGTCATGGTTTTGTCACGTACCAGGCTTAAAAGTTGTAACTCCATCAAATCCTCAAAATGCATTTGATCTACTTTTAGCTTCCTTCGTTGATCCAAATCCTGTAATTTTTATGGAACATAAGTTAATTTACAAACTTAAGTCCGAAGTAAATTTAGGACCTATGCCTAGTGATTCATCAGAGCTTGGTAAATCAAAAGTTATTCAAGAGGGGAATGATATTACTGTTGTCTCATATTCAAACATGGTAAATAGTGTTATAAGTGCTGCAAAAGAAGATTCCCTAACAGATTACTCTATTGAAATTATTGATTTATTGACTTTAGCACCTATGGATTCAGAATCAGTAATTAACTCAGTTGAGAAAACTAAAAGACTATTAGTTTGCCAAGAAGCCCCTGCGAGTAGCTCTGTTGGCTCTACCTTAATATCTGAAGTAGTTACTTCTCGTGCATTCAAAGCACTAAATCAATCACCAGAATTATTAGCTGGTCTACATAGTCCTATGCCGTCTGCAAAACATTTAGAAACAACAGTGATACCTCAAGAAGAGGATATCGTACAAAAAATAAAGGAGATGATTGAAAATGAGCAATGAAAATATTATTCTTCCTGCGATGTCTGACCAAATGACAGAAGCAGAACTGTTAACTTGGAAAGTAAATGTTGGAGATGAAGTAAAAAAAGGTGATGTGATAGCTGAGATTGCTACCGACAAGGTCGATATGGATCTAGATAGTCCATTTGATGGAAAAATTACAAAACTAATTGCTGAAGAAGGTTCGATGGTTAATGTAGGTGAGCCTCTTGCAGAAATTGAAGTTGAGGGAGAAAGTCTACTCGGCTCTCTATTTGACTAACAGCTACTGTTGTAGTTTAAAGTTATAGATTCTTCTGCGTACTTCTTTGTCAGTACTCCAGTTAAGTAATTACAACTATCATCAATAATTATGTTAGTTCTAACAACTATCTCACAGGTGTATACCAGTAGATCAGGGTACTTATCCGAGTAAAAATTAAGGCAATCGATAACACTTTTTTCAGTATTTTCTTTATCTTTTTTATTTATAGAAATGAATAATTTATCATCTTCAATAATGACTTCACTGGATGTTTCCTGAAAAACCTCACCTTGTACCTTATTAAATACACCTGATGTTCCTGAAACTAAAGATCCTGTTGCTCCGATAGAAATTGCCGCCAAAAAGACAATTAAAACAAGAAAAATAAGTATATTTTTCAAAAAAACCCCTTTTTTTAATGAATCAAGTCTTTTTTGTTGAATTGGTCTAAAAAATAGACTTTTTAGCAACAATTTAGTTACATATTTAATTTTAGATGAACGAAAGTCAAAGTGAAACATCAAAACCTACTTTTATAATGATATTGTTGAAAAATTCAACAAAAACGATCGTTAGGGGGATTGTAATATGAAAGAATCCATACAACGCGTTGGCGGTGCTATGTCAGGAATGGTTATTCCTAATATTGGTGCTTTCATTGCTTGGGGTTTAATTACAGCACTTTATATACCTACTGGTTGGTTGCCAAACGAAGATTTGGTCCAAATGGTAGGTCCTATGATTCTGACTCTTCTTCCACTTCTATTAGGTTATACAGGTGGAAAAATGGTTCATGGTCATAGAGGTGGTGTAATCGGTGCAGTTGTTACAACAGCAATTATTGTTGCTACATCTTCACCACAGTTCCTAGGTGCTATGGCCATTGGTCCAGCAGCAGCTTGGGTACTGAAGCAAGTGGATAGTAGATTACAAGACAATATACCAGAAGGTTTTGAGATGTTATATGACAACTTCTCACTCGGTATTTTGGGTTGGGGTCTTGCTGTTCTAGCTTTTAACATTATCAGTCCAATACTTGATGCAATAACAGAAGCATTAGGAAATGGTGCAGCAGCGTTAGTAGACAGTGGTCTAGTTCCGTTAGCTGACATTCCTATTGAAGTTGCAAAAGTATTGTTCTTGAACAATGCTGTAAACCAAGGTGTGTTAACACCTCTTGGAGCAGCTGAGTCAGCAGAAGCTGGTCAATCAATATATTTCTTACTAGAAACAAACCCAGGTCCAGGACTTGGATTACTTCTAGCATATTGGTTTGCTGGTACAGGCATGTGGAAAGAATCCGCACCTGGCTCAATAATTATCCATTTCTTTGGAGGAATTCACGAAATCTATTTCCCATATGTCCTTGGTCATCCAATTATGATCATCGCAATGTGGGCTGGTGGAATTTCAGCTGACCTTTGGTTCGTAGCAACCGGAGCAGGTCTTGTAGGACCTCCATCACCAGGAAGTATTTTTGCATACATTGCTATGCTTCCAAAAGGTGGGGCATTTGCAGTTCTCGGTGGAGTGGCAATCGCAACAGCAGCATCTGCTGTAGTCGGTGTTATCTTACTAAGAGCTCGCCCAATCAAAGAAACAGACGCAGGCGTAGAAGCTACTATCGAAAGCAATATACCTACTGTCTAACATAAACTATTAAGTTATAATTGACTTGGGGAGTAAAATCCTCAAGTCAATTTTTTTTGGAGGAAAATATGAGTTCAATACAAGCAGCGGATGTCAAAAAGATTTGCCTAGCGTGTGAAGCTGGTGCCGGATCAAGTTTAATGGTTAAAAATGGCCTAATTAAAAAAGCAAAAAAAGCTGGATTAGATGTAGAAATCGTTCATGCACCTGCAACCCAAATTCCTGCAGACTCCGATATAGTTGTCTGTCACACAGGACTTTCTGGAGCAGCAAAGGCAGCAGCACCTGAAAATGCAGTTATCGTTCAATTTACAATGTTTATGAATGACCCATCTCTTAAAAAACTTATTTCAGATTTATCAGAGGGTAATGAAATCACCTCTTCATGAATCAAAATGAGGTATTAGTCAAAGAATCTATAGTTACAGGCCAAGCATTTACTTCAAAAGAAGATGCAACAATTATGGCTGGAGAAATTCTTTTTCAGAATGGCTATGTAGAGAAAGAATACATCCAATCAATGCTCGAAAAGCTTGAAACACAATCTTTTGCCACATATATAGGCAATGGTGTTGCCATACCTCATGGCATGGCAGAGGGTTCTAAACATGTTAAACACACTGGAATCAGTGTAATCCAAGTACCTGATGGAGTTTTTTGGAACGAGGAGATGGCGTATGTAATTGTCGGCATTGCAGCCAATTCCGATGATCACATGGGAGTATTATCAGCTTTAGCTGATGCAATAGAAGAAGAGGAAGATGCTAAAAAACTTTGGAAAGAATCATCTGTAGAAAATATTTTTAATCTTTTATCTATGAGCCTATGAAACACGCTGTTCATTTTGGTGCTGGCAATATAGGAAGAGGGTTCATTGCTCCGGTACTTCAAGATAATGACTGTGAAGTGATATTTGTAGATGTAAACACAGATATAGTTAATCAAATAAACGAACAAGGTCAATATACAATAAAATCTCTTGATATAAATGGATTTAACAAGCAGAAAATAAAAAATATTAGAGCAGTACATTTAGAAGATACTCAAAAATTAAATGAAGTATTGCTAAGTGCTGACATAGTTACAACTTCTGTTGGACCAAAGTTTGTAGAGGGAATCTTTGAAAAAGTAGCCATGCTTGACCACAAAGAAGAACAAGTATTTATAGCTTTTGAAAACATGTACAGAGCATCGAGCAATACAGGATCAAAAATAAAATCTCCCAACCCTAATTTAAAAATTATTGATGCAGTTGTAGACAAAATTGTTCCTCCCCAGCCTTTAATGTCTTTAGACGTTGTTGTAGAAACTTATGGATCAATTATTTTGGATGATGCAACTGAATTACAACCCCTCGATTCATCAAAAATAGTTTCTTATAAAAATTATGAAAATGAATTTTATAAAAAGTTATGGCTTTTAAATGGTCTCCATTTAAAACTTGCTTATTACGGACTTTCAAAGGGTAATTTTTATATTGATGAGATAATTTCAAGTACAGAAGGAAGAGAGTTTGCAGAACAAGCTGTGAAGAGTTTATCTGAAGCATATTATTTATTTTCTAAAACAGATGAAAACTTAGATGATTTTGGTAGAACTATTCTTGATAGATTTGCGCTTCCAGATATAAAAGATCAGGTAGACAGAATTGCCAGAAATCCTGAAATTAAATTTTCTAAAAATGAAAGGTTTGAATACCCTCTAAGACTATTGATAAACAATAATAAAGATGTCAATACATTCAGAATTGTATTGGACATAATTATCCATGAAGACTTTCCACAAGTTGAAGGTTTCAGTAGTTTTAACAAGACAGTCTTAAAAAAGGGAAAAACTAATATATATAGTGAGTTTTGGGAAATTGGAAACTATAGTGATAATTACATTGAAAGGCTAGGTTTGTAAATGTTAGAAAAAGAATTAGTTGTTAAAGATGAAGTTGGTTTACATGCAAGGCCTGCAAGTCTATTCGTTAAGATTGCACAAGAGTTTGATGGTACAGTAAAAGTTAAATTTAATAAGAAAAATCCACAGACTGGTGAAGAAAAACTCATTGAAAAAGATGGAAAAAGTATGATTGGTATATTAAGTCTTGGCATAGCCAAAGACAAGCCCTTCACGATCGTGCTTGATGGAGAAGATGAAGAACTTTTTTTATCGAAATTTGAGGAGTTGCTAGACAATGAGTAGTTCACTTCTAGAAACATTGCTACTTTCATCTAAAATTGAACCTTCTGAAGATTATGATGCAACTTATGAAACTCTACCAGTTGTCATAGCCGAATCTACAAAAGATCTTGATGCAGCTTTTGCAAAGCTAGATGAAGCAGGTGGGTATGGCTTTATAGCTACTTGGAGAAAAAACCTATTTGCATTTAACACAAAACTACTTTCAAAAAGATGCGGTTTGATTGACGAAAATGCAAGTTTATTAAAAGCAGCCAGAGTCCCAAAAAACTAGTTTTTATTTTTAAAATTGTAAACTTGTAGTCTGATAATTTGAATCGTATACATTGCTACAATTGTGACTCCAATTTTTAGCAATTCTCTCATCCACCATAGATTCCCAGGTATGTCCATGCCTTCACCTATAGAGCCTCCAATAAGCCCTCCAATAAGCCCAGAGGATATAAGTAGCAAATAATCTCTACTACTGGCTCTTTTCAGAAATAGAGATGCAATAAGGCCATATACCAACCAACCTCCTAAGAGTGGAATTAAGGCATATAAAACTTGCATACTTTTACTCTAGTGGATTGTGATAAATTATTTCTTAGCTATTTTTTTAACTACTACGGATTCAATTCTTCTACTGTCTAACTCTACGACAGTTATTTCTAGGCCGTTTATAGTTATTTTTTCACCCTCTGATGGAAGCTGTTCACTATGACTCAGGTAAAGCCCCCCAACTGTAGCAACATCTTTGCCACTTTCCTCAAGACCAAAAAATTCTTCAAAGTCATCAATATCAGTTTTTCCATCTATTCGCCACTGACCAGGGCCTAATCTTCTAATACCAGAAAATCTTTGATCATGTTCGTCTGGTAAATCACCTACAAACTCCGAAAGAACATCTTTGATTGTAACAACACCTTCGATACCACCATTTTCATCAATCACACATGCGAAACTTGATTTATTTTCTCGGAGAATATTTAGGGCCGAAAGGACAGTGGTATACTCTGGAAGATAAATAGCATCTTTAATCAAGCTCTCTATTTCTACACTTTCAGTTGGATCGTTTAGATTTATTAAATCCTTCACATAAACAACACCAAATGTATCATCTAGAGATTCCGTTTTCGAAACAGGAACTCTGGAAATTCTTTTATCGTTTACAACTTTTTTTACATCATCAAGACTGACGGGTAGTGATAAAAACAATACATCTACTCTCGGCGTCATGATTTCTTTTATAGGCCGATCTGAAAAATCTAGCAATGAGTCAATGATTTCTCTTTCAGCAGGTAGTATTTGTCCTTCAATTTCACCTAATGCTGTTAATGCCTGAATATCAGCTTCAGTCACTTCAGCATCGTCTTCATCAGTATTTTTAACAAATTTCATAATTACATTTGTGATACTGTTTGTAAAAGGTGCAAATATTTTCGACAAGATTTCAACTAAAAATGTAGTTTTTGACAAAAATGCAATAGGAAGTTTTGTAGCTAGGGTTTTTGGAGTTATGTCACCAAATATTAAAACAATGATTGTGGTAAAAACAGTCGCTAATGCACTACCAGCACTTTCGCCAAATCGTCTTACGAAAATCAACGTGGCTACAGATGCCATTAATATATTAACAAAGTTGTTACCGACTAATATTCCACCAATAGTTTTTTCAATGTTGTCTTTTGCTTTTTTTATTCTGTTATTTTTCCTAGAATCTTCTAATTGATGCACTTTTTGAATTGGAATAGAGGTAATCGCTGTTTCAGAACCAGAAAGCATACCAGAAAGTACTAAGCTCAAGAAAAAAACTATATATAAAACAATGTCAAAGTTAATACTCAATTTATACATTAGATTGTAAAGCATATTTGATTAAATAGGGCGTTTTTTCTTATTTTTCACTTATAATTTGTGTTTAAATAATTTCAAAGTAATCTAAAAACGTATCTAATGAAATGTGTCTAAATGGTAGATGAAAGAGTTGTAAGAGCTCAACAAAAATATGATGAAGTGCACAAAGAACTTCTTGAAGCTGGTGTAAAGTTACTTAGTACCAAGCCAATTTCCAGCTTATCTTTGAATTCTCTTGCAGAATATACAAATGTTTCTAAAACTAGTATCTACAATCATTTCAACAGCAGTCCAGAACATTTTTATTATGATATTTTGGTTTATTGTAGAAATTATGTATTAAATGTTTTTAATGAAAACGAACCATCTGACTCAAAGCAAAAAATAATTTACTTTTATGAAGTTTATATTAAATTAATGAAAGAGAATAAGATATTGTGCATAAATCTATACTCTCAGTATTTTATTGTGAATTACAAAGCAAGATTTAAGTTATTTCAAAACAAAGTACTTTCTCAACTTCTTGAAGAAATAGGTATAAAAGATAAAGATATTGTTAAAAAGCTCTCACTAGAGTTTGCGGTTCTTCTAAATAGATTTTTTATTTACGACTTAACTTCAAAAGAATTTGAGGAATACGAAAAAGAATTTTTTGAACGATTAAATAAAACCATTAGTTCTTAAAGACAAGATTCATAGCTGCCTTTGATAATGGCTTTACTATAAAATAATCTGCACCAACTCTTTTTGCTTGAAACTCATCTGCTTCTCTATCTGCAAGTAGAATGAATTTAGTATTTTTAGTGAGATCACTTCTCTTCAGTTCTCTTATTAGAGATGGTCCACCATTACTTTTAACCTGCATATCTACAAATATGTAGTCGTATACTGAATCAACATCTTCAATCTCTGAACTTGAATTAATTGTATTTTCAAAATCAAGATATTTCTCAACTGATTCTTTAACCCAATTATTATCACTTATTATAAAAATCTTCACAGTTTTCAAAGAATAGTACCCTGTAATTTTAAAATGGAATAAGAATGATTAATATAATTTCTTCGATTGCCTTATTGGTAATCAGCGTTAGCCAATTAAATATATTTGAAATAGATGGAGTTTTCTCATCTGCTCATGTCCGTTCGATCGAAAGGCATATAGATGACATACAATACACTCAAAACGACTTACTTGTTATCCAATACAGTTCTACTAAATACAGCGAAAAGGCCGTAAATGAGTTCGAAAATCTAATCTCAGATAAGGACTTCATAAAAGCTATGTGGGTAGGCCCATACTCAATTGAAATTGATTATTTAGTAACAGCTGGTTTTGATATTCTAGGATATGTTCCTGGAACTGAAATAATCAATGTTCCATTTACTCAACAGCTGGAGGATAAATACTGTTTAGAGCATACTTGTGACTTTGCGGAACAAAAAATAATTATCGACGACGAAGAGGGTATTTTTGAAGATTATTTGGTCGTTGGTTCTTTGGGCGCATTTTTAGAAAACATCAATGACTCAGAAAGTTTTTCAAATGATGTTCGACTCACCATCAAAGAGGATACATTTGAAGCAATAAACTTTTTAAAACCATCTCTTATGGAGAGGTTTTATATAGCAATTTCAGAACCAATCTTTACATATATGTTTTTTGTTCTGGGCTTTGCTCTTATAGGTCTTGAGCTATTTGCTATTGGGCCAGGGATCATGGCTTTTATTGGAGGGTTATTAGTAGTCATATCGTCTTTACCTTTTCAAGAATTTGGCATCAATTATTTGGGAATTGGAATATTCATAGTTGCTTATATGATCTATTTGAAAATACTTTCGAGAGGTTATTTTTCAAGCTTAGGCATTTTAGCTTTTGGAATTCTTGTTACTTCATCTTTTGTTATGTTCAGCGATTATGTAATAAGTGTAAATAATATTATGCTAGCTTTTATATCTATTGGGCTAGCCTTCTTTTACTTTATAGCGATACCAACGGTTATTCGTTCTCGTCTTACTACTGATACAAGTGCGATGACGTCTTACGTTGACTCTGACGCAGAGTTTATTCAAAATTTAGATGGTAATGCCGTGTTAGTAAAAGTTGGGGATAGTGAAGTACGAGTTGAGTCAAACCCTGAAAAAAAATATAGTAAAGGTAGTTCTTATAAAATTATAGAAAATGACGGAAATTTAGAAATCTAACGTATAACTTCGCGAAAAAAACCTTTTGCCTTTCCTAATTTCTTAAATATTGTCCATGTATGTTACAAATAAACATTTCCACCTGGCAATATGACGCACTCTGCCGACAACACAGTAGCAATCTTTTCTTTCCACCAGCTACGTTTGAAAAAAAAGAAGATAGAGAAAAAAGAGAATTAAAAGCAAAATCAGTTTGTAATGGCTGTCCTGTAAAATTTGAATGTTTAGAAGAAGCTTATGAAATCTCTGAGCCATTCGGTGTTTGGGGAGGAATGAATGAAGTTGAAAGAAAGAGAAACTTAGTTTTAACTGACTAGTTTTTCTCTAATTCCTTCAGTGTCCAATTTTTTTGTTATCAACTTGTTGTCTAATGCCTCTAAAAGTGGAATAGCATATTTTCTTGATAGACCACTAAGTTCTTTAAATTGGGAGATTGTAAATATATCTGGTAGTTGATGAACTATATCTACAACAGTTTTTAGATGCTCTTCTGTATAAAGAATATTTTTCGATACTCTTATTAGTTTTCCTTGTAGAAACAGATTTTTAACAATTTCTCTATCATATTTTTTTAAATCTATATTTGGGACAGTTAACTTATCGCCCAAGTCTTTATAGATTAGTTTTAAAATTTTTATATCTTCATCACTAGTGTCCTGTGTCAATTTAATTTGGTTTTCCTTTATAGACAGATCTTCAAACTTTGAAAACAGATCACCTAAATCTACTTCTTTAATAAAAAATATCTCATAAAAATACTTAGCAACACCTTGTTTATTTATTTTTTCAAAGTTTTCTCTTATATGCTTATGGATATTATTCAATGTCGAAGAATCTGTGTATAGATTGCCTATTTTTATATCATCAACTCCCTGACTTATCGTTGTAAAAGGAACTAGTTCAAACAGACTATCGTACTCAGTTCTATCTTTTGATTTTCTAATAAGGTGTTTTACAAGATTTTTATTTAAAAGTGGAATCATAAACTCACATCCATAGAACTGATTACTATCAATATTGTGCAAGACCATTTTTTCACCAGCAGGTATTGCAACTAATTCATTTAATTTAGCAACAGCGTATTGCTTTTTGTTAACATTTAAGACATAAAATCTCTGAACAAGCTTATTTGTAGTTCCAACAAAAAGTTTGATGGTATTGTTATTCATTTTGTCAGCGTCTTCCGAAAGAATTTCAAAAAGTATAAAATCAGAAATTTGCAGAACATCATTAGATACTAAATCTCCTCTCTTTGGTGTTATATCATTCGATTTTTTTAAAGATATAGCAATTCTTTGAGATCCAGACGTCTGAGAATATTCCTTGTTAACACTCTCAATACTTCTTATTTCAACATTTTCAGCTCTAGGATATAAATATAGATTATCTAGTCTAAAATTTTTTCCTGCGGTACCAGTTATTACCCTACCAATCCCATCTATTACAAAGCTTCTATCTACCCAAAAAGAGGAATAATTATTTGAGAAGGTTTTTAAAAATTCTTGTATATCTTTAATGAGATCCGCTCTTTTTGTTGAGTTTTTATTAAATTTAAGGATTGTATAGTTTAAGTCTTTTATCTTAGATATTCTTTCTATGAGTTTGTTTTCCTCAACATTTGATTCTGGTAGGTCTAACTTTGTGAAGATGAATATAATGTTGAGTTTAGAAAGTCCAATTAATGCCCTGAAATGTTGTTCTGACTGTTCTGACCACCCTTGTGTACTATCAATAACAAACAAAATTGCATCAGCATTTGAAAACCCTGCCATTGTGTTTTTAAAAAAATCACTATGTCCGGGAACATCAACAATTGAAGTTATTTCATCATTGAATTCGTAAAAGGTGTAGCCAAGATTAATTGTCAGTCCGCGATTTTTCTCCTCGGCCAATCTATCAGTTTCTTGTTCTGTTAAAAAGCTTACAAGAGTAGATTTACCATGATCTACATGCCCAGCAGTAGCAAGTACCGTCATAGGTTTTTTAATGCATTGGAAATAAGTTCATCATCAATTTCAAAAGAAGACCTTAAATCAAAAATTATCTTTTCATCTTTAATTCTTGGAATTATTGGAATATCTAGACTTGCCAATTTACTTATTAAATTGGTATCTATAGAAGTATGAATAGCTATTACAGGAGAAGGTATTTTTACATCTGGCATACTTCCTCCACCAATTAATGAATAACTTTCTTCCACAGTATGCTTTATATCTAAAACCCCCGAGATTTTCTTAATCCTATTGAGAAGTTCTTCATAGGAGAGTGTCAAAAAGTGCCATAACGGTATAGAGCCTTCTTTTTTTGAAAGATATAAGCCAGTAGTTTTTTGGAGTTCATAGTTCACAATTGGAGAACATCGGTAAGTTCTAAAAAGTGGAGACTCTTTTATATTTGTTACTAGTTCTTCGTTTCCTGCGATTATTCCAGCCTGAAGAGAACCAAATAACTTATCACCTGAGAACATAACTAAGTCTGCACCATCAAGCAGAGAGTCTTGCACATGTTGTTCATTGCTAAAAAAGCTGATCTTGTTTTTCTCTAAGAATTTTTTATCAACAACCAAGCCACTACCTATATCATGTATGACGAGAGCACCGTATTCTTTCGCAATAATTTTCAACTCTTTGATGGAGACTTCTTCGACAAATCCTGAAATTGAGAAATTAGATCTATACACTTTTAAAACAACTGCATGTGGATTGCCTTTTAAAGCAGTGGAGTAATCTTTTTTGTGTGTTTTATTTGTAGTCCCAACCTCAATAAGTTTTAAGCCCGTTTCCGCAATTATTTCTGGTAATCTATATGAACCTCCAATTTCAACTATTTCTCCCCTAGAGATTATTACAGCATCTACTTGTTGGGTTTTTTTAAGTGAGTGCAAGGTTAAAAATAATGATGAAGCATTATTGTTTACAAAACACACTGCTTCCGAACCAAGCAATAAATTCATTGAGTAAGATAGATACGAACTTCTATTGCCCCTTGTTTGCTTTCCTAAATCAAACTCTATATTTGAGGCATGTCCTTCAAAAGTGACATTGGTTTGAGCCCTTCCTAAGTTTGTGTGTAATAGTGTTCCTGTACAGTTTATTACTTTTAATTGTTCACTAATTAGTAGATTATCGATTGCTAATTTATATTCCTTAAGTAAAGTTTCTTTATCAGAAAATTGTTCAAAAATATCTTTTGCTACGTTTGTGCAGATTTCTCTAGGTAGATGGTTTTGATAGGAATCTACCAATGCATTTACGGATAGATTTTCCATAAATATTAGTTTCCTAACTCTTCAAAAACTTTTGCAATTCTTCCAGTACAAGTCTCATCAGCAATCGGTGGTAAAACATCAGTTATCTTGTTGACCAACTCATTAAGAGATGATTTTGTTGGGGTGTCCATTTCTTGCTCTATTAGTGGAATTCCTCTATCAGCTTCTATTGTTGTATTTTCACTCAATGGAATTTTCATCAACAGAGGGATTGCAAATTGCTCCGCAAGCTTTTCACCTCCACCTTCACCAAATATTTCATACTTTTGTCCCGTATCTGTCTCAAAGTATGACATGTTCTCAATAACACCTAAAAGAGGTATAAAACTTCTTTTTGCCATATCCGCAACTCTAGTTGCAACCTTCTGGGCAGTAACTTGTGGAGTGGTAACAACAATAAGCTCTGCTTGGGGCAAAAGTCTTCCTAATGCCATTTGTATATCTCCTGTTCCTGGAGGTAAGTCAATAATGAGATAATCTAACTTCCCCCATGAGACATCATTAAGAAATTGCTCTAGAGCTTTACTTAACATTAACCCTCGCCACATTAGTGCTGTATCTTCGTCTTCTGTAATTAAACCAGTAGAGACTACTTCGAGATTCCCTCTTTTATAAGGGATTATTTTTTTATCCTCTCCAGCTTCTAAACGGGCCTGAATACCTAATAAACGGGGGATAGAGTATCCCCATATATCTGCATCTAATAATCCTGTTTTATATCCTTGTTTTTCAAGGCCAAGAGCTATATTTGTTGAGATTGTTGATTTACCTACACCACCTTTTCCACTCCCAATGGCGATAACTCTTGTTTGTGGATCAATTTTTGTTTCATTTGCATTATCTCTTGCTTTTTTTCGGGCTTTTTCCATTACCGCACTTCTATCTTTTTTGTTCATAGCGACTACATCAATTTGTACTTTATCTATATTCTCCATTAGTAAAAGTTTGCGATTGATTTCAGTCTCTATTTGATTTCTCATAGGACATTCAGCAATTGTTAAAGCTAGTTGAATAAATACAGTCGCATCTTTGTAGGTAATGTCTTTGACCATACCTAGTTCAACAATATCTACACCTAGTTCTGGGTCAACTATTGTTGAGAGGTGTTTTAAGAGAATATCGTTTTGCGTCATAATGTTATTTTAAAGTCAATATGAAAACATGTAATTATTAATTTATTGAATAAACCAATATTTGGTATAATGAAAGTATGGATTTACAAATAAAATCATCAAGAGTAGTACTAGCAACTGATAGTGCCGTTAAAAAACTTAAAGAGTTAAAAGTAGCGGAAAGTGCTGAAGGAAGCTTTTTAAGAATGGGAGTTAAACCAGGAGGTTGCTCCGGACTTTCTTATGAAATGTTTTTCGATACAGAGAAATATGATAATGATTTTACAGAAGAGTATGGAGAAGTCTCTATTGTTGTTGATGGCCAAAGTGTCGACCACATAAGAGGAGCTACTTTAGATTACAAAGAAGGTTTAATGGAAACTGGATTCTCTATAGACAATCCAAATGTTTCAAGAACCTGTGGTTGCGGTAACAGCTTTAGTTAAATTTGTAACCTACCGAGTGAACAGTTTTTATCCATTCAGACCTATTTTCACCAAGCTTTGCTCTCAATCTTCTGACATGAACGTCAACAGTTCTAGCTCCACCAAAGTAATCATATCCCCAGACTTTTTCTAGCAACTGCTCTCTGGACCAAACATCATCTTGGTTTTCAATAAAAAACTTGAGTAACTCATACTCCATAAACGTTAAATCTAATAAAACATCACCAGCCTTTGCTTCATAAGTTTTAAGGTTGATTACTAAATCCTTAAACTCTATCTTCTCAGAGTTAGTATCTCCAAGTAGAGAATGAATGCGAGCACTTACTTCAGCCAGCTCACTTTTTGATGAAATAATTTCAATACGGGGATTTTTAATTAGGTCCACAGTTTGAGCAAAATTTTCATCTTCACATACGATAAGCTCTGGGACAGGTTTTGATGCTGATTCCAAATCAGAGAGGCTTTTTTTTGTTTCCCCATATTTACTAAGTGAGGTTAGTGCAATATCAAGTTGACTTTGATTTTGAATATTTTTTAATGCAATTTTTTTAATTCCAGCATCTTTAAATAACTGCAAAAAATTTGCATGTTTTTTATCTAAATTTATATATGCAGTTATCATTTTCTTGAAACAATTATTTAATATTTGAAATATACCAATAATTAGAATAAATACTACATTGATAACTATGAAAATAAAAGCAGAATATATATGGATAGACGGTCAAACTCCAACCGCCAAACTAAGGAGTAAAACAAAAATTATGGAACAAGGTACAGAACCTCCACTTTGGGGTTTTGATGGATCAAGTACACAACAGGCTACTGGTGATCAATCAGACTGTGTTTTAAGCCCAGTTGCAACATTCAAAGATCCTTTAAGAGGCGGAGAAAACATATTAGTTATGTGTGAAGTTTTGAATGTTGATATGACTCCACATGCTTCAAATACACGTGCTGCTTGTCTTGAAGCATCCGAAAATTTCTCAGAGTTTGAGCCAATGTTTGGATTAGAACAGGAGTATACATTTTATGAGCAATCCTATGACTCCTTAAAATACGGTCAACCACTAGGGTTCCCCCCATCTGGCTATCCAGCTCCACAGGGTGGATACTACTGTGGTGTAGGTGCAGATGAAGTATACGGTAGAGATATTTCAGAAGAACACGCAACAGCTTGTATTGAAGCAGGTCTTGAGATTTCAGGTACAAATGCTGAAGTCATGCCTGGACAATGGGAATTTCAAATCGGCCCAGTCGGTGCACCAGCAATCGGTGATCAAATTTGGGTTGCAAGGTGGCTACTCTACAGAATTGCAGAGGACTATAATATCTCAGCTACACTTGACCCTAAACCTGTAAAAGGTGACTGGAACGGTGCCGGCATGCATACAAATTTCTCAACTAAGCAAATGAGAGAAGATGGTGGATTCGATGCCATTGTTGCTGGTTGCGAAGCGCTTGGAAAAAATGCAGAGCTTCATGTTCAAAATTATGGTGCAGCTATTGAAGATAGACTAACTGGTGCTCACGAAACTCAAAGATATGATACATTTTCATATGGTGTTAGCGATAGAGGTGCTTCAATAAGAATTCCATGGCAAGTAGAAGTAGATAAAAAGGGTTACCTAGAAGATAGAAGACCTAATGCTAATGCTGATCCATATGTTATTGCAATGTTGATGATTGATACTGTTTGTTCAGCTGCTTCTAGCTAGAAGTTGAAGAAGCAATAATCTCTTCAATCTTTTGCTGGAAAGATCCCAAATTATTATTGAATGAGCTCAAAGCGGTTGAACGTCTTTCACCTGTGTCGGGTGCAGTCAAGCCTTCCAATAGCTCTTTGGTATCTTCATAAATCAAATTAACTAATATTTTCAACTCTTCATGATTTGATACAAGGCTTGCATTACTGCTTGGTGGCCCTGGGTCAGATACTGTTGTTACAAATTGTTCTGCATCATTGATAAATGCTTCAAACTCTTGTTGAGCCTCTTGATAAGTAGTATCTTTATCATCCCATCTTTGGTTTGTTTCTAATACTTTTTTACCTAGTTCAACTGATTGAATTTTCTCAGCTTGTATTTCTTCAAGATAAGCAACATCTGCTTCCGGTAAAGTTGTTGTTGTAGAAGTAGTAGTGGTGTCCACTACAACCTCTTCAGTGACAACTTCAGCTGTACTATCACTTACATTTATAACCTCAAGGTTATTATTTGTAGTAACTCTATTAATAAAAGTGTAAGTTGTTGCAATCATACCAATTAGCACAAGTGGAAGTATGAGCCTTCCTGGTTTTGGGTCTGAGTTAAAATTTTCCATATTTATATTTTATCAAATTGATTGAGAATAGCATGATTTATTGAATCCCAGTTACTATTTTCTTCTTTTGTCAGTGTTAAAAAATCAGGACCTGCAAAAATTGTATTAATACCTGAAACACTTATTAATTTATTGCAAAGTTCATTATTATCATCGGAAGTAGATTTTATTACTGTACCGACTTCAAGCCCATGTTTAATTTCAATTTTTTTAGCGTTTGGGTTAGGAGTTTCAATTAATTCCATATATATAGTCAGTTTACTCAATTAAATATTAATATATGACTGTATGCAGAATCAAAAAATTAGAAATTTCGATTTAGGTTTTCAAGTTAAGAACTTTTATTCAATTTTAGGTCTATATTTTTTCTCTCTTGGTTCACTAGTAGGGGGATTTTCATTTTATTTACTTCTCGAATCAACAGGTTTTGTTGATTCAAAGATAATTTCTTGGAGTGGACAGGGGCTATTCTGGTTTCTTATATTGTTTTTTGTATCTATATTTTTACTTTTCATACCAATAGAATTTTTGAACGTATTTAAGCTTTACAATGCCAATTTTAGAGATTTAGTTTCAAATATTCTTTATGTGATCCTCTTCTCACTGTTTTCTTTATTAATTTTTCAGTTCTTTTTAAGTTCAGAAACACAAATCTTGTATGACTTAAAATCAATTGCAAGAGCAGTCTCATTTTCTGGATTCATCGCAATACCACTAGTTTTATTTGCCCAACATAGTTTGCGCGAGAGTATACCTTTAATTGATAGAGCGTCTTACGGAATTACACTAACTTTTTGGGTTGTTACTGCACAGATTTTTTTATAAAGTTACATTTCTTCTACAGGTTTAATCCCTAAACATGACATCACCAAATGTGAATATTCTATAAAAAGAGCAGTAATAAAAATTTTTTGATTTCTTTCATCAGCATCTTCTATTTTCTTAATATTGGAATCTTGATAAAAAGCATTAAAAGTACTGCTTATATCATATAAATAGTTTGCAAGATGATGAGGCTCATTGTTTTTTAGACTTAATTCGAGATGGAATTCAATATTTGCTAGGGCCATAACTAAATTTCTATCAAGAGTTCCAAGAGGAGTAGGCGTTATTTCAAGGGATGGCTTATTCTCACTCAGATTTTTAATTAACTTATTTGCTCTCACTTGAGCATACTGAATATAGATACCTGTTTTACCAGATACACTTGTAAATTTTTCTAAATCAAATTTATAATCTGTTTTTCTATTTGTTATCAAATCACTGTATGTAAGCACAGTATTTGTTAAACAGTGAAGATCAGATTCCGACAAAGTATTATTTATATTTTGAACATAATTAAAAGCCTGTTGGTACAAGTCAACTAACTTTAAGTTACCACCGTCTCTAGTTTTCAATGGATTACCATTAGGGTCATTTATTGTGCCAAAACCAACATGAGCATATTTTTTTAATGGGAAATTAAAGAACAAGAGTGATTCAAATAGCTGTTCAAAATGTAACTTTTGCCTGTTGTCGGTTACATAAAGTACTTTTTCGTGAGGGATTTCTTTATTTCTTAAAAGAGCAGTTGCAAGATCAGTAGTTATGTACAAATATGATCCATCCGACTTAGTAATAAGAATTCTTGGATCGGTGATTTGGGAACTGATAAATGCACCACCATCTTTTTCAATTTTGCCCTCACTTTCCAGATTTTGTAACATATCTGGTATCAAATCATTTACAGAACTCTCACCCCACCAATAGTCAAAATCGTGATCTAGCGTTAATAGAGTTTCTTTAAGTGACATCAGTGTTAATTTACTAATCTTTTTCCATTTAGAATAAATTTCTTTCTCGCCAGAAGATAATTTTTTATTAGTCTCTTGGGAGTTTCTTTTAAAGTCATCATCAACATTATATTTTTTTGAAGCATTCGGATAGATTTCTTCAAGCATATCAATTGTTAGTTCATCGAAATCGAGACCTTCTAACTCACAGTAAGTAATAATTTGAGCAACGGGCATTCCCCAGTCACCAAGATGAATGTCGCTCTTGATATTATTTCCAATTATTTTATTGGTTAAGTAGATACTTCTTCCAATATTTAATGGCCTAAGGTGACCTACGTGAAGTGGTTTACCAATATTTGGGCCTCCATAATCTATTATTACACTTTCTTTGTTATCTTTTAAGATATTATTTTTAGCATTTTCAAGATTTTTAATAATTGATTCAGCATTAATTTGAATATTTATAAATAGATTTTGTGCAAACTCGAAAACATCAACAAGCACTGATGAAGTTAGTGAATTAGATATTGCATCTTTAATAGATTCAACGTCAGGGTGATTTTGATATTTTACAAGATTATTAATTTGATAATCGTAATTATCTAGATTTGATATACGGATGTCAATAACTTCATCTATGCCATTTTTTTCTAGAATGATATTTAAATCATCTGTAACTGTTTTTAATAAATTCATTATATGTTTTTAATGCTATCAGCTTACTTTTTAGAAATATATTGTTTAGTAATTAAATATAGAAACAATAAATTATCTATAAGATAACGTCTAAATAACCTTTTTGGCTCTTGTACTAATCTTAAAATCCATTCAAGTCCTAAATTTGCCAAAAATTCCGGAGCTTTTATTTTAGTACCAGCGACCCATTCAAAAACAGCACCAATCCCTACAAGGTTAGATTCGACAGAATACTTTTCCTGAAAGAGATTGATAAATAATTCTTGTTTTGGAAAACCAAGAGATACCCACACAATATCTGGTTTTGTTTCGATAATATTTTTTATATATTCTTCCTCTATAAGTTTTTTATAACTTCCTATTGGGGGAGAGAATGAACCAACTATATTAATATTAGGAAAATCATTTTTTAGTTTTGTGATTAGTTTTTTCAAGACAAGATCTTCACTTCCATAGAAGTAATGACTGGTGTTACTACTAAGACCGTCATTAATTGTTTTGAGAAAAACATTATATCCATCCACTCTACTTTGACTATTTTTGTAAAGAATTGAAGAAGATTTTGCAATAGGAAAACCATCAGGCGTTTTAATATCGAATGAATTAATTACTTTATTTAGTTGTTTGTCTCTATAGCTGCGAACGACAGTGTTCGTATTACAAATGGCTACTTTTAATGAATTTCTAGCATTCAAAATATTAGAAACTTCAGCTAAAGATGTTTCAGATATTGTTGTATTAAGAATTTTTACAGTATTCATTATTAAAACTAGTATATAAATAGATTCGAAATATTTGATGAATTACTTATTTCATGCGCCTGTGGCTCAACTGGATAGAGCATCTGACTTCGGATCAGAGGGTTGGGGGTTCGAGTCCCTCCAGGCGTGCTAAAAGTTTGATAACTCTAATATTTTTGAAATTCTACTTTTTAGTGATATTTCAGAACGAATATCATTATTACTAAATTCCAATTGATTTAAAGCCAGAAGAGCTTCTTCAAAGCTTGAATAGTCTTTATGATTAAAAAATTTAATATTTTCAGCAAAAGGTAGTTTTCTGTGTGCATCAAAATCTACAGCTAGGACCTTAAGACCAGCACCTAAATACTCAAAATATTTAATTGGTGAAGTGTATTTTATGGAGTGTGTGTTTGAATCTGAATTAATAAGTAAACCTATTTCAGAACTTCTCATATGCTTAAGAGTTTCAAATCTAGAAAGCCTACCTAAGATGGTTATATTGTCATTAAAGTATGCATCTGAATATTTTTTCTTAATTTCTTCAATCTCTTCCGGGGTAGCTCCTATAATTTTTAGGCGGAAGCCACTTTTTATCTTAAGAACTGCACTAATTACAAAATCTATATCTCTTGATTCACCAAAACGTTTTAAATTACCAACAAAAACAACTTCTTTCTGATTTTTTTCAATTTTTTCCATAAAGTAGTCTAAGTCAACACCATTGTGAATAATACTAAAATTATCTTTAAGAAGTTTTTTAAACTTAAAGTCTTGATATAAATTTTCGTTTAAAAAAATAATTCTTGAGTTTTTACTTTTCAATGATCTTTTTAAAAGAAAGAATCTTATTTTTGAATATTGATGACATTCAAATATAACATTTAACTTTTTTCTCGATAAAAAATAAAATACCCAATCTGATCTAGTGAAAAACATATCTGGCAGTTCGTCATTGAGGATTACATTTTTAACAGTTTTCTTAGACCACAAGTAATGACTTATTAAGAAGAAGAAAGAGTTAAAAAATTTAAATCTTCCGAAAGGTAGATTATGTTTTATTCCAAAAATTTCGAATTTTTCGTTGATAGAGTAGTAATTTTGTATATTTTTTAGTTCTGCGGAGCTCTGTTCCTCTCGGAGCGGAAAATATAACTTAACCTTTATATTTTGTTTTACAAAGTACTTTATATTTGAAATAGTCTGTATTGTATTTGCTTTTTCTGATGGAAAGCTTTGATATGTAATATATGATAATTTTTTAACTTCACTCATATTTTACCATTTTCTTGGTTCTCACTAAATAAAAGCTTAAAGAAAGAAGCATGAAAGAATTTATATAAAGAATTGAATCACTTTTTAGAAGATTGATTGCTAAAAATACAAGTAAATATTTATATTCACTATTTTCTGATCGATTAATAATTGAAGTGACCAATAGTACAATCCCACCTACTAAACCAATCAATCCAAAAAATAGAGTAATATCTAGAACTGATGAGTGAGGTAAGTAAAGGCCAGTTATTTTATCTAACGGTACATCTAATCTAACTTGTTGATTGTAAAGATAACTATTTAATTGATTTGGGCCATAGCCAAACATTGCCTCGAGTGTATTTGGTGAGTATTTTGCAATAAAAATTCCCCACATTTCAGATCTATTAATCAAAAGAGAAATCATACTGATAAATGCAACAAGGTTTGGAATTATTGGTATGTTGAATTTCTGATAAAATATTTCGGAAAGTGTTTGCAGTGAAGTTGATACAGAATCTTCACCAAGTATATTGATAAGATAATAAATTCGTTCCTCATTAAATAAAGTTTCAATCTGTAGGGATTTGCCATAGTTATCAGTGTAAGTAAAAAAGTTTGAGTGTAAAGAAGCTTCATAAAGAAGTTGAGTACTTAGATATTCATAATTTAAATTATTCAAAAGAAAATAAACCCCTACCACAATGACACCAAAGGTTAGACAATAAATTATGGATTTATTTTTTCTGTTAATTATGCGGTGTTCTATCAAGAAGACTGCAAGTATTAAAATCACGGAGAGAATTACAGCAAAGTTATTTGTTCGGTATAGCCCAAGCATCACAAATCCAAGCATTATGTATTCAAATTTTGAAATACTATGTTTGTTTCTTGTATATAGAATTATAAATAAAGCTATAACAAAACCATAAAATTCACCTAATGATTCTGCACTTGCTGAGAAGCCTCTCCAAGTATTTCCAGCAATACTTGTGAGATTGCTAATACCTCTCTTATTTTGCCCAAATATATGATTATTAAAAAAATTAATGAGTGGTGAGACACTTCCAAGAGTTCCAAAAACAAATGTCAGAAAACCTGTGATCAAGAAATTATATTTTAATTTACCAATTTCAATATTTGAGTGTCTGTATAAATAGAACATACCGTTTAGTACTAAAAAAATTGTTGTCACCCAAAAAATCAGAGATAAATTGTTATTCGATGAATTGATATAACCTCTCAGTTTGTCTGTATCAAAAAAACTATTTGTATCACGATTTCCTAAAATTATCCATACGAAAGAAAAGATTAAATAGATACCATTAAACAAGAAAGTACTCTCAGATTTCAAAATATTCTTAAATCCAAAATATGACAATATAATCAAATAAAAATTTATATTCATGCCACCTAAAGTAAAAATAAAAATGAATCCAAATGGTAGGTAGTTAATTATCGTCTCTTGTCTTTGTGTTAGTAAGTCATTAAGGGCTATAAACAAAAAGAGATAAATTAAGAACATTCCGAGTAAATGATAATTTCCCATAATGCCCTCACTTATATTTTTATAGTAAATATTGAGTCTTTCATAAAATCTAGCTTCAGATATATGTTGGAATGTAAAAAGTAGAGGTAGGATTAATATCGGTAATTTGATTGAGTTAGTTTTATTATGCTTGGGGGGTATCAAAAGTATAAAAAGCAACCAAATTATTGATTGTATTAAGAATAACAAACTGGTATTAGTCCCAATAGAAACTATAAATCTGTCACCTATCTTATCTAATCCAGTTACTTTCCCAAAACACTCTGTACCAGCGTAGTAATTATTGCTGTAGGAGATAGTATTTTTATTACCTATATTTTTTGCATAGACCTCCAGTAGTGAAATATCGCATGTATTTGATTGGTAATAACCAACGAACTCATTTGTTATTCTTTGTGGTTCCACATTGTCCGAAGAGTCATGAATCCAAAAAGGTAATAAAATAACTAGTAAGATCAGAAGTACTGTAATTTTGTTACGACTTGATATCACAACTTTACTTTTTCCCCATAAAGGAATATGTCAAATATCCAATTGAAAGAGCAAGTGCAGAGAAAAATACAAATTTATCACCCTCAAAATACTCAACAATCAATGTGTTAGACCATCCGCCTGTAACATAATGTACACATTCAAACCAGGAGTTAACATTAATAGTGTTCCCAGCAACATCATACAGGGGCAAAACTTCAAAATTTGTGTCTGGAGTAAAAACAAAATTTGGATCATTTCCAGGATTTACATATTCAACTCCAGGAGGATTCACACCACAAATTTCTTCAATTTTCAAAGGATCAATATTCATAATTAGCTACCAAATACAAAGTATATTAATAATTAATTTGTTAGTAATCACTTTTATTTATTATGCACATCACGAATTTTTTTGTATTATTTTGGTTTATACGCTAATTTGATAAAATCTATATATGAAATCTGATCCTGGATACTTTGGCCCAAACTCAATGATGTGGACAGTAAATAAAGAGATTACTGTTTTATTTGGCGGAGCGAGAGCTTTATTAATGCACGCTGCGCACCCTTTAATCGCTGCTGGTGCAAGACAAACTTCATTTTACCAAAGAGATCCCTGGAAGAGATTGATTAGAACATTATCACTACAAAATTCAGTAACATTTGGAAATAAAAAAGAAGCCGACGAAAGTGCGCATAGAATCAATAAATTACATGAAGTGATTAATGGTAATGATGAAGTTACTGGTGGATATTACGATGCCCTTGACCAAGAGCAACTTTTATGGGTACATGCTTGTTTACAAATTTCATCCATTTATTTTTATGAAATGACCGTTAGAAAACTTTCTGAACAAGAAAAGAATCAGTATCATTTAGAAAATATGAAAGCTGCCGAACTTGTTCTGGTGGATAAAAAAAAGATGCCACAAACCCACAATGGTCTGAGAGATTGGGTAATCGTGAAATCTAGAGAAAAGAATTATTTAGTTGATACAGATGTATCTAATGATGTAAAGGATATTATTAGTGGAGGGCCTGTACCAAAACATATAAAGCCAATATGGCCTTTCATAGCTTTTACAGCTTTTAATACCCTACCAAAAGAATTTAAAGAAATATATGGTATTAAGGAATCAAAGATCAAAAACATTATATTAGATATAAACCTAAAATTATTAAAGTACACGAGACCTTTTCTACCACCCTTTTTTAGACTTATTGCACCTGCTAGGTGGGCTCAACAGAGGATTAAAAAAAATCCAACACTACTTTTTAAGGACAAAGCTAAATTTTAATTTATTTATACTGAAAATCATGAAAGAAGAAAATATTAATTCATCAGTAAGTAAAAATTATTCCAAGCTTGAAAAGAACAAAAATAAACCAACTGAAAATCAAGATAAATTACTAGATGATCTTAAAGACTCGCTTGAGAGTACAGTAAGCAGCACCTCTAATCTTCTAGAAGATTTAATAAGTAATATTGAGACTTCTGTAAAAGATGAGAGCATAAAAATTAAGGCACGCAAAATAGTTTCAGATATTAATGAAGAATTTATCAATATATTAGATAACACACAAAACAATATTTTAGAATCAGAGAGCCCACATTTAGGGAGTTCTAAAGAAGAGGAGTAATTAATTTACTTATATATAATTTTTCTTTGTACTATTAAATAAATATTGTAGGGTCGGTAGCTCAATTGGTAGAGCAGGAGCCTTTTAAGCTCAAGGTCGTGGGTTCGATTCCCACCCGACCCACTTCAGTCTAAATACCTTTTGTTTTGCTCTTAAATAATGAAAAAGGAGTTTTTAGTATTATTTTTAAATCCAGATAAAGTGTCCAATTTTCTATGTATTCGATATCATATTTATACCATGTTTCAAATTCAGACGTGTTTCTTTCATTAATTTGTAACAAGCCAGTGATTCCTGGTAGAACGTTTAGTCTGCGCATGTATTTTTCTGAAAATAATTTAGTATCCTCCTCAAATAAAGGCCTAGGACCCACAATTGACATATTTCCAAGTAATACATTTATGAGCTGTGGAAGCTCATCTAAACTCCAATTTCTCAACTGAAGAGTTCCTTTAAGTAATCTAGGATCATTCTCTATTTTAAAGATGACATCATCATTTTTATTTAATTCTTGTAAGTTATCCCTAAGTTCATGGGCGTTATTCTTCATTGTTCTAAATTTATACATCTTAAACTGTTTACCATGAAGTCCAACGCGATTCTGCTTTATTATTGAAGGATTACCGTCAATAAATCGTATGTAAGTATAAATTCCTAAGAGTATTGGTGAAAAAAATAATAAACCAAAAACTGATAGTGATATATCAAGGATTCTTTTTATTATATATTTCGAACCATACTGGATGTCATTATTAAAGTAGGTTAAATTAAAGTTTGAAACAGATTCATCTCTTTTTAAAAAATAGTTGTTAAAAATCATTTCGTCTTTTGAGATAATTAAAACTTTTTTATTTAAGTTAACAAGAAAGCTCTCTAGTTTTTCAGAAATTCTATTTGTTGAGTTGAAGTTTAGAACTATTAGGTTCACATTGTTTTTTTTATTTTCAGCGTCGATTAACGCTATGACTTTTTCAGAATCAACAAGATCAATATTACTAAAATTTTTAAGAGTATTTCTGAAAGTTAGTATTCTCAAATTTCTAAAAATAGAATCATCTTCTAAGTTAAATGTTATAGAATTTTCATTTGTCACAGATCTACCAAGTACTGATGAAAGAAATTCACTATTTCTAAAAAGTAAAAGAATAAGTGGAACGATAAAAGTAAAAATAAATAAGTATCCCCTAGAAATAAGATGAGAGACCCTAAACATTGTTAAAAATATAATAAAAGTGGTAGTCCACAGTAAATATATTGAAATGAATTCATCAAGATAATTTCGGTCAATTGAGAAGCTCAATTCATTGACATAAGTATAAAATTTTGTTGAGTAAAGAATAATCAGGAAAACAAATATAAAAACTGCCGCAAATATATCTATGTTTATATATTGTTCGGGAATAAATGAAAAGAATCTATTCCTATCCTCCCAAAGATTATTATTGATTTGAAGCAGAAAACTATTGCCTACACATTGTTCGCAAAACTCTTTGGATATTAAAACAGCATTTAAGTAGTTAATTGTTAACAAAGTTAAAAGAGTTTGCAAAAATAAGAATCTAACAGAGTATTTTATATAGCTTCCAAATCTCATATATATATATTATTCTACCTAAAACTATTGGTTTGAATTTTTATTAAGATTATACTCTACACTTACGGGGGCGTGGTGAAGTCTGGAGTTCACGCCTGCCTGTCACGCAGGAGGTCGCGGGTTCGAATCCCGTCGTCCCCGCCATACGGCCAGATAGCTCAGTCGGTAGAGCACTTGTCTGAAAAACAAGGGGTCGGCAGTTCGATTCTGCCTCTGGCCACTAGGGTTTTGGCTACTAGGTAGTAGTTTTCCCCGCACTTTTCCCCGCACACACCTTGAATAACCCTATAAACATTGATATCAATATAGGTATCCCTACTGCATTTAAAAAGAATCTGATACTCATAATTTATGAGTATGTTGAGTAAGTTAACTATCAATATGGGTGGGGTCTCTACATATAAAAAGTTGTGACATCTACCTTGTCGACATAGTGGTCACATAATTAATGCATATATCAATATAAGGGTGGCGTCTATTAAGACGTCACACGCTGGGCAATGTAAGGCAACTTTCTAAAAGTAAAGCATATGTCAATATGAACCCCCCTATATATATAATGTAAGACCTCAATATTTAAAGAGAACAAACTGTTCAATACTGTTTAGTTATCGTTCATAGAGTATTAACAAGTGTATTAATTCTTTCCTTTTTTTAAGGTTCCGGATACGCCATATATCCTTATGTCTTTAGGTTTCTATAAGCAACGCACCTTATTAACTCCCTAGTAAGACCGAACAGAACCACTACATATGGCTCACATCTCTCGGAAAGTTCTACCCACTACTACGCATATGAAATCAATAGGTAGGTATTGCCTTTTAAAACATTTAGGGAGTAGAAAGACCGGACAAAGAAAGGGTACAAACTAAACAATAACTCAACAATTGGTTAATCATTTTTGGCGAGGGGTATGAATTAGGATATG
>JACNGE010000009.1 GCA_014384285.1 Actinomycetota bacterium | reverse complement strand
TTATAGAGAAGTCCTCTTCCAAGACGAAGACGCAGGCTTTTCTTTTCTCACTCGCCCAACCATAATGACTAGTGAAACAATCTCCTGGGAAGATGGAAAAGATTATCCACTAGTCAAATTAGAAATTTCAAGTGCAAGTCACCCATTTTTTACAGGTAAACAAAAACTAGTTGACTCTACTGGTCGAGTTGAGAGATTTAAACAAAGGTACGGTTCTACAAGTACCCGTCAAGAATCAAAACAAGAAGCTTCTTCTCAAGAAGAAGAATAACTTAATTTAACACACCCTAAATGTCTCGAGAGAACATTGCCTATGGAGGACAAGCTGTAATTGGCGGCGTCTTAATTCAGAGCCCGAAGGGATGGTCACTTGCCGTACGAGACCAAAATAATCAAATCCACAGCTACTTTGAACAAAGAACTCCATTAACTCAAAGGGATGGAATTTGGAAACTCCCTTTTCTTAGAGGCATAGCAGCATTAGTTGATTCATTGTTTGTGGGATATAAAGGAATAAGTCTTTCTGACACTCTTTACTACGGAGAGGAAGAGGAGGAGACTCTTTTTTCAAAGATTATAACTTCAATCCTACTGGTAGTAATCTTGGGTATTTTTATAGTGGGGCCAAGGTTAATCATTGACCTCCTAGAACTTAGCCAAATTTATAAGGGTTTTGCAGAAGGGGTCCTAAGAGGTGTTATTGTAGTTATTTATATTTATCTTGTTGGCAGAACTAAAGATGCACAGGAGTTATTTGAATATCATGGAGCTGAGCACATGACTATAGCTTCCTTTGAAACAGAGGAATCTCTGGACTTAAAGAATGTAAAAAAATACCCAAAAGAACACATACGCTGTGGAACGGCTTTTATATTTTTAATAGTATTTGTTAGTTTGTTAACGCTTCCATTTATTCCAACACTAAATATTTTTTTTACTTTGATAACCAGGCTGCTACATGTATTCGTAGTTGCAATGATTGCTTATGAGATTTTAAAATTTAATTTTAAAAATAGTGATTCTATAATTGCAAAAATATTTTCAACCCCTGGTATTTGGACACAAAAAATTACAACCAAGAACCCAAGTAATGAGCAAATTGAAGTTGCAATTATGTCTATGGCAAATTGTATTAAACATAGTGAAGATACTGATCAATTTGATGAGCTACTATCTACCTCAAAGGAAGTCTTAAATGGATAAAGCATTAGTTGAAAAGTTAACAACCCTAGAAAAATCACTAGTTGAGATAGAGACAGAACTCCAAAAGATGGATATTTCATCTGATCCAAATGCCTATGCAGAACTGGCTAAAAGACACAGTGATGTTAGTTCAATAGTTTTACTTTTTAATGAATGGAAAACTTTAAATGGAGACATAACAGATGCAGAGGAAATGATGAAGTCTGAACAAGATTCAGAAATGAAATCTGAGTTAGAAACAATAATAAGTGAATCGAAGTCATCCATAGTTGCACTAACCGAAAATATAAAAATAGCTTTACTACCAAAAGACCCACTAGATGAAAAAGATGTATTAGTTGAAATACGTCCTGGTGCTGGTGGAGAAGAAGCTGCAATTTGGGTTGGTGATTTATATAAAATGTATACCCGATTTGCCGAAAGAAATGCTTGGAATGTAGAACCTATTGAAATTACAGCTTCTGATCAAGGAGGGTTTAATAAAATTATTTTTTCTATAAAGTCAAAAGGTGTTTATTCAAAATTAAAATTTGAAGCTGGGGCTCATCGTGTCCAAAGAATTCCAAAGACAGAATCACAGGGGAGAGTACACACTTCCATCGCTACAGTAGCTGTTCTTCCTGAGGCTGAAGAGGTTGATTTAAGCATTGCGGCTAATGATTTAAAAATCGATGTATACAGGTCGAGTGGACCTGGTGGACAAAGTGTCAATACAACAGATTCAGCAGTTAGAATCACTCATATCCCCACTGGTTTAGTTGTAACAAGTCAAGATGAAAAATCACAACTAAAGAATAAAAATCAAGCTATGAGAATTCTCAGAGCACGGTTATTAAAAACCAGACAAGATGAAGCAGCAGCTGAAAGAGCAAAGGATAGAAAAGACCAGGTCGGATCAGGTGAACGTTCAGACAAAATTAGAACATATAATTATAAAGACAATAGAGTCTCTGACCACAGAATTAATCTCACAATCAAAAGACTGGACCAGGTACTGGATGGTGACCTGGAAGATTTTGTAAATGCTCTAATTGCCGATCATGAAACTTCACGTCTTTCAAACCTAGAAGAATAAAGTGGAAATCAGGAACATTCCAGAGTATGAATTAGCTCGCTTGAGAGAAAAAGCTAAAGAAATTAAAGGAGCAACCACTGACTATGAAAAAGAATATACCCAGTTATTAACCAGAAGATTGAACCATGAACCTCTTCAATATATAGAAGAGTATGTTCCTTTTTATACTATTCAGCTGAAAGTCGATCAGCGTTGTTTGATACCAAGGCCTGAAACAGAATTTTTAATCGAACTAATTAAAGAAAATTCTAAAAACCCAAAAAATATTCTAGATATTGGCACTGGTTCAGGGTGTATAGCTTTAATGATGAAAGCACTATTTCCATCCGCTGAAGTTACAGGTATTGATGTATCCCAAGATGCATTGAGTATTGCAATAGAAAATGCGCAATTAAACTCACTTGCGGTTAACTTTTATCAATCTGATTTATTGGATAATGTTGATGCACAAAATATTGACTTAATAGTTGCAAACCTGCCATACATTCCAGAAGAAAAACTTGCAAGTTTAGACAAAGAAGTAATTGATTATGAGCCCATACAAGCATTAAACGGGGGAGTTGATGGATTAGAAGTAATATCAAAGTTAATTGATCAAATAGAAAATAAACATCTTGAAAACTTAATGCTGTGTTTAGAGATTGACTCAACAAAGTCTGGTCAAACATTAGATTTATTTTCAAATTGGGAAGAGGTAAAATTATATAAAGACTTAGCTGAGAAAGATCGATATGTTTTTGCAAGAAGATAAATTAGAAATAGCGGTTGAACTTTTAAAAAATGATCAGATAGTTGGAATTCCAACTGAGACAGTCTATGGAATCGGCGTAAATCCTTTTTCCCATGCTGCAGTTGAAAATCTTTTTAAGATTAAAGAGAGAGATGACACTAAACCCTTGTCATTGTTAATTCACTCTTTTTCAGAAATTCATAAACTCGACATAACAACTGAGATTCCTGAAGTTGTTGAATTATATTGGCCCGGACCTCTTACCGTAGTAGTAGAGATAAAAGATGCATTTCCAAAAGGTATTGGTACTTCTAATCCAAATTCGATAGGACTTAGAGTACCTGAAAATCAAGTAGCTCTTAATTTACTAAAACAGACTGGCCCTTTAGCTGTAACAAGTGCAAATATTTCAGGACAAGATGATGTAAGCAATCATATTGAGGCTAAGCAGATATTTGGAAACGATGTCTCTGCATACTTAGAAGGTGAAGCCATTCATGGTGATGGTTCTACTGTTGTTGACCTAAGAGTTGATGGTGGAAAAATATTAAGGCAAGGTCCCCTAAAGTGGCCACCAAGTTACTGTTAAGATAGAACTATGAATATGAATCGTGCATCTCAACAACCTTTATCTGATACAGATAAGGAAATTTCTAATTTAATTTCAGAGGATTTAAAAAGACAGAATTCACACATTCACTTGATTGCATCTGAGAACTTTGCTTCCCATGCAGTTATGGAGGCCTCTGGTTCAATTTTAACTAATAAGTATTCAGAAGGCTTTCCCGGTAGAAGGTATTACGAAGGGTGTGAAACTGTAGACGAAATAGAACAACTAGCTATAGATAGAGCATGTGAACTCTTTGAAGCTGATCATGCAAATGTACAGCCTCACTCAGGATCCTCAGCAAATATGGCTGTTTATCTTCAGCTTTTAAACGCAGGAGACACAGTCATGGGAATGAATCTTGACCAAGGCGGCCATTTAACACACGGGTCTCCCGTTAATTTTTCTGGAAGAATGTATAATTTTGTTGGCTATGGCTTAGACCAAGAAACAGAACTAATTGATATGGGTGAGGTAGAAAAATTAGCTCACAAACACAAACCAAAGCTACTTATAGCTGGCTATTCGTCTTATTCGCAAAACTTAGACTTTAATGCTTTCAGGGAGATTGCAGATGCTATTGGAGCTACATTTATGGTGGATGCTGCCCACTTTATTGGCCTCGTTGCTGGAAAAGTAGTAGACAATCCAATGCAGTATGCAGACGTCGTAACTGCTACAACCCATAAGGCCCTCAGGGGTCCAAGGGGAGGGCTAATCTTATCTAAAGAAAAATTTGCTAAAGAGGTAGATAAAAATATCTTCCCAGGAGCTCAAGGCGGTGCCATTAACAATCAGATAGCGGCCAAAGCAGTTTGCTTCAAGGAGGCATTAACAGATGATTTCAAAATATATGCACAGCAGATTTTAAAAAATGCGAAGGCTTTATCAGACTCATTTATAAGTGAAGGTTTAAGGGTTGTCAGTGGTGGTACTTCAAATCATATTGTATTGGTTGATACTCAAAGTGTAGATTCAGAACTTACTGGTAAAGACGCAGGTATATTGTTAAATGACCTGGGAATTACTTTAAATAGAAATGCAATTCCATTTGATTCAAGGTCACCTTTTGTTACATCAGGTATCCGCATGGGAACTCCTGCAGTTACAACTTGCGGCATGAAAGAGGAGCAATTAACAAAAGTTGGTGCACTAATCTCTAACATTCTCAAAAATCGGAATGACGAATCAGTACTTAAAGAATTAAAAAATCAAGTCAATGATTTAGCAACAACCTATCAACCTTATGGTTAAAAAAAATAGCATAAATCTTCAAGACTTTGGACCAGTTAGCTCTTTCTCAACTTCGATTATTAGCGGACTTCTTGTCGGTTTATTGATTCAGTATTTTGTAGGTTATGACCCAGTACCAGTAATTATATTTGTTTTAATCGGAATTTATGACGGATCAAGACGGATGTGGCAAATTTCAAAAAAATTAGATGGTCAGAAATGAATGTAGAACTAGTCCTCGCTAGAAGAATGCTCAAAAGATCACTTCCTATATACACGTTGGTTCCCATATTTTTTTTAATAAAGTCTCAAGAATCTATGGTCACATCTCTGGTATCGGGTTTGATAGTTGCTTCTGGATTTTATTTAGGAGCATTCCTAATGTCTTTCGCAGCAAAAGTATCGCTTAATTTTTATTATTTTTCAGCTTTATTTGGCTATGTAGCAAGATTAATTTACATATTCGGATTTCTCTTATTATTCAGAAGCTTATATCCTATTGATGAAATGGCAATGTCAATGACAGTGCCTATTGTTTTTTTAAGCATGTTATTTTTAGAAATGGCTATGGTTATTAAGAGAAAAGACACAGATTTAGATTGGGCAAATGATAACAGCAGCTGAAACTTGTGATTTTATAAATGAAGTAGTTTGCAAACCAGCAAACGTTAAAGAGCTATTCGAGTTCGCTAATTTTGGTTCATCTCAAATTTCAAGAACAGAAATTCTAATACTTCTAGCTGCTTTAATACCCGTGGCTTTGATGTACTTTGGGCTAAGAAAAAAATCAACAGTTCCTGGAAAACTCCAATCTGTAGTTGAGTCTATATTTTCCTTTGTAAAAGACGAAATTGCAGTCGGTGTAATTGGTAGAGGTGGAGAAAAGTTTACCCCTTATTTAATATCAATTTTTATGTTTGTTCTGGTTGGAAACCTTTTTGAGGTAACTCCATTAGTAAACTTTCCTGTAACTTCAAGGATGGCATTACCATTGTTTTTAAGCCTTTTAACTTATGTAATCTTCCTAGTTGTTGGAGTTCAAAAACAGGGAATAGGCTACTTTACCCATTTAATTTGGCCACCGGGAGTACCTGTAGCGCTAAAGCCATTAGTTGGGGTAATTGAATTAGTTTCAGTTCTATTAGTAAGGCCATTTAGTCTTGCAGTACGACTTTTTGCAAACCTAGTAGCAGGACACGTTATGCTCAGTCTTCTACTTGCTTCCGCTTACTTTTTTATAGTTCAACCTGGTGGGGTTGAGTATTTAATTGCTAGGGCACCAATTGGTGCTGCATGGTTCACACTTGGATTAGCAATATATGGTTTTGAATTAATAGTTTCAATTTTGCAGGCATACATTTTTACATTGTTGTCTGCAGTGTATATACAAACGTCTCTGCACCCAGAGCATTAACAATAAGGAGGAAAATGGAAGCTGCATACGCACTAATAGGATACGGACTAGCCGCAATAGGTCCCGGTATTGGAATCGGGTTAATTGCTGGTAATGCTGTACAAGCGATGGCTAGACAACCAGAAGCTGCAGGTATGGTAAGAACAACTATGTTCTTAGGTATCGCCTTTACAGAGGCATTAGCGCTTATTGGATTCGTTCTATTCTTCTTGGTATAGGATTCACCAATGACTTTAAATTTAAACGTATTTTACGCAGAAGCTGAAGAAGCTGGTTCAGGAGTAGACTTACTACTTCCAGCCACATCTGAATTGGTTGCAGGTATTGCAGCCTTTGCAATTGTGTTTTTCTTTGTATGGAAATGGGCATTACCAGCTTTAAATACCACTCTTGAAGAAAGAGCAAAATCAATTGAGGGACAGATTGAAGCTGCTGAGGCAACAAAAGCTGAAGCTGAATCAACTAAAGCTGAATATGCAAAACTTGTTGCAGATGCAAATTCAGAAGTACAAAAAATAATTGATGAAGGTAAAGCCGCTGCAGAGAAAGTTAAAGAAGAAATGATTGAGCAAGCAAGACAAGATGCTGCAGCAATTGTTGAAAAAGCAAAGTCTGATTCTGAGGCTGAAAAAGAGAGACTATCATCTGAGATAAGTATCCAGGTGGCAGATTTATCCTTAGCAATTTCACAAAAGGTTGCGTCATCAATGTCAGAAAAAGATCAACAAGTTTTGATTGATAAATTCATAAAAGATATGGAGACATCAAGCTAAATGGGAACAGAGTCTTTTTCTAAAGGGTTAGTTGAAATTATCTCATCATCTGATGAGAGTGCAAAGATTGAAGATGAATTCCTCCAAGTACTTCAAGCACTTAACACTAACAGTGAAGCATTAGATGCATTTAGGAATTTCGGCATACCTGCGGATAAAAAAGTTGAAGCAATAAGTAACATTTTTGCTAAAAGGGTTACTTCTATGACGTTAGATCTTGTAACTCTTACAATTTCTCAAGGCTATGCGGATAATTTAATTGAGATTGAGCAGCAAGTATCAAATTATATTGCTGAAAAGAGAGGTGCATCACTTGCAAAGGTTGTATCAGCTATTGAGCTAAATGAGAGTACTCAAAACAGTCTTAAAGCTGCACTTAAAAGTAAATTAGGAAGAGATGTCGAATTGAGCCTTAAAGTAGATTCCTCTGTAATCGGAGGCATCAAAGTAAGCATAGGGGAGAGAACTTTTGATGGGTTACTTTCGTCGAAATTTTCAGATATTCAAACAGTATTAGAAGGAAGGTAATGTGAGCGATTTAAATATAGATCCTAAACAAATTTCAGATTCCCTAAAAGAGACTCTAGGGAACTGGTCAGAGGAAGTAAAAGATGACCTTGTTGGTTATGTTGCATCTATTGCTGATGGTGTAGCAAGAGTTAAGGGATTAGAAAATGCAATGTCTTCTGAGCTTCTTGAGTTTCCAGGTGGACTATTAGGTGTAGCCCTCAACTTAGACGAAGATTCAATAGGTGTTGTATTAATGGGTGACTCCGATCATATTCAAGAAGGAATGCCAGTAAAGCAAACAGGAGAAGTTTTATCAATTGGAGTTGGAGATGGATTTCTTGGAAGAGTTATTGATACTCTGGGTAATCCAATTGACGGAAAAGGTCCGATTGAATTTACAGAGAGACGATTGATGGAGATTCAAGCACCAACAGTTGTACAAAGACAACCAGTTAGTGAACCACTTCAAACAGGTATTAAGGCAATTGACTCCATGATTCCTATTGGAAGAGGTCAAAGAGAGTTAATTATTGGAGATAGGGGTATTGGAAAAACTGCAGTAGCTATTGATACAATTATTAACCAAAAAGACACAGACGTTAAATGTATTTATGTAGCAATTGGTCAAAAATCCTCAACAGTTGCAGAAGTTGTTGCACGTCTTGAAAGTGAAGGAGTTCTTGATAAAACTGTAATTGTTAACGCTCCAGCATCCGCAGCCGCGGCTCTTCAAATGTACGCACCCTATGCAGGTTCAGCAATTGGACAACATTGGATGTACAACGGAGAACATGCTTTGATTATTTTTGACGATTTATCAAAACAAGCTATTGCATATAGGCAAATTTCACTACTTTTAAGAAGACCTCCTGGAAGAGAAGCATATCCTGGTGATGTTTTCTACCTACACTCTCGTCTTCTTGAGCGTTGTGCGAAGGTTTCAGATGATCTTGGAGGTGGCTCAATGACTGGTCTACCAATTATTGAAACTAAAGCAGGTGACGTATCTGCTTTTATTCCAACAAATGTTATCTCCATTACTGATGGACAGATTTATCTTGAGAGTGAACTCTTTTATTCAGGTGTTAGACCTGCTGTAAACCCAGGTACTTCTGTGTCTCGTGTAGGTGGAGCAGCACAGACAAAGGCTATGAAAAAAGTATCTGGACCCTTAAGGATTAATCTTGCACAGTTTAGAGAACTCGAAGCCTTCGCGGAGTTTGGTTCTGATTTAGATGCAGCATCTCAGTCTCAGCTAGATAGAGGTATTCGTGTGGTAGAAATGCTTAAGCAGCCACAATACGAACCAGTTTCAACTGAAGATCAGGTGATTGCTCTTTTTGCGGTTACAGAGGGATATTTTGATAAAGTTCCTGTGGATGGAATATATGATGCAGAAAAAAACCTTCTTGAGTTTGTTAAAACTAGATACTCTGACATGGTTAACACTATCAAAGAAACTGGTGAGTTGCCAGGTGATGAATTAAAAGAAGCGGTTACAGCTTTCGTCGCAACTTTGGAAACTACAACAGAGGAATAGAAGTGGCAAGTGCTGAACTACGTATAATTAATCGACGAATAAAGAGTGTTCGTTCGACGAAAAAAATTACACGTGCAATGGAGCTTATAGCTTCATCAAGAATTGTAAAAGCACAAAATAGAATGAAGTCATCTGAGTCATACTTTAATCTTCTAAGCGAAATTGTTCAGGATCTAATTAACAATGGTGCTGTTCCTCAAATTGAAGCTAAGGAAGGGAAAGAAAAAGTTCTTTTAATTGTTCTAACTTCAGATAGAGGGCTTGCTGGTGCTTACAATACAAATGTTCTGAAAATAGCCGATACTAGAAGAAAAGAAATAGAGCAAACAGGTAAAGACGTTGAAATAGTCACTGTTGGTAAAAAAGCAACTGGGTATTTCACATATAGAAAAATTGAAATAAATGCAGGTTATGAGGGTATGTCTGATAGTCCGGAATTTGAGAATGCTTTAGATGTTATGACTCCTGTTACTGACAAATACTATTCAGGAGAAATCTCATCTGTTGAGATTGTATACACAAGTTATAAATCAGCTCTTACTCAAGATGCGGTCATTAAAAAAGTACTACCACTCGACCCCCAAGAAGTTGAAAATAAATCTTCAGTCACTTTTGAGCCTAGTGGGGAAGAAGTACTGAACAGTATTCTTCCAAAATATGCAAATGCTGCTTTTTTTAATGCACTTTTAAATGGATCTACATCTGAGCATGCAGCTCGTATGAGAGCTATGAAGGCTGCTACTGATAATGCAGAAGAATTAATAAAAGTATTAGCAATGAAAAGTAATCAAGCAAGACAAGCAGAGATTACTACAGAGATTTCAGAAATTGTTGGTGGGTCTGAAGCACTTTCAGATGCCAGTTAGAAAGGAAAATAATGAGTGAGGAAATAGGTAGAGTAGTAAAGGTTGCAGGGCCAGTTGTAGATGTGGCGTTCCCACAAGACAACCTTCCTGAGCTTAACTTCGCTTTAGAAGTCGATATAACTATTGGAGATACAAAAAGCACAATTACCTTAGAAGTAGCACAGCACATTGGTGAGAATAAAGTCCGAGCAGTATCCATGCAAGCTACAGATGGTTTAAGAAGAGGGACAGAAGTAAGGAATACTAATGCACCTATATCCGTCCCTGTTGGTCAAGAAACTCTTGGACATATTTTTAACGTAGCTGGTGAAACTTTAGACGTTCCTATTGAATCAATTAATGTAAAAGAGAGATGGCCGATTCACAGGACTCCTCCAGCTTATGAAGATGTCACATCACAGAGTGAAATGTTCGAAACAGGAATTAAAGTTGTTGACCTTCTTGCTCCATACGTAGAGGGTGGAAAGATTGGTCTCTTTGGTGGAGCTGGTGTTGGTAAAACAGTGCTTATCCAAGAAATGATTAACCGTGTTGCTACACAGCATGGTGGTGTCTCCGTTTTCGCAGGTGTTGGTGAGAGAACAAGAGAAGGTAATGACTTGTTCGGAGAGATGAAGGAATCCGGTGTTATCGATAAGACTGCTCTAGTTTTTGGTCAAATGGACGAACCACCTGGAGTGAGATTAAGAGTTGCGCTTTCTGCGCTAACAATGGCTGAGTACTTTAGAGATGTAGAAAAACAAGACGTTCTTTTATTTATTGATAATATTTTTAGATTTAGCCAGGCTGGATCCGAGGTATCAACATTGTTAGGACGTATGCCTTCAGCTGTGGGTTATCAGCCAACACTTGCTGATGAAATGGGATTCCTTCAAGAGAGAATCACTTCTCTTAAAGGAAGATCTATTACATCCCTACAAGCTGTATATGTTCCAGCTGATGATATTACTGACCCTGCACCACACACTGCTTTTGCTCACTTAGATGCAAGAACAGTTCTTGATAGGAAAGTTGCAGACTTAGGTATTTATCCAGCTGTTGACCCTCTTGACTCTTCAAGTAGAATATTGGATCCAAAAATTGTTGGAGACGACCACTATTCAACTGCTCGAGAAGTACAACGAGTTCTTCAAAGATATAATGACTTACAAGACATTATTGCAATTCTTGGACTTGATGAGCTTTCTGAAGAAGACAAGTTGTTGGTAGGTAGAGCAAGAAGAATTCAAAGATTCCTTTCTCAACCGATGTATGTTGCTGAGCAGTTTACAGGTATTGAAGGTAAATTCGTATCCATCAAGGACAGTGTTGAGGCATTTAAGACTATTTTAAGTGGAGAGCTAGATGCAACTCCTGAACAGGCCTTCTATATGGTTGGTGGCATTGATGAAGTACTTGAAAAAGCAAAAGAGATTGAGGCATCTGCCTAGCCATGATTGTTAATGTAGTTAGTCCAGAGGAAGAATACTTTAGTGGCGAGTCAACAATGGTCGTCACCAGGACTCCAAATGGTGAAATCGGTATCTATAGTGGCCACGAAGCTACTGTAGCAACAATTTTGCCTGGTGGATTAACAATTGAACACTCTGGAGGTAAGGACAGCTACGCAGTATCTGGAGGCCTCCTTCAAATTACACCAGAAAAAGTAACTGTACTTGGCGAAATCATCGAAAAGATTGATGGAGACCATGAAGCAGCAATTATACGCGGTAAAGAATTAGTAGAAGACATCACGGAACAAGATAGTTAATAATGAAAAGCATACTCGCTTTTCATGCACACCCAGACGATGAATCAGTATCAACAGGTGTCACTTTAGCAAAATATGCAGCTGAAGGGCATAGAGTAGTTGTAGCTACCGCAACCGATGGCTCTGCCGGAGAAATTCATAACTACGATAATCCAGAAGAACTTTTTCCTAAACTCGCTGAAATGAGAAGAAAAGAGTTAGAGGCAAGCCTTGAAGCACTTGGTGTTAAAGAGTATGAATGGATGGGGTTTAAAGATTCTGGAATGATGGGTACTAGTGAAAATGATGATCCAGATTGTTTCTGGAGACAAAACTATTTTGATCCTGTTGGAAAACTTGTCGACATAATCAGAAAATATAAACCTGATGCTTTAATCACATACGATCCTTTTGGAGGCTATGGTCATCCAGATCATATTCAGACACATAGAATCGGAACCGCAGCCTACTTTGCTGCCAGTGATTTAGACAAATTTCCTCTAAAAGAGGGTCAAGAAGTCTGGATACCAGAGCGTCTGTATTACAGTGCCTGGTCTAAGACAAGAATGCAATCAAGAAGGCAACAAATGTTTGATGCTGGAATTATTTCAGAAGAAGAGTTTAATAGATTTAACCCAATTGGCAGTGAACATGACGATATAGATGTTGAGGTTGATGGAAGAAAGTATGTTGAGCATAAAATTAATTCTATGAAAGCTCATCGAAGTCAGTTTAAAAATGACTGGTGGGGTTTTAATATTCCAGATGAATTTAAAGAGGACTTTTTAGGATATGAAAATTACATACTTGCTTTTAATAGAGGAAATTGGTCTTCAGAATCTGAACTTGTTTAAGTTTGAATCACTTTTAACTTTGGTTTACTTCATTTTTACTTACTAATTTTATATTTTTAATTAAGTAAAAAAATTAGAAAGGCAATTTAATGACTAAATTAAAATTTACTTCATTACTGTTGATTCTATCTTTATTAGTAGTTGCATGCGGAGATAGCAATGAAACTAGTTCTGATGATTTAACAGATGGTGAAGAATTAGTTACCCAAACAACTGTTGAATCTACAAATGAAGTTTCTGAGCCAGCAGTAGAGACACTTACTGGTGAGATATTGATTGATGGTTCTTCAACAGTTTTTCCAATTACTCAAGCTGTAGCTGAGGAATTTACAATCTTAAATCCTGACGTGAAAATTTCAGTTGGAGTGTCTGGAACAGGTGGTGGTTTTAAGAAATTCTGTCCTGGCGAGACTATGATATCAAATGCATCAAGGGCAATAAAAGATAAAGAAGTAGCACTTTGTGAAGAGAACAACACTAACTATTTAGAGGTGCAAGTTGGTATAGATGCATTATCAGTAGTAATACCATCTTCAAATGACTGGGCAACATGCTTGACAGTTGATGAGTTAAATTTAATATGGGTTGCTGATAGCTCAGTAAGTAGCTGGAGTGAAGTTAGAAGCGCATTCCCTGATGTGCCAATAGATTTATATGGCCCTGGTACGGATTCAGGAACTTTTGATTTTTTCAATGAGGAAATAACTGGAGAAACAGGTAGCCGATCTGATTACACAGCTTCTGAAGATGATAACGTATTAGTAAATGGAGTTTCTGGTTCTCAAGGTGGCCTTGGTTATTTTGGACTAGCTTACTATGAAGAGAATAAAGATAAATTAAACGCAGTACAAGTTGACGCTGGAAATGGTTGTCAGCCACCAGAAGCTGCTTTTGAAGGAAATTACTTTTTAGCAAGACCGTTATATGTATATATTTCAGAGTCTGTAAAAGAAGATCAAGTAGTTAAAGCATTTATTGACTTCTATTTTGAAGCTATGGATATTATCGTTCCTGCAGTTGGATACGTACCTATGCTTGAAGATCAAAAAGCCAATGCACTATCTGCTTGGCAGAACTTTAGTAGCTGAAAAACAAAAGACGTATCTGTGTAGAGATACATGGATACGTCTTTGTTTAATTTCAATATAATTTCAATTTACTTTCTATTTACTTTTCCAAATTAAATTTAATAAAAGTAATACATGACAAAAAATTTAAATTTATCCAAAGTTAAGACGAAACCAGTTGAGACCATAGTAAAGTTTTTTATTACAATGTCCGCATTCGCAGCAATCCTAATTTCTGTAGCTATAGTTTTCACTCTTCTAACTGAAGCAATTAACTTTTTTAGAGACCCTGCTGTAACTTTTAAGGAATATTTTACTGCTACAAGATGGACTCCAACTTTTAAAAATCCTGTATATGGTGTGCTACCTTTGGTTTCCTCTACTTTATATATTGCTTTAATAGCTTGCATAATTTCTTTTCCACTTGGTTTATTTTCAGCAATATATCTATCTGAATTTGCTTCAAGAAGAACGCGTAAAATCATAAAACCAATAATGGAGATTCTTGCAGGAGTACCAACAGTAGTCTTTGGTTATTTTGCATTAAATTGGATAACTCCAAATATTGTACAACGTTTCATACCTGGCTCAGGAGTTTTTAATGCTATATCTGCAGGTATTGCTGTAGGTATCATGATTATTCCTACAGTTGCTTCTATTTCAGATGATGCTCTTAATGCAGTACCTAAATCTTTAAGAATGGGCTCATTGGCACTAGGATCCACAAGGAGAATTACAGCACTAAAAATAATGCTCCCTGCAGCTTTGTCAGGAATTATTGCTTCGTTTATTTTAGGATTTTCTAGAGCAATTGGAGAAACGATGATAGTAACAATCGCGGGAGGACAGTATCCGGAGCTTAACCTTGATCCACGAAAGGCTATGTACACCATTACATCCTCAATAGTTAATGTTTCACTTGGAGACACCCCCCACGGTACAACTGCCTATAATGCGTTGTTTGCACTTGGAATAACTTTATTTATTATGACTTTTATTCTTAATATTTTTTCTGATTACATAGCGAGAAAATACAGGAAAGAATATGAACAATAGTCAATTGTTGAAGGGTTCAAAAAAAGAAAGAGAGTTAAAAGAATTAGCCTTTTTAACTATTTTGTATCTTTGTGTAACAGTAGCAATAGTTACTTTAATGACACTTATCTATGATGTTATCTCTACAGGTTACTCTCGTTTATTAAGTGATTATGAATTAGGACTAATTAATAAGGTAACAATTGATAACCCAAAAGACTTCTTAACAAGTTTAGATTCCAGAGACCCACTAAAAGCGGGCATAGGACCAGCGTTTGCTGGAACCATCTGGCTTATGGTTATTGTAATTGCCTCTACATTCCCACTCGGTGCAGGTGCGGCGATATATCTGCAAGAATTTGCTCCAAGAAATAAATTAACAAGGTTTATTGAGTTAAATTTAACTAATTTAGCAGGAGTCCCATCAGTAATTTATGGATTAATGGGTCTAGCAGTTTTTGTTAGACTTGCTGGCTTTGGAAGATCAGTATTATCTGGTGGCTTAACTTTAACTTTATTAATTCTTCCTGTGGTCATTGTTGCTTCGAGAGAAGCTTTAAAAGCGGTTCCTGACACAATTAGACAAGGTGCATTAGCTTTGGGGTCAACAAGATTCCAGGCAATATTTAGACAAGTTGTTCCCTCAGCAATTCCTGGAATGGTAACAGGAATGGTCCTTGGTTTATCTAGAGCGATTGGTGAAACAGCCCCATTAATTTTTATGGGTGCACTAACTTATGTTAATTATTATCCAGACACCCCTCTTAGTGGATTTACTGCCATACCAATCCAAGTTTATAACTGGATAGGGTACCCACAATCTGAATGGAAAGATACATCATCTGCGGGAATAATACTATTGCTTGGTTTGCTTTTAAGCATGAATGCTTTGGCTTTAATTATTAGAAATAGATTTGAAAAAGATTGGTAATAATCAGGGAGGAATAAATGGAAACTAAGATAACAACAAAAAAAGAGTTAGATTATGTTTTTACCGTTAGAGATGTATCGGTAAGTTACGGAGATTTTACGGCAGTAAAGAATGTCTCTATGGATATGTTTAAAAATAACATCACTGCCTTCATAGGCCCATCAGGTTGTGGTAAAAGCACCCTTATCAGATCATTTAATAGGATGAATGATCTGATTCCTAATGCTGCTGTAAACGGTGAAATAAATTATCAAGGCATAAACCTATACGATAAAGAAGTAGATCCAGTGCAAGTACGAAGAAGAATTGGTATGGTTTTTCAAAAACCAAATCCATTTCCAAAATCAATTCGAGAAAATATAACTTTTGGATTAAAGGTTAATAATATGACCGACAATTTAGATGACAGAGTTGAAAAAGCACTTACACAGGCAGCTCTTTGGGATGAAGTTAAAAACGACCTAGATAAAAATGCACTCGATCTTTCTGGAGGGCAGCAACAGAGATTATGCATTGCAAGAACAATCGCAGTCGAACCAGACACAATTTTGATGGATGAACCATGTTCAGCACTAGACCCAGTTGCAACTAAAAAAATTGAAGATTTAATGCAGATATTAGTAAAAGATTTTTCCATACTTATAGTGACTCATAACATGCAACAAGCATCAAGAGTATCTAACTACTGTGCTTTTTTTACAACAAAGGCAACTGATGATGGAAGAAGGACTGGTGAATTAGTAGAATATAGCGATACAAAAACTATGTTTACAAATCCATCTGAAAGTTTAACAGAAGAATATATCAGTGGGAGGTTTGGATGAGTTTAGAACACAAAATAAATAATCTTGAAACGGATTTACACATTATGGGGACTTTAGTTCTTGAATCGTTGGTAAGCGCCGTAAGGGCGTTAGAAGACAAAGATATTGCAAAAGCATCAGTAGTGATTGATAAAGATGATGAGATAGATGATGCATATATGAAGATCGATCAAGACTGGTTCGAACTTATGGCTACGGAACAACCTGTAGCTTCGGATTTAAGACTCTCAACATCAATTCTGCAAGCAAGCTTACACTTGGAAAGACTTGGCGATTTATCTGTTTATTTAGGAAAAACAACTCACGAAATACATGATTTACCGATTCCAGAAAGTTTACATAAAATTGTCATTGAAATGGGTGATATGGTAATCGACATGGCTTCTTCAGCATTAGAAAGTTTAAAAAACAGAGACGCTGAACTAGCCCTATCAACTGCAAGAAAAGATGAACTTATAAATAGCTTATACAATAAAATGCTAAATGAAGTACCCAATATTTCTGGTAATAAAGACTTATACAGTGGATTATTTAGACTAATAACATGTGTGAGAACTTTAGAAAGAGGTGGGGATCACGCTGTAGATATATGCGAACTAGCCTCATTTCTAGTCACTGGAGAGTTTAAGGAGTTCTAATGGCAAATAAAATCTTACTTGTAGAAGATGAAAAAAGTATTGCCGAAGGGATAATTTACAATCTTAAAAATGAAGGTATGAAGGTAACTCATGTTGATGAAGGTCCAATTGCCTTAGATCTATTTGAAGAAGAACATTTTGATTTAGTGATACTGGATATTATGCTTCCTGAAATTTCCGGTTTAGATATCTGTAGATCTATAAGGAAAACATCAAATGTTCCAATAATAATGGTGACCGCAAGAGATGATGAAGTAGATAAAATTACAGGTTTAGAAATAGGTGCGGATGATTATATTACAAAACCTTTTTCTGTTAAAGAGTTAATTAGCCGTGTCAAAGCTGTCATGAGAAGATCGCAGTTTTCACCTCCTACAAATGGAAGTCAAAAAGGTAATTTTGCAGATAATGACAAAATAATTGTTGGGGATATTGAAATAAGTCCACTTAGATATGAAGCAAAAGTAAAGGGAGAGCTTATTGACTTAAGACCCAGAGAGTTTGAATTACTTTATTATTTATGTGACAATGCTGGTAACTTAGTTTCAAGAGAGGAATTATTTGATCAAGTGTGGGGTTATAGTTTTGCCGGAAACTCCAAAACGCTTGATGTGCATATACAAAGAATTAGAGAAAGATTAGAGGAAAATCCTAAAAAACCAAAAAGACTTACGACTATAAGAGGTATGGGATACAAACTTATCGATGAATGATAATACAGAAGAATTCTTAGAGATCACAAGAATTAAAGAAGAGTTTATAGCAAATGCTTCTCATGAGTTAAAAACTCCTATAGCTTCTGTGAGACTTGCAGCTGAATCCGCACTCAGGTCTTTAAAACTAAATGATGGAATGGCACAATCATTTTTAGAGCAAATTCTTAGGGATTCAGATCGCATGAACGAATTGATTTCTGATTTGCTAGATCTTTCTTTAATGGAAACTTCAGATGTTGAAATGGAAGTAGTAGATTTACATGATGTGATTTCAAATGAGATTTCATATCTTTCGAAACAAAATAAGAAGAGAGTGGGATATAAAAAAACAAAAGTTGAGATTTATGCAAATTATGATGATATCTCCATTGCTGTTAAAAATTTAATCAAAAATGCTCTTAAGTACTCACCCCCTGAAGAAAATATATTTATTAAGACTGAGGAAAGTAGTTCTGAGATAATTTGCTCTTTTCAAGATTATGGGTCTGGAATATCTCAAGCAGATCAAGAAAAGATATTTGAAAGATTTTATAGAGTAGATAAAGGCAGGTCTCGAAAGCTAGGGGGGACTGGGTTAGGTTTAGCAATTGTTAAACATGCTATTGATAGAAATAATGCAAGAATTGAAATAGATAGCAAACTTAGTTTTGGTTCAACATTTTCAATAATATTTTCAAAAGTAAACGTCAAGTAAACACACAGTAAATCTAAATTTAATTTAATTTAAACTCATATATAATTTGTACGGAATATGAATTTAAAATCTTTAAAAAATTTAAGCTTTGCAATATTTTTCCTCTACTTCTTCCTTGTATCAATCAAACTTCTTGAAAAAGGAATCAAAACTTTAGGTGCAGAATACACAGATGCACTTTTTGAGTCAGTATCGAATCCTTTTGCTGGTTTACTGGTTGGAATTTTATGTACAGTTTTAGTGCAATCTTCCTCTGTTACTACTGCAACAATTGTTGGTTTAGTTGGAAGTGGAGTCCTCAGCTTGGAATATGCAATACCGATGGTTATGGGAGCAAATATTGGAACAACTGTAACTAATACCTTAGTCTCTTTTGGACACGTAAGAAGAGAACAGGAATTTAAAAGAGCATTTGCAGCCTCAACGATGCATGACTTTTTTAATTTATTAGTGGTAATAATACTTTTCCCCCTTGATTTATATACAGGGTTTATAACAAAGATGGCTGAAAATGGAACAGATTTTATTATCGCCACAGGTTTTACAGCAACTAAACCAAATAGTCCAATTAAGGCAGGAATTAAGTGGGGTTCAAATAATCTATTAGACGGATTATCTTCTATCCCATTTATAGGCAATCTAAGTGAAAACTCTTATAGGGTCTATGCAGTTCTTTTAATTATTATTGCAATAGCATTTATTTTCTTGAGCCTAAGAAATGTTGTATCTAATATGAAATCTCTCATGCTCAATCAAATTGAATTTGGATTAGATAAAGCTCTTGCAAGGGGTGGGGGACTTTTTGCAATATTAATTGGAATCTTAATTACCTTCTCAGTACAAAGCTCAAGTATCACCACATCAATCCTTGTGCCAATTGTTGGTTCAGGAATCCTATCTATTGAAAATGCTTTTCCAATAACCCTTGGTGCAAATATTGGCACAACAATTACAGCTGTTTTAGCTAGCTTTGCTGTTGACGATCCAGCAGGATTAACTATTGCACTCCATCATGTATTTTTTAACTTAATTGGTGTCATTATTGTTTATCCAGTAAAAGCCGTAAGGAATTTTCCAATTAATTTGGCAAAAAGACTCAGTGTTATAACTGCTAAAAGAAGGTATATTGCAATACTTTATGTATTGGTTACATTTTTATTACTTCCACTACTGGGCGTAGTAATATTTAATTAAGGAGAAAAATGAGTAAAGAATCATTAGACAATATAGATGCAAAACTAAGTGAAATGCTCACTAATAGCATGCACATTTTTGACACAGCTATGAACTGCCTACTTGGTGATACCAACCTAGATTCAGTGAGAGATGATTTATACAGTACCGATAAAGCTATTAATGAGTTACACCGCGAAGTAAGAAGAGAGATGATTGTTCATTCTGCTGTAAATTCAAGAAATCTTGATATACCTCTTCTTCTTTCTTATATGACTATGTCAAAAGATATAGAGAGAATCGGGGATTACTGCAAGAACCTTTTTGAAATTGCTGAAACAGGAAATACTTTTGTAAAAGGTGATGATTTGGACTCCTATATTGAGCTAAGAAATGATATTGGAAAATTAATTGTGTATCTTCAGTCCTGCTTGGCCCTGGATGATGAATCAAAAGTTCAGGATTTAATTACTCTAGGATCATCTATATCATCTGATTTAGACAATAGAATTACTAATCTTTTAGAAAATAAAGATGAAATACAATTTCCAGTTGCCTCTACATTATTTTTTAGATATTTAAAGAGAATCGTATCTCATATAATTAATGCCAGTACAGCATTAATTATGCCTACAGATCAGATTGATTATTTAGACGAATAAAAGACTAATCTACGTTCCAAGTGCCCAAAGACCTAATAAGTTTATCAACATCTCCGGCACCTTTAGAGTCTTTAGCAAAATTTATTTGGTTAATTACATCATCATTGTAAGTTTCACGTTGAACTTTCCTGAAAACTCCCATTGGAGTAGGTCCATATGGACCATGTGACAATCTAGATAGAGAAAAAGCTACAGATGGATTTTCTCTTGTGATATCGTGAACGTATATTTTTGAGTCATCGATGTCTGTTCTTTTTACAACTTTGGCTTCTCCATTTTCAATAGTTACTGCAAACTCATCTTCTGCTCCAAAAATTACTTTTTCTCCATGAACTAGGTTAATTCGATTTGCAACCCTACCTTCTTTGGAGGTTAATTGTTCAAAAGCTTTATCGTTGAAAACATTACAATTTTGATATATTTCTACAAAAGCAGAACCATTATGTGTTGATGCTTCTTGCAGCACTTGAGCTGTTAATTCCCTATCCATATCAACTGACCTAGCAACAAAAGATGCTTCAGCTCCAAGAGCTATGCTCATAGGGTTGAATGGAAGCTCAACAGAGCCGAATGGCGAAGATTTAGTCTTTTTACCCTCTTCACTTGTAGGGGAGTACTGACCCTTTGTTAGTCCATAAATTTGATTATTAAACATCAAAATCTTAATGTTTACATTTTTTCGTAGAGCATGAATGAGGTGGTTTCCACCTATTGACAGAGCATCACCATCACCAGAGACCACCCATACTGATAGATCAGGGTTTGACACAGTGACACCTGTTGCTACAGCTGGCGCTCTACCATGAATTGTATGAAGCCCATAAGTATTCATGTAATAAGGAAATCTCGCCGCACAGCCAATACCAGAAACAAAAACTATTTTTTCTTTACTGATTCCCATTTCAGCCATAAAGCTTTGCACTGAAGCTAAAATAGTATAATCACCACAACCAGGACACCACTTGACTTCTTGATCGCTTTGAAGATCTGTTCTCTTGTAACTTACAGGCACTTTACTCATTAATTTTTTCCTCTATTTTATCTGCTAACTCTTGTGCTGTAAATGGAACTCCAGCAACTTTATTAATACCCTTTGCATCAATTAAAAATCTCTCTCTTATCAGTTTGATTAATTGACCAGTGTTTAATTCTGGAATTATTACTGTTTTAAAACTTGAAAGAATCTCTCCTAAGTTATCTGGGAACGGATTGATGAAGGTGAGATGTGCACTAGCTACCTTTACTCCCTTTTCATTAAGTCTGTTAACAGCTTGAGTTATTCCTCCATACGTTGACCCCCAGCCTAAAACTAATGTATCAGCCTTTTCGTCACCATTTAGTTCAAGTGGCTCAATATCATTTGCTATATTTGCAATCTTCCAAGCTCTCATATCCGTCATATATTGGTGATTGTCACTGTCGTATGAGACATTACCAGTACCTTCTTCTTTCTCGAGTCCACCTATACGATGCTCAAGTCCGGGAGTACCTGGTGTTGCCCAAGGTCGAGCAAAAGTTGTCATATCCCTATGAAAAGGTAGAAAACCATCTTTGGAGTTTAACTTAGTTGTTAAGTTGTTACTTAAGGATGGTAAATCCTTGTAGTCGGGAAGCAACCACGGTTCAGACCCAGTTGCAACATAGTTATCTGAAAGCAGTATTACAGGAGTCATGTATTTGAGAGCTATTCTTGAAGCTTCTATAGCTGTGTAAAAAGCATGAGATGGTGATCTTGATGCAAGCACAGGTAAAGGTGATTCTCCATGTCTGCCGTATAGTGCAAATAGTAAATCTGATTGTTCTGGTTTTGTCGGTAGGCCTGTTGAAGGTCCTCCACGTTGTACATTCACAATTACCATAGGAAGTTCTGCTGATAAGGCTAAAGAAATAGTCTCACTTTTTAGAGCTAAACCAGGACCACTAGTGCCTGTAACTGCGAGCTTTCCAGTAAACGATGCTCCCACTGTTGCCGCAGCTGCAGCAATCTCATCTTCAGCTTGAAAGGTGATAACATCAAAATTTTTATGTTTAGAAAGTTCATGCAGAATGTCAGACGCTGGAGTTATGGGATAACTTCCATAAAAAAGTTCTAATTCAGAAAGCTTAGCAGCTGCAACTAGTCCCCAACTTAAACCGATATTTCCATTTATATTCGTGTATTCCCCAGCTGGAAGTTTTGCTTTATCTACAACATAAGTATGGTGAAAAGCCTCAACGGTTATTCCAAAGTTATAACCAGTTTTCAAAGTTTTTATATTAGCATCTGCTACTTCAGGTAGTTTCTCAAATTTTTTATTAATCCAATTTACAGTGTCTTCTAAAGGTCTGTTGAAAACCCATGAAATTAAACCCAATGCGATCATATTCTTTGACCTGAGGACTGCACGACCTTTTATTTCAGAATCTTTTAATGCTTCTTTTGTTAATTTTTCCATTGGGACTTCAAAAACTCTGTAGCCATCTAATTCTCCTGACTCACGAGGATCAAGTTTATATCCAGCTTTAGTTATATTTTTTTCTTCGAAAGCATCTTCATTTAAAATAAGCATCCCATTAGGTGCTAAATCATGAAGGTGTGCTTTCAATGCCGCTGGATTCATTGCTACAAGTACTTCAGGATTGTCACCAGGGGTTAAGATATCAAAGTCAGCAATTTGAACTTGGAATGAGGATACCCCAGCAATTGTTCCCTGAGGTGCTCTTATTTCTGCTGGAAAAGAGGGAAGTGTTGCGAGGTCATTTCCAAACAAAGCAGAAGTGTCGGTAAATCTTGTTCCTATAAGCTGCATACCATCTCCAGAGTCTCCAGCAAATCTGATTGTAATAGCAGGAATAGACTCAACAGTTTTTTTATCTGTAGCTAAGGTAGGTTCTTCCATTGTCTCAGTTTAATCTTTCCGGAGATAATGCGATTTCATTTTGCTGAGTTCCTTCACAATTTCCTGTGTTTTCACCAGAACAACATTCTGCTTGATTGAGACCAAACATTGCGCATGTATTATTAATGCATGCCGCATGACCATGTAGATAGGCCATCGAACTTTTACACCAGCTACAGAATAAATTACTCAAATGTTTTAAACCTGTAATAAGGCCAGTACCTTAATTTTAGTTTCCAACAGTCTAAGAATTTAATGGGACCAATTGTTCTGGAATCACTTGATGATAAAGTCCTTTGGTCTCCTAGTACAAATATTTCGTCTTCAGCCAACTTAGTTGTTACAAAATCATCCACGAAACTCTTAGCCCAAGAATCATTAAGTTTATTTGAGTTAATTAGAATTGATCCTTCTTGAGATTCAACTTCTTCACCAGGTAGCCCAATAACTCTTTTGACAACGTCAATATTTTTCTCAGTATTTGTAAAGATAACGATATCTCCTCTTTTTGGAATTTCGTTTAATTTTGTTGCAAGAACATATTCGTTAGGAAGTAAGGAAGGCTTCATACTTTCTTCTTTTATCTCATATGTTCTAAATGCTTTATTTTCATTTCGAAAAAACATATACAGGATGAATGCAAAAAAGGTTTTTAAATTAACTAACTTCAATATGTTTTTAATCATAAATTTTTATCTTACTAAAATTAATATTAGTAAATTAAGGAGATTTATGAAGTTATTTAAACCATCAAGAGTTGCATTTGCACATTGTGACTTGCCATGTGGTGTTTATGATCCAGCACAAGCTCGTATTGAAGCTGAATCTGTTTTGAACGCATCAAAAAAATATCAAGAATCTGATGATGCTAGTTTTAAGCAAAGATGTGTAACGATTAAAGAAGAAAGAGCAGAAGAAGTAAAGCATCACCTATGGGTGCTTTGGACTGACTATTTTAAACCAGAACATTTGGAGAAATATCCCAATCTGCATGACTTATTCTGGAAGGCAACCAAAAAAGCAGGTGAAGCTAAAAAAACTGAAGATCCAAAAGTTGGAGAAGAATTAATAGCTTTGATTGACGAGATAGATACTGTTTTTAAAGCATCTAAGGCTTAGTCAAACTTTTTAAATAGGTGCCCAATTTCAGTTAATTCGGCACCTATTTTTATTTCATTTACATCCCAGCTATTTGAAGTTTCTTTAGGTATTGCTTCAGATACTTTTTTACTTGTAGTTGGCATAAATGGGTATAACAAACTTGCACAAGCGTCAATAGCTTGAAGAGACGTGTATAGAATTCGTGATGCACGGTCTTTATCTTCTTTAATTACTTTCCAAGGTTCAGTTTCATTAAGATAAACATTAACTTTTGAAACATATCTCATTGATTCTTGCAGAGCTGTTTTCAATTCGACTGATTCAATGTTATTTCCAATGTTTTCAAATGCCAATTTAGCTTCATCAATCAATTTTTTGTCTACTGACTCAATTGACGATAGGTTTTTAATATCATCTCTATTATTTTTTATTTGAGTAAATACTCTTTGTACTAGATTGCCCCATGTAGCAACAAGTTCCTCATTGTTTCTTCTTATCATTTCTTCTTCCGTTAGTTCGGAATCTGACTGTTCTGGAAGAACAGAGGCTAATGTGTATCTTAAAGCATCTGGCTGCCATTCAGAAAGGTAATCAGATAAGCTTTTACCCACCCCTCTGCTTGCTGAAGCTTTCTCACCCTTAATTAAAATATATTGGTTAGCTGGTACATTTGTTGGCATATTTAAATTTCCGTAACCAGCTAAAATTGCTGGCCAAATTACTGAGTGGAACGGTACATTATCTTTCCCAATAAAGTAAAAAGATTCTGCTTCGTTATTTTCCCACCAATCTTTCCAGGAATCTTCATTACCAGAATTTTTAGCCCACTCAATTGATGCTGAAAGATAACCTATTACTGCTTCAAACCAAACATAAATCTTTTTTTCATTTCCTAGGTCGTCAACAGGTATATCTATTCCCCATTCGAGATCCCTAGTAATGGCTCTGTCTTTAAGACCCTCTTTAACGAATGATTTTGCCCAGTTAATTACATGCGGCCTCCAGTCGACCTTAGTGTCTAGCCAAGGCTGTAAGTCTTCTCCAAGAAGGCTTAATTTTAAAAAGAAGTGTTCTGTTTCTTTAAATTCTGCAGGATTACCCGATAATTTGCTCGTAGGATTTAGAAGTTCTTCTGGATCAAGTGTTGCACTACAACTATCACACTGGTCACCTCGAGCCTCGGTATAGTCACATTTTGGGCACGTACCTTCTACATATCTATCAGGTAAAAACCTGTTATCTACAGGATCAAATGCTTGCAGGGTTTTTTGTTTATCAATGTATCCATTTTCCAGTAGTTTTAAGAAAATTTTGTGAACTACATCTTTATGGTTTTCCGTCATTGTTGTGGTGTAGTTATCCCAGGATATAGATAGTTTTTCCCAGTAATCAAGGAACTCTTTATGATATTTATTTACTATATCAATTGGTTCTACACCTTCTTCATCTGCACGAACTGTTATTGGTGTTCCGTGAGCATCACTACCTGAAACCATTAGTACTTTGTTTCCTATTACCCTGTGGTATCTTGCAAATATGTCAGCGGGTAAATATGCACCACCGATGTGACCTAGGTGCCTAGATCCACTTGCATACGGCCACGCAACGGCTACTAAAATATTTTTTGACATACTACATATAAGAATAGCTAGTTCTGGTTTCTCGTTGTAATAAACTTAAACCTATTATATAAATCATGGATATTGTTCTTGGGTCATTAGCTTCAGTGATTGGAATTGGTTTTAGTGTTGAATTATTTCTCAAATCAATAAAAGGGAAAAAGCCTTATATCATTTCTTGGGCATTTGCAGTGTTTATGTATACAGTCGCCACAATAGCTCTAGTTTCCGGCCTTCTATCAGGGTGGAACTATTTAAACTTTGGCATTTTTTATTTCTTTGGAGGTATAACAAATGTTCCAGCATTTGGCATAGGTAGTGCATATTTAATTTTTGATAAAAATAAAGTGAATGTAGCTTCAGGTCTGTATGTTCTGTTTGTTATTGGTGCTGGCTACTCAATCTTAACAAGTGGCATCCCAGATTTTTCAGGTGTTGTTGGCATTCCTGAAGGAAGTCAGTTGTATGAAATAAGCGGACCAAGGATGTGGGCAATATTAGGTAATTCACTTGGAAGTATCTCACTTGTAGGAATTGCTATGTACAGTATTTATAAATTTCGTAGGGTAAATGAAGATCTAGTAACAACAAATGTATTGATTGTTGTTGGTGCATTTTCTCCTGCATTGTCTGGAGTTCTTCTTGCCTTGGGAGATAGTGCTTCAAAAACACTTTCACTTTTAGTTGGAATGTTTTTAATTTACTTAGGATACAGAGTCTCTCAAAGACCAAAAGTATAAATTTCTTCGAAACAAATAAGAAACATTTCTGTAATAATCATTTAACTTCTAGAGCCTTACTTTATGTAAATTCTGAAGTAAGTTGTTTATAAATATTTAATTAAAGGAGATACAAAATGGAAGTAACAGCATACATTGACAATCTCTGGATTTTAATTGCAGGTATATTAGTAATGTTCATGCAGCCAGGATTCATGCTTGTCGAGACAGGATTTACTCGATCAAAAAACTCAGTAAACATAGTTATGAAAAACTTTATGGATTTTTCTGTAGGTGCAATAACATACTGGGCGTTCGGATTTGCACTCGCTTATGGTGGGTCAACCCTTGGAGGATTTGTAGCATATGGAAATTTCTTTTTGGAGGGTGATTCAACAACTTATTTCTTCCAAGTTGTTTTTGCTGCAACCGCTGCAACTATCGTATCAGGTTCAGTTGCTGAAAGAACTAAGTTCAGTTCATATCTACTTTTTCAACCGTTTATATGTGGTGTTATTTACCCTATTGTCACACACTGGGTCTGGAGTGGCCAAGGTTGGTTGTCTGAACTCGGTTTTATTGATTTTGCTGGATCTGGAGTAGTTCATATGGTGGGTGGCTTTGCTGCTCTTGCAGGAATTCAAGTTGTTGGACCCAGAATCGGAAAGTTTGATGATAGTGGAAATCCACTGCCTATCCCAGGAAGTTCAATGGTTGCTGGTGCATTAGGTGTATTTATTCTATGGTTTGGATGGTATGGCTTTAATGTAGGATCAGCTCTAGCTGCTGTAGATGTAAATTTAGCAGCAATTGCAGTCACAACAACACTATCAGCATCAGCAGCTTCAGTTGCCGCTATGTACACATCAATGATTGCAGGAAAACCTAATGTTGGAATGACATTAAATGGTGCATTAGCTGGACTAGTTGGTATAACTGCGGGATGTGCAAATGTTAATAACCTTGGAGCAGTACTCATAGGTACTGTATCGGGGATACTTGTAGTTTATTCCATTAACTTAATTGAAAAGAAAGGATTTGATGACGCTGTAGGAGCAGTGTCTGTACATGGGATATGCGGAGCTTGGGGTGTCCTAGCAGTTGCAATTTTTGATACAACTGATGGTCTCCTTTATGGGGGAACTTCACTATTTCTCCCTCAAATAATTGGAATACTTGCAATAGGGGGTTGGGCGTATGCAACTTCCTTTATCGTACTAAAAACTATTGATAACTTCTTTGGATTACGTGTTTCGAAGGATGAAGAAATAGCCGGACTGGATGTTTCAGAACATGGAACAACAGCTTATGGTGATTTCATTCTCAAAAAATAGAATACAATATTAGAAAATCAGTCATTAATTTCTTGGTTCCCCCCTTGAGGTTTGAAGGCTGATTTTCTATTTATTCCCAAAGTAAGGTGTAGTAAGATAAGGAACTTATGGTATTTGAATTTAAAGAAAAAGACTCTTGCGGAGTTGGTTTCATTGCTTCTCGTGGCCTTCCACCTACTCATGGAATGACATTAAAAATCTTAGAATGTCTATCAAATCTTGATCACAGAGGAGCTAAATTTGCAGACGGCACAGGTGATGGAGCGGGAGTTTTAACAGAAATACCCTACGAACTTCTAAATGCTGAGTTAGATGAAAGAAATATAACACTAGGAAAAGGGAAAAAATTAGGTCTTATATCATGCTTTTTTGATTCAAAAGAATTGAATGAATCAAAAGAATTAATTCAAAGAAAGCTTATAGATTTCAATATCGAACTTTTGTACTGGCGTAAAGTTCCAACTGATAAAGAAGTTCTTGGCACCCTAGCTAAACAGTCAAAACCATCAATTTTCCATGCTGTAATATCATCAGATGAAAAGAATGAAAAAAAATTTGAAAAAACATTATATCTTTTCCGAAAATCTCTTGAAAAAGAAATTTCTAATCATGAATTTTTAAATATCCATATCAATTCATGTTCATCTAGAACGGTAGTTTACAAGGGTCTTTTCACAGCAACTCAAGCTTCTGATTTTTACTGGGACTTAAGGAATCCACTTTTTAAAACAAGATTCGGCATATTTCATCAAAGGTTTTCAACGAATACATCTTCTACTTGGGATAAAGCTCAACCACTCAGAATTCTTGCTCATAATGGAGAAATAAATACAATCACTTCAAATTACTCATGGATGCAAGCAAGAGAATTCGATGCATCTTCAAATTTCTGGAAAGATGACATTAATCTAATCAAACCTTTTATAGATGAAAGTATTTCTGATTCTGGACAATTAGATAATGCTGTTGAGTTACTAGTACAGTCTGGAAGGACACTTGCACATGCACAAGAAATGTTAATTCCATCAGCCTGGGAAAACAATCCTAGGTTTACAGAAGATGAAAAAGCTTTTTATCAATACCATTCATTCCTAACTGAACCATGGGACGGTCCTGCTGCAATTGTTGCGTCAGATGGTTTGGACATAATTGCAGGGCTAGATAGAAGTGGATTGAGACCAATGAGGTGGATGATTTCTGATAGATATGTTCTTGCAGCTTCTGAAGTCGGAATATGCCCCTCTGTAGAGGCTGGAGCATATAAGACAGCTCAGCTTGAGCCAGGTCAAACAATAAGATACCGAATAAAGGATGACGAACTTCTCGATGAAAAAGAAGTAATACAAAAATTGAGTAAAAAAAATCCCTATAAAGATTGGGTAAATTCAAAGCCATTAAGAGTTGATACTCAATTTAATAATTTACAAGATGACTCTATAGATACAGAGCTATTATCTAAATATTTTGACTATACACCTGAAGAAGAAAGATTGATTTTATTACCAATGTTAAAAGGAGAAGTTCCAACCGGTTCTATGGGTAACGATTCTCCATTAGGCATATTAAGCAAAAATAAACCTAGATTAAGTAGATTTTTCCACCAACTTTTTGCACAAGTTACGAACCCACCAATTGATCCAATAAGAGAACGATTTGTTATGTCCACAAAAACCTACCTTGGAAAAAGAGGTTCAATCCTTAAAGAAACATCTCAACAAGCTAATCTAGTATCACTCAAGACTCCAATTCTGAATGCTGGAACTTACGATAAGTTAACCTCTAACGAATTTTTAGGTAAAAAATCAGAAGTAATTAGCTTCTGTTTCAATAAAGAGGAAGAGGATATCGAAACGGCTTTAGAAAAAGTTTGCTTAAAGGTAAAAGACTCAATAGAAAACAAGAAAAAGTCACTGATTATTTTATCTGATAAAGAACTTAAAGTTGGTGAAAGTGTACTTCCTTCATTACTAGTTACAGGAACACTACATCATTACTTAATTGAAAATGGAATTAGGTTGAAAGCATCATTAATAGTTGCTTCCGGTGAGATTCGGGATGCGCATGACTTATCCTGTCATATCGCATATGGAGCATCTGCAGTATGGCCTTATTTAGCATTAGAGAATGTTCGAAAACTAACAACAGCTGACCCTGAATTAGGTTTATCAATCGCAGAAGCACAGGAAAATTACACCAAAACTTTAAATACCGGATTGTTAAAAATAATGTCAAAAATGGGAATATGTACAGTTTCCTCCTATAGGGGTTCTGAACTCTATGAAATAATAGGGCTCAATAAAGAAGTTAATGAAAGGGCCTTCAAATACTCTAAAAGTAGAACTGAGGGTATAGGTTATGCTGAAATAGAAAAAAATCTTAAGATATATTCAGACGAATCGAGTGTTGACATTGGAGGTTTCTATAAATATAAAAAAAATGCTGAGCCCCATATAACATCACCATCCACAGTGTTAAAGTTACAAAAAGCAGTCAGATCTGGTGATAAGGAGATTTGGTTAAGTTACCTTGAATCCTTAGAAGATAGACCCGATGTACAAATAAGAGATCTGTTTACACTTCCAGATACATCTCAAGGGTATGACAACCAAAAAAAAGTATCTTCAATTGATATTATTTATCAGAAATTTACAGTGAGCTCAATGTCTCTCGGAGCATTGTCTGAAGAGGCTCACCAAGCATTAGCTATAGCTATGAATAGATTGGGAGCCAAGTCTGGTTCTGGTGAGGGCGGCGAAGATCCTTTAAGATTCAATACAGAAAAAAATTCTAAAATTAAGCAAATTGCTTCAGGAAGGTTTGGAGTAACTCCAGACTACTTAGCTTCAGCTACTGAATTTCAGATAAAAATGGCACAAGGTTCTAAGCCTGGTGAAGGGGGTCAGCTTCCTGGATTTAAAGTGGATTCACATATTGCAAAATTGAGACACACAAATGAAGGTATAACTTTAATTTCACCACCACCTCATCATGACATTTATTCAATTGAAGACTTAGCACAACTTATTTACGACCTAAAAACTTTTAACCCAAGCAATCCTGTAAATGTAAAATTAGTTTCAGAACCTGGAGTTGGAACTATAGCAGTTGGTGTAGCTAAAGCAGGAGCAGATATTATCACCATAGCTGGGAGTGATGGTGGAACTGGTGCGAGTCCATGGACAAGTATAAAACATGCAGGATCACCTTGGGAACTAGGGTTAAGTGAAACTCACCAAGCGTTAGTAGTAAATAATATGAGAGATAAAGTTTTATTAGAAGTCGATGGAGGGCTTCGGTCTGCTAAAGATGTTATTATCGCTGCAACTTTAGGTGCTGATCGATTTGGTTTTGGAACATTACCCCTCTTAGCTTTAGGTTGCAAAATGGTTAGGCAGTGTCATGAAAATACTTGCCCGGTAGGTATCGCTACCCAAGATGAAAATTTAAGAGCTAAGTTCACCGGAGCGCCAGAACAGGTCATGCAATTATTCAAGTTTCTTGCTGAAGATGTTCAAAAATATTTACAGTTATTTAATGTCACAGAACTTGAAGATTTAAACGGTCATGCAGATCTACTTGGATTGAAGGTCCTAGAAAATAAGCTACCAAGCAGTCTTCACAAACTTCTTGTTAATGCTGTTCCAGAAAAAAAACATCCCGGCTTTGTAAGACATGAGGAAGGACGTCTTTCAAGAAGAATTACCTCTGAAGTAATTAAGTCTCTAAACGCTAATACAGAATCTTTTCTCCAGTATCCCATTTCAAATCAAGATCGAAGCATTGGTGCACGTTTATCTGGAGAAATATCACTAAATAATCTAGCTAAGCAAATTGAAAAATATCCTTCGTTAATTAGCTTGTCTGGCTCTGCAGGTCAAAGTTTCGGTGCATTTATACGAGATGGAATTAATTTAAAACTCACAGGTAGTGCTAACGACTATGTTGGCAAGGGTATGGGTGGTGGAAGTATCACAATTATTCCTCAGGGCAAAAAAATGCAAGGTGCATATCATGCTGCAGGTAATGCACTCTTATATGGAGCAACAGGAGGACAATTATTTATTTCAGGTAGAGTTGGTCAAAGGTTTGGAGTCAGAAACAGTGGAGCTATTGCTGTAGTTGAAGGTTGTAGTGCCCATGCAGCTGAATACATGACGGGTGGAACGCTTGTAATACTTGGTGAAATTGGTTTTAATTTTGGTGCTGGAATGACTGGAGGCAAGGTCATAGTTTTGAACACTCAAGATAGTTTTAATCAATATATTTCAGAATCTGCCCCATCTTCCCATGTATTAAATGAAATTGACAGTCTTGATCTAAAAACATTATTAGAGAAACATATATTTCAGACAGGGTCCGAGTTAGCCTCAAAACTCTTAGATAAAGAGAATATATGGAACAAAATTTTCACAGTTTTTGGTGGAATTGCTGAAATAACTGATAGTAAAGAAACTTCTGTTAGTAATAAGATAAACGCATTAGATTAAAAATTCTCTGTTAATTAATTACAACTTCATTTACCATGGAACTATGTCTTTAACAAAAGAATCAAAAAACACTCTCAGTTGGTCCAATACTGTTGAGTTGATAGACAATTTAAGAGTTGATGAAGTGGGTTTGAAAGAGAGAGTCGCTTCGCTTGCTACTAGGAGTATTAAGAAAGATTCTAAGCTTCAGGCTTTAAACTACATAGTCACTATGTGTGATCTGACTACTCTCGAAGGGGAGGACACAGAAGGTAAAATTGGCCAGATGGCTGCAAAAGCAATTAGACCTGATCCTAGTAATTCAGAAGTTCCAAGTGTCGCTGCTGTATGCGTCTACCCAGCATTAGTAGCAAAAGCAAAAGAAATGACACGTAACTCAAATGTTAAAGTCGCTTCAGTCTCTTCTTACTTTCCAAGCGGCCAGGCACCATTAGAATCTAAAATTTTTGATACTCAATTTGCAATTGATCAAGGTGCTGATGAAATAGATATAGTTATTAATAGAAAAGCATTTTTTGAAGGAGATTATCGAAAAATGTATGACGAAATTGTTGCACTCAAAGAAGTGTGTAAATCTGTTCACCTCAAAACAATACTTGAAGTTGGGGAACTTAAAACTTATGAAAATATTAAAAAAGCAAGCTTAATTTCACTTGCTGCAGGTTCAGACTTTATAAAAACATCGACAGGAAAGATTTCTAATGGTTCATCACGTGAAGCTTGTTATCTAATGGCTAAGGCTGTCTGGGATTACAAAATGGTAACTGGTTTTAAAGCTGGAATTAAAGTAGCTGGTGGAATTAGAGATTCAAAAGATGCAATTAGATATTTGGTCATAGTTAACGAAGAATTAGGACCTGAGTGGCTTAGCCCCGACTACTTTAGATTCGGAGCATCAAGCCTTGTGGATGATGTCTTAAAACAAATCAAAAAATTAAAAACTAATGCATATCAGTCAAGCTACTATTTTCCAAGAGGATAATTTATGAAAACATGGGATTATGCAGAGTCTATAGAGTCAAGTGCAATAGTTAATATTGAAAAAAAATATGGAATATTTTTAGATGGGGAATTTCAAACAGCTAATTCAAAGAAGTTTTTAAAAACAATCTCGCCATCAACTGAAGAGGTTCTTTCGTCAATTACAGTTGGAAACAAGAACGATATTGATTCCGCAGTTGATTCAGCAAAGAACGGTTTAAAAATATGGTCTAAATTAACTGGAACTGAACGCGCAAAATACTTATTCAAATTAGCTAGATTAATTCAGGAAAGGTCACGTGAATTTGCTGTATTAGAGAGTTTAGACGGAGGGAAACCTATAAAAGAATCTCGTGACTTTGACCTTCCTCAAGTTGCTGCCAATTTCTTTTACTTTGCCGGTTGGGCTGATAAATTGGATATTTCATGGAATACAAAAGGTCTCAAACCTTACGGTATCGTAGGACAAATAATTCCCTGGAATTTCCCTCTCTTAATGCTTTCATGGAAAGTTGCACCAGCACTGGCAACTGGGAATGTAGTAATTCTCAAACCAGCTGAAAGCACCCCTCTTACTGCCTTACTTTTTGCTGAATTGTGTCAAGAAGTCGGACTTCCTCCAGGAGTATTTAATTTAGTCACTGGAGATGGAACTACAGGTGCAGCACTTGTTCAACATCCTGATATTTCAAAGATAGCATTTACGGGTTCTACTGCCGTGGGAAAGTATATTCAGAATGAAACAGCAGGTAGAGATATCGGCCTTACGTTAGAACTTGGAGGAAAAGCAGCAAACATAGTTTATAACGATGCAGCTATAGACCAAGCAGTTGAAGGTGTCGTAAACGGTATATTTTTTAATCAGGGCCATGTTTGCTGTGCAGGTTCCCGATTAGTTTTACAAGAAGATATTCATGATGAGTTCGTTTCAAAACTCGAAAAAAGAATGCAATCTTTAAGAGTTGGTAATCCTTTGGACAAGAATACAGACATAGGTGCAATAAATTCCAAAGAGCAGCTAGACAAGATATCTTTTCTCGTGAACGAGGGAGTATCAGAAGGTGGGACTATATTTCAAACTGAATGTGAGTTACCAGCAAATGGATTCTGGTTTAGGCCAACATTATTTACAAATGCTCAACCTTCCTACAAAATTGCAAGAGAGGAAATATTTGGACCAGTATTAACGACATTAACTTTTAGAACACCTGAGGAAGCTATTGATATAGCTAATAATACAGAATATGGCTTATCAGCAGGAATATGGACTGAAAAGGGTTCAAAGATCTTATGGACAGCTGACAGGCTTCAAGCAGGTGTTATTTGGGCTAATACATTTAATAAATTTGACCCTTCATCACCCTTCGGCGGATATAAGGAATCGGGTTTTGGAAGAGAAGGAGGAAGACATGGTCTCCTTTCATATTTAAAGGTTCAGTCATGAATGAAATAAAAAAAACATATAAAAACTATGTCGGAGGTAAGTATGTTAGGTCTGAATCAGGAAAAACATTCAGAATAGAACTGAAAAATCAATTTTATGAAGTTCCACTAACTTCGAGAAAAGACGTTAGAGATGCTGTTGTGGCTGCAAAAAAAGGGTATACAGAGTGGCAAAAACTAACACCCTATAACAAGACACAAGTTTTGTATAGGCTATCTGAAATGGTAGAAGGCAATTCAGAAACATATCAACAAATTCTTCAGGAGTCTGGCTTAACAAAATCAAAAGCTAATCAGGATATTAAAAATGCGATCGATTCTCTAATTTGGTATGCAGGTATGGCTGACAAATGGGAACAAATGACAGGTAATTTAAATCCGGTAGCAGGAGATTATTTTAATATTTCTCACCAGGAATCACTCGGTGTTGTTTTTACTTTGAACACAGAAGAAAATTCATTTAATCAATTATTACTTAGTATTCTTCCATCATTAACTACAGGATGCTCAGTCATAAGTTTTAGTGGTGATAATTCAATTTTAGCTCTTAAGCTTGCTGAAGATATTAATAATTCAGATCTACCCTCAGGAGCTCTAAATATTTTGTCAGGAAATTTTTCTCAGATAATTGATGATGTAAGTAATCATGTAGAGATTAATGCCATGGCAATTTATAAAGATCTCACTTCCTCAGATAAAAAAATAATACGTGAAAATGCTTCAAAGTCACTAAAACGTATTGTTATTAAACCACCAACTTCTGGTTTAGAATCCTTACTACCGTTTATTGAAACAAAAACTGTGTGGCATCCTAAAGGTAGATAAACTCTATAAAGTCCTAAATCTCCATAAGTGTTAATATTTTTTCTATGTCAGAAACAACATGGGGAAATTTACCCATTCCAAACATTTATAAAGAATTAAAAGGGGAGTTCATATCCTTTAATGAGGATGAAGAATACTTAGAGTGCAAGTACCCAATACAGGAAAAATATTTTAATCCAATGAACACAACCCTTGGGGGCATTGTCGATTCTTTTATGGATTGCACGATGGGCCCACTAAGTTTCCTTTTAGGAGAGATGGTTGTTACAAAAACTTTTTCAGCAAAATATATTAGACCTGTCAACAACACTACTAAGTTCGTTCACGTAAAGGCTTGGAGAGATTCAATTGGAGAAAAGGGAACAACTTATAAAGCTGAACTCTTTCTAGACGACGGTAGTATTGCTGCAATTTCGGAAGGTTTGTTTGTGCAGCCAAAATCTAATCGTTAGTTTTAGTAAACAGATAAGCAGATACGATAATTACAGCTACACCAGAAATTTGTGAGAGAGTAGTGGTTTCTTGTAAGAATATATATCCAAATATTACAGAAAATATTGGAATTATATATACAGTGATTGATCCAAATATAGCTCCGACATCATCAATTAAACTGTAAAAGGAAAGAAAAGCAATTCCACTTCCTCCAACTCCTAAAAGGAGCATATGAAACAGGGAACCACCTGGAGTCGGTAATAAAAACTCACTATTAAAAATAAAGAGGAAAAATGAAAATATTGATGCGTATCTTAACGCCATACGAAGTGTGACAAGTGCTCCGTAGGAATGAATTAGTGGTTGAACAAAATTAGCTGCAAATCCATAACTAATTGAAGCCAGTAAGGCAAGTAGTAAGCCAGTGCTCAAATTAAAATTAGTAACTTCAAATCCGAATGAAAGAACATATATTCCAAAAAAGCCAGTAGACAAGTATATTTTTTTAATATTAGAAATTTTTTGTTTAAAAAATATTACTGCAAAAAGACTTATAAAAATTGGTGTAGAGCCATTAACAAGTCCTGCCAAACTGGAAGATATTGTCTGTTCAGATTCGGCAAATAAGTAAAAAGGTAGTGACATCCACAAAAATCCTACGATTGCAGTAAAAACATGGTCTCGTTTAGAAATCGGAATATGTTCAATCTTTAATAAATTTATAAACGTCATACCAATAAAGATCCTATAGAAAGCGATCTGAAAAGGGTCTAATTCAACAAGTGCATACTTCATCAGTAAAAAAGAGGAACCCCATAAAGCTGAAGTTAAGAACATTTGGAAGTAGTTTTTCGGTGACATCTGGATTAAGGATAACTATATGCTATCTATAGCGTATACATAATTAACGTTTATATCGATTGGTCAGTGATAATAAATGTTTCTGATCTTTTATCAATTAAATCATTTGCTGGAGTATTTCCATTGTTTAATATTTCTGAAAGTATATTTTTTTTATTTTCTCCAGTAACAAGTAAATAAACTTTATGGACACTAGTTAAAAGTTTATATGTCGCAGTTACTCTCCATTTACTAACTATATCTACCTCATTTGAAGTGTAAATGTCATGGGTATCTTCTAACGCTGTTGTTCCAGGAAATAAAGAGGCTATATGTCCATCTTCACCTACACCGAGTATTACAGTATCAAATTGAGTTATATTTTTAGCAAGTTTCTCTGAATATAGATTTGCATCATGATCAGCTGTTGTGTTCGTATATTCGAAGTCCAAAATTGTAGCTCCAGTATTTTGAAAAAAACCATTGATCAAGTTTTGATTTGAGTTTTCATCTTCTATAGGAACCCAGCGCTCATCCACTGTCCAGAAGATAATCTTTGATAGATTTGTAATATCATTTTTTAACAAAGAGTACGTTACTTTTGGTGTATTTCCACCTGAAAGCCCAATTGAGTAGCTATTTTTGTTCAAAGATTTTATATCATCGATTATTAAATTACTAAGACAAGATGACGCTTCCAAATGGTCATTTGCTTTATATACAATTATTGATTCTGACATAAATTTATTGTTACACTTAATTCTTTAAGTAATATCAATGATAGTGGAAAAACATATAGTAATTGAAGGCAATCACCAATTAAATGGAATGGTTGAAGTTAAAGGTGCCAAAAATGCGGTATTGAAACAAATGGTACTACCAATACTTGCTCCAGGTGATTATGAAATAAGCAATGTACCAAACATTACAGATGTTGCGTACATGCAAGAGGTTTTAAGTTGCCTTGGGATAACTTCTTCCTTTGAAGACAGTAGTTTAAAAATTAATTCGCCCGAGGACATTGGTATAGAAACTCCATATGAATTAGTTCAAAAAATGCGTGCATCAATAATTATCCTGGGACCATTATTAGCTCGTAAAGGTCAAGCAAAAATAGCCTTCCCTGGTGGAGATCAACTCGGCCCTAGACCTGTTCAGATGCATCTTGATGCGTTAGAGAAGATGGGAGCAAATTTTCATCTTGAACATGGAGTTTTAATTGGCGAAACAGATGGCTTAAAGGGGGTTGAAATCAATTTACCTTATGCGTCAGTTGGAGCCACGGAAAACACATTGCTTGCAGCTGTCTTAGCAGATGGAGATACTGTTATCGAAAATGCTGCTCGTGAGCCGGAAGTTGTAGATATCGTTAAAATGCTAAAAAATATGGGTGCTGAAATCTATGGTGAGGGCACTAGTGAAATTACAATTAAAGGTGTTGAATCATTAAAACCAACTAATCATAAAGTTATTGGGGATAGAATCGTTGCTGGAACATATATTGCAGCCATAGCTTCAACTAAAGGATCTGGATCAATTTTAGGAGTTGATCCAAAAACTCTTCCTATGGAAATTAAAAAATTTATAGAAATTGGTATCAATATATCAACTGGAGAAAACTCAATAAGTTTAGAATCTACAGATAAGTATGATGCAATTGAGTTATCAACTTTACCTTTCCCTGGAGTAGCTACTGACTTACAACCAATATTCGGTACAGCTTTACTTAGAGCAGAAGGAACTTCAATCATTACAGAAAATGTTTACGATCAGCGTTTTCAATGGATACCAGAAGTTCAACGGATGGGATCTAATATTCAAACTGGGTGGCAACATGCAATGATCAAGGGAGTAAAGGACCTTTCAGGAGCTCCTGTAAATTCAACAGATATTAGAACAGGTGCTAGTTTAATAATTGCAGCTCTACAGGCTGACGGCAACTCACAGATTACTGGCATTGATCACATAGATAGAGGCTATGAAGATATTGTTTCCGCTTTAAGCTCACTTGGCGCAGTTATAGAATATAATTGAATTATGGAAAGTAATGAAAATATCAATTTTCCTTCTATCAAAGATAGAGATGAACAAGTTGATATTGACCTTGATATATTAAATGAAACAATAGAGTATATTCGTCCAGCTGTACAGGCTGATGGGGGGGATATAAAGTTAGCATCTGTGGATAATGGTATTGTAAACATAGAAATGCTTGGGGCTTGCGTAGGTTGCCCACTATCCATTGCCACACTTAAGAGTGGAATAGAACGAATCCTTAAAGAAAAAGTACCTGGCGTAGAAGAAGTTATAGCTTCTTAGGCGTTAGTAGAGTCAAGAATACTTGTATATAAATTAAGACCAAACAACAAATTATTTTCAATTAATGGTTCAAGAATATAACGGATATCATTTTTGGTTACGCTACCTGCTAACTGTTTTGGATTAGTTATTTCTTCATATAGTCCAAGATTATTGAGGATGTTTTCTCTGTCATTTTTATCTAAAGTGTCATCAGATAAAGCAATTACTAAAAGAAAGAAAAGTTTTGTTTGTTGCGAGTTAACCTCGTCTTTTGTTGCAGGAGCAAAGAATTCAATTTCCTCAACAACTTCACTATCTGCATTGATATTTAGATTAATTACAAAAATAGCCTGAGGATTTTCTTTATTTCCAAACTCATAAAAAAGGGTTTGTTTTTCTATGCTTGTCCATTTAACTTCATCAGGATTAATTGAAAAAAATGTAGTAGTTTGTTCATCCTCTGAAATAGTGGAAACAAGTTTATTCCAATTTGAGACAAATACTTCAGAGGTCTCCCCTAAACCTTCCGAAATTGCTACTTCAACTTCGTTAACTACAGCACCACTGTTCTCTTCTGAGGTATTTTCTGAATTACACCCTACACAAAACACGAAAAGCAAAAGCGAATAAAATAGTCTAATTTTCATCATTAAATAGTTCCTTAAGACCTTTTAAATTATTTTTCCATATAAGTTTTAAAATTGGAGATCCAAAAAATTCACCTATTGGTCCTGCTAGATATATTGGAAACTTTAAAGTTTCTTCCCATTTAAATTCAGTTTTATTCTCTTCTAATTGAGTTAAAGTAAATTTTCCCTTACCAGTAACTAACCCAACATGGTCTACTCCTATAGATTGTTTTTCAACCCATTCTGTTACGGTCATGTAGTCATATAGTTTAATTGGTCCAACTTTAGTCAAAACCTTCATTTTTGTATCTATTCCCTGAGTTGATTCAGTCAGAAAGTCAATGTTTACAGCATCTTTCATCCAATGTGTATGGTTTTTTAAGACAGAAACTTCATCCCATACTTCGTCTAATGGTTTGTTGATTATAGTTGAAACTGTAATTGTTTTACTCATTGTCTGTTAAACAATATTACTTGATAAGTAGAATAAATAAATATGAAAAAAAATGATTATCTGTATTTAGACCATGCTGCAAGCACACCAATGAGAGATGTGGCCTTTGAAGCATATAAACAAACTGAATCAGTAGCATTTGCAAATTCTGCTGGAGGACATGAACTATCCAGAAAAGCAAAAAATATACTTGAAGAATCACGCGACAGAATTGCTAATCATTTTGGAGCAGCACCGAAAGAAATCACTTTTACGAGTGGAGGGACTGAGGCAGATAACTGGATAATAAAGATGCCATTTATAAACAACCAAAATAAAAATGCTGAATTAGTAACTTCAGCTATAGAACATGAAGCAGTACTTGGCTCAGCTGAATGGGTTGAATCACTTGGATACAAAGTCAATTTTATTGGATGTGATAATTTTGGAGTAATTAAGACTGAAGATGTAATTAGTAATATAAATTCAAATACAGAAATTGTATCGATTATGTTAGCTAACAATGAAACTGGAGTTGTTCAACCTGTTAAAGAAATTGCACAAAGTATTAAAAAGCTTGATTATGATTTAATATTCCACTCCGATGTGGTGCAAGCTGTTTCAACAACAAAAATTGATTTTCATGAACTAGGAATCCAAAGTGCAGCAATATCAGGCCATAAAATTGGAGGGCCCAAGGGAATTGGAATTATGTTTCTAAGTTCGGAAGCAAAAATCCCTAGCTTCCTGCATGGAGGAAAGCAAGAACTAGAACGAAGGGCTGGGACTGTAAATGTGTCTGGTGTTGCTAGTCTCTCTGCCGCACTGGACGAGCAACAGAAAAATATGGAATTACAAAACAACAAAATTCTTAAAGAGCGTACAGAATTTGAGGATATCCTTAAAAATAATCTAGACGTTATGATTGTCGGAGAAAACATTAGTAGGTTAGACCATGTTTCAAATATACAATTTAAAGGGATACACTCAGAGACACTTATGGTTGCCTTAGATTTGCAAGGCTTGGGAGTTTCAAGGGGTTCTGCATGTGCAAGCGGTGCTCAGAAACCATCACATGTTTTACAAGCCATGAAAATATCAGATGATTTAATTAACAGTCACTTAAGGTTCAGCTTCGGCTGGAGCACCAACAGCGGAGATGGTGTAAAAGCTGCAAACATTGTGTTGTCATCAATTCAAGGGATGAAATGAGAGTTTTAGTTGCAATGAGCGGTGGGGTGGATTCATCAGTAGTTGCAGGTCTTCTCAAGTCACAAGGCCATGAAGTAATCGGTGTTACTATGAAATTATGGGAAGGACCAAATGGAGAAATGCCCGAAACAGGTTGTTGCACAGCTTCTGATAGTGAAGATGCCCGTAAAGTTGCAGCCAAGCTAGATATTCCTTACTACGTTTTAGATTACACAGAATCATTTTCGGACAAGGTTGTTGATAATTTTATAGATATGTATGCGCAGGGACTTACTCCAAATCCATGTGTTGAGTGCAATAGATCGGTTAAATTTGATCACTTTCTCAAGCAAGCAAAAAAACTTAACTGTGACAAGGTGGCTACGGGTCATTATGCAAAAATAATAAAAAATGAGGAACAATATGAATTACACAAAGCAGATTATTTAGATAAAGACCAATCATATGTTCTTCATATGTTAAATTCATCAACGCTAGAGAATGTAATGTTTCCTCTAGGAACTATTTCTAAACCAGAAGTTAGACAAATAGCTGCTGATTTAGGTTTAAAGACTGCATTTAAAAAAGATAGTCAAGATATATGTTTTGTGGGCAAAAAAAATTATCGAGATTTTGTTGATAAAAGAATTGATATTTCAACTTCAGGAGAAATAGTTGATAGTCAGGGCGAAATTATGGGAAATCATCAAGGTATTCATGAATTTACAGTTGGTCAACGTAAAGGAATACCTGGAGGACAAGGTTCACCAAAATATGTTACTAAAATCGATGTAAAGAATAAGAAAGTTTATGTCGGAAACAAAGAAGAGCTGCTTACATCTACTTTTTACTTAGAAGATACCTCATTTGTAAACGAAATAGAAACAAAGAGTCTTAGTATCCAAACAAGATACAATTCTGACGATCTTCCCTGTGAGATAGAAATGATTGACGACAGCGCACTAAAAGTATTATTGCACGATGCAACATTCGGAGTAGCTCCCGGCCAATTTGGTGTTTTGTATTCAGGGACAAAACTAATTGGAGGCGGAAGAATAACTTCAGAACTTAATCAAAAACTTTCTGTATGAACGCTAAAGATATTGACAAAGTAATAACTCAGCTATCAGAAGCAGAACATGCTTATTATGTCTTAAATAGCCCGATAATGTCTGATGGAGAATATGACAAACTTTTCAATGAACTTAAACAGTTCGAATTAAACAACCCATCAGAGGTAAAGGTTTATTCGCCAACTCAAAGAGTAACAGGGACTCCAGACACCGCTTTTAATCAAATAGAACATGTTCAAAGAATGTACAGTTTAGATAATGCAGAAAACATAGAAGATATCAATAAATGGTTCGAAAGACTCAGCAAAATAACTGATCAACAATTATTCCCTGTTTCTTTAGAACCAAAAATAGATGGTTTAGCAATTTCAATCATATACAAAGATGGTATTTTACAACAGGGACTTACTCGTGGCGATGGTGTAATCGGTGAAGATGTCACCCATAATGTGAAAACAATAATGAACTTACCACTTAGATTAAAGACAAATTCCAAAGGCACTTTAGAAGTTCGAGGTGAAATCTATATGCCAACTGAAAGTTTTGACAACTTAAATAAGAAACGAAAAAAAGATGAGATTAAATTAGAAAAATTAAAATCAATTAAAAATCCCACCAAGGAAGAGAAGTCTATGATTGCCGCAATCAGGAATGAGGGAGTGTCTAGTTTTATTAATTCTAGAAATGCTGCCGCTGGTTCACTAAGGCAAAAAGACTCGTCCATTACAGCTAAACGAGATATTAGATTATTAGCGTATCAATTAATAAATCATGATGATTCTGAAGCCTTCTCATCGCATAGCGATCAGATAAAAACCCTTAAAGAGTCTGGATTTGAAACAAATGAAGTTTTTCTTACCATGTCGATTAATGAAATAGAAGCTACCTTAAAACGTATTGAAGATAAACGAAATGACTACTCATACCAAATAGATGGAGTCGTAATGAAAATTAACTCTACAATTATCCAAGATGAGTTAGGCTACACATCAAAATCTCCAAGGTGGGCAGTGGCTTTTAAATTTCCAGCAGAAGAGCAAACAACTATTCTTACAGATATAAAGCTTCAAACCGGTAGAACAGGAGCCGTAACACCAGTAGCGGTATTACAACCAATAAGTGTTGGGGGAGCAATGGTTTCTTTTGCATCTCTACATAATCCGGATGAAATCAATAGAAAAGATTTAAGAATTAATGACTATGTTGTAGTTAGAAGAGCAGGAGATGTAATACCTGAGGTAGTCAGCTCATTAAAGACAAGAAGAGATGGTTCACAAAAAAAATGGAAGATGCCTAAAACTTGTCCATGTGGTGAATATGAAATAATTTTTCACAAAGAGGAAAAAGTTCCAAGATGTAGTGGAGGTTCGTCTTGTAAGATTGCAAAAAAAGAGTCCATAATATTTTTTGCATCAAGAGCGGGTTTAGAAATTGACGGAATGGGAAAAGAAACAGTAGAAATTTTGCTTAGCACAGGATTGATTGGTGATATTGAAGATATATTCAATCTAAAATATGATGATTTAGTAAAACTTCCACAGTGGGAAAATAAAAAAGCTTCCAATCTAATTAATGCTATAAATAAATCTACAAACTCACAACCATCAAGACTGCTCACAGCATTAGGGATTCGTTTTGTCGGAAAAAGAACTGTCAATCTGTTATTTCAAAACTTCGGATCTATTGAAAATATTCTTGCTGCAGATTCAAATCAATTAGAAAATATCCATGGTATTTCAGGAAGTGTTATTAATTCTTTGAATGAATGGAAAGCACAAGAAAAAAATATAACAACTCTCAATTCCCTAAAAGAAAAAGGATTCTCTTTTAGCCAAGATAAAAAAGAAAGTAACACAATACTTACTGGGAAAACTTTTGTAATAACTGGAACGCTTCAAAATTCAAATAGACAGGAATTTATCAACCTTATTGAAAACAATGGAGGTTCAGTAACTACATCTATCTCAAAAAATACAGATTATCTTATTTCTGGAGAAAATCCAGGTTCAAAGTTGAAAAAGGCCAAAGATTTAAAAGTAGACATTATCTCAGAACAAGATCTCTTTGATTTAATTAACTAATTGTTAATATAAAACTTCCAAGAGAATTCACCTACATCAGGCAGTCCTACAACTTTACTCCAAGTTATACGAATATTTTGTTCTCCTGGGCTCCAGCTTTCAAAAGTTTTATTTGGTCCTGGTTTCCAAACAAAAACTCCGGTTGCTTCTACATTAAGTATCTCTGAAGATGGGATGATGTAGTTATTAACTATAAGCACTATTTCATAATCAACTGGTAAATTTATTTCTAAAGATGTCTGTTGAGGAACTTGATAGTTTGGTAAAGGTGAAATGCCTTCAATAACGGCTGGAAGGACAACTAGTTCATCATTATCTTGATAAAAATTAACTCCTACATAGATAGTCAAGAATAGAAGTAAAGATAAAGAAAGAAAAATAAGTCTATAAGTGTTCTTTTTCATACACTAAAATATTATCTAATAACTAAAAAGAGACCAAAGCAAATTATGGATAATTTTAAAAAAGAAATAGAAGATATAGATATCATTAATGTCACGTCACATCAAATTTCAGTCATTGAAGAAGTAATAAGATTATTAGATACAGGAAAAATTAGAGTAGCTGAACCATCAGGCAACGATTGGATTGTGAATGAATGGGTAAAAACAGCCATACTCCACTATTTCTCAATTAAAAATTTGGAAATAATTAGTTCAGGTGAACTTGAGTATTACGACAAAATAGAACCGAAAAAGAATTATGAAAAGTTAAAAATTAGGGTAGTACCGCCTGGGGTAGTACGGTATGGAGGTTTTTGTGAACCTGGTGTTGTTGTCATGCCAGGCTTTGTCAATATAGGTGCATATGTAGGTTCTGGAACAATGGTTGATACATGGGCTACTGTCGGATCATGTGCACAAATTGGAAAAAATGTTCATTTATCTGGAGGAGTTGGTATCGGTGGAGTTTTAGAACCCCCAAGTGCGATGCCAGTAATTATTGAGGATGGTGCATTTATTGGTTCAAGATCTATCATTGTCGAGGGTGTAAAGATTGAAAAAGGTGCCGTCATTGGGGCAAATGTAACAATCACAGCAACTACTCCTATAATCGATGTTACTGGAGATGAACCAAAAGAATACAAAGGAATAGTCCCTGAAAATTCGGTTGTAATACCAGGAACTCGTCCCAAATCATTTCCAAGCGGTGAATTCAATACTATGTGTGCTTTAATAATTGGAAAAAGAAAAGAATCAACAAATCAAAAAACCTCTTTGAACGATGCGCTAAGAACATTTGGAGTTCAAGTTTGAGTTTAGATAAATTAACTAGAGAGTTAATAGCCATTCAATCAGTAACCGGTAACGAAGTAAAAATACTTGATTTTATAGAACGTGAATTAAGCAATTCTGGATTTTCTGGAACAATATTAAGAAATGAAGGGGGAATCATTGCCTATTATCCGTCATCAAAGTCGAGTATCGCATTAGTTGGCCATGTTGACACAGTTCCTATAGATGAATCGCAAGTAATCGTCGATGATGACTCAAAAATTTATGGAAGAGGGTCCGTCGACATGAAAAGTGGGGTAGCAGTGATGTTAAAAATCATGAGCAATAATTTTGAAAATGTAGCTGCAATTTTTTACACCTCAGAAGAGGGACCCATGGTTGATAATGGGCTAGAGATTCTAATGCCTATATTACAAAAAGACTTTAACCTTGAATTTGCTATTATTCTTGAACCCACAAATGGTGAGGTTCAATTGGGGTGCCTAGGTTCAGTAAATGCTGATCTGCAAATAAATGGTAAATCTGCTCATTCTGCACGTCCATGGATGGGTGAAAATCCAATATTTAAACTGCCTGAAGTAATAAATTATATTCAAAATAATGAAGTTGAAGACAACATAATTGATGGATTATTATTTAAAAAAATTATAAGTGCCACAACAATTACAGGTGGAACTGCGAACAATGTAATTCCGTCACATATAAATATAAATATAAATTACAGATTTTTACCAACATCAGATGAAAATGAAGCAGCTGATTTTATTATTGAAAGTTTTTCAAAGTTTGGGGAAGTTACAATAAAAAACACATCAAATGGAGCTCTTCCTAATTTGGAATCTCAGAGTATTAAAAATTTTATAGCATCCACAGGTGCCAAAGTTACACCTAAACAAGCTTGGACTGATATAGCAAGATTTTATAAAGAGGGTATCCCTGCAGTGAATTACGGTCCAGGAGATCCTCTTTTAGCACACTCGCCAGATGAATTTGTTAATACAGATCAAATAGTAGAATCATATGAGTCTATTGTTAAGTACCTAGAAAGTTAAATTTATGACCGATAAAATTGATATTAAAAATGTTGCAAAATTGGCAGCATTAAACCTAACTACTGAAGAAGAGAACAAGTTAGAAAAAGATTTGTCAATGATTATTGATCATTTTGCTGCTCTAAGTGAAATGAATTTACCAGATGAAAAAATAAGTATTCATCCACTTGGCACGCCTCTAAATCTAGCTGATGATGAAGCAATCATTTTCTTAAGTCACGAAGAAGCGCTAAGCAATGCTCCAGAATCATCAGATGGTCAGTTTGTAGTACCACCTTCATTAGATTAATTATGAATCATTACAAACTTTCTATTTCTGAAATAAATAAATTATTTAAAGATAAAAAATTAAAACCATCAGAACTTTACAGTGAAGTGTTTGAACGTGCAGCAAACACAGAGTCAATAATTCATGGACATCTAACCTTATTTCAAGATGAAAATATAAAAAAAGCTGCTGATGCTGACAAACGTTATGAAAATGGAACTGAATTAGGAATACTTGATGGGATTCCAATTGCAATAAAAGATAATATTAATATTGCAGGCTATGCAACAACTTGTTCATCACAAATGCTTTCGAACTACATCTCACCATATGATGCAACAGTTATAACTAAGCTTAAAGATGAAGGTGTAATGTTCACAGGCAAAACAAACTTAGATGAATTCGCTATGGGGTCATCAACTGAAAATTCTGCATTTGGACCAACAAAAAATCCCTGGGATCCGTCTAGAGTTCCAGGAGGTTCGTCCGGAGGGTCTGCAGCAGTTGTCTCTGCTGGCTCAGCAATTGCTTCCCTTGGGAGTGATACAGGAGGATCTATCAGGCAACCGGCATCTTTTTGTGGAGTTGTTGGATTTAAACCAACCTATGGAACGGTTTCAAGATTTGGATTGGTAGCATTTGCTTCATCTTTAGATCAGATTGGACCGATTACTAATAATGTAGAAGACTCAAAAATTCTTTTTAACTCAATGAAGGGATTCGATCCTTTTGATGCAACTTCAGGTAAAGAAAGCAAAACTAAACAACCTAAATTAAAAAATGCAAAAATAGGAATTATAAAAGAACTTATGGAAGATGGAATTTCCGAGGATGCTAAATTAGAAGTTCAAAAAGTTGCAAAATTACTTGAATCACAAGGTCACGAAATTGTAGAAGTTTCATTACCTTTGACTAAAATGTCGATCAGTATTTACTATCTCATTGCACCTGCTGAGTGTTCTGCAAATTTATCAAGATTTGATGGTGTAAGGTATGGGAATAGAGTTGCTGGAAATACAAGCTATGAAATGATGGAAAATACAAGAGCTGAGGGATTTGGTCCAGAGGTTAAAAAAAGAATTTTATTAGGAACCTATGCTCTTTCAGCTGGTTATTATGATGCATTTTATGGTCAAGCATTAAAAGCTCGAGCTATGATGAAAAAGGAATTTACAGAAACTTATAAAGAAGTTGATTACCTTATTTCTCCTACAACTCCTTCTGATCCATTTAAGTTTGGAGAAAAATCTGACAATCAGTTAGAGATGTATATGTCAGATTTATGTACTATTCCTGCAAACCTTGTTGGAATGCCAGCGATTAGTATACCTACGGGGTTGTCTTCAAATGGACTTCCTCTATCTGTGCAGATTATGAGTCCAGCCAATACTGACAACACACTTTTAGAATTCTCTCAAAAACTTGAATCAGTAGTTTCTTTTACTTCATTGCCAGAAATAAAAGGTGATGTAAGTTGAAAATTGTACCAACTATAGGAATGGAAACACACGTAGAACTAAAAACTAACTCAAAAATGTTCTGCAGGTGTAATGTTGTTGAAACTGATAAACCTAATGAGAACCTATGTCCAACTTGTTTAGGGCTACCTGGTTCACTACCAGTTCCAAACAAAAGGGCTATTGAATTCATCACACTCCTAGCCTTAAGCACGAAGTGTCAAATTACAACTGATGGAATGTTTCATAGAAAAAATTACTTTTATCCAGATCTTCCAAAAAACTATCAGATTTCTCAATTTGATTTACCAGTTGGCACCGAAGGTTCTCTTGAAATTGTAGTGAATGGAGAGTTTTCTACTGTAGAAATTGAACGAGTACACATGGAAGAAGATACAGGAAAAAGTACACATATTGGTTCAGGAAGAATTGATTCAGCAACCAGCACACATCTAGATTTCAATAGAGCAGGTATACCATTAGTTGAAGTAGTGACAAAACCGCTAATTAAGTCGTCAAAAGAAGCAGTGTCATATATTGAAGAATTAAGACAGCTTGTAATTGACTTAGACATATCTGAAGGAAAATTGGAAAAAGGCAATCTTAGGTTTGATGCAAATATCTCAGTTGCATATGAGAATGATGATGAGTTAGGAACAAAAGTCGAGATTAAAAATATGAACTCACTACGTTCACTTGAAAAAGCAATAGAATATGAAATCTCTAGACAAACAAAAATGCTAAATAATAACGAAACTATTATTCAAGAAACTAGACACTGGGATGAAAAAAAAGAAGTAACTAGTTCTATGAGATCAAAAGAGGGAAGTGCAGACTATCGTTATTTTTCAGATCCTGATATTCCAAATATGATACTAAGCGAGGATTTCATTGACAAGATTAAAAACAACATGCCAGTTTTACCATCAGAAAAAAGAAATACATTTATTAATAGCGGGTTAAGTATAGAAGAGGCAAACAGTATAGGAAAAAGTCCAAAATGGATGGGCGAACTTTACAAAAGTGTTTCTGATATCACCAATGATTCAAAGACAACTTTTAATTGGATAACGGGTGAACTACAAGGACAACTTAGAAAGCTTGGGGAAACTTCTCCACCAGAATGGATGACCGCTGAGCAACTGGCAGAGATAATCTCTTTAGTTAAGAATGATAAAATATCTTTTACTTCTGGAAAAGAAATTTTGGCAGAACTAATTGAGGAGAAAATAAATCCGGAGGAATATGCTATTTCAAATAAACTTATACAGGAAAATGACACAGAAGAAATTAGTAAAATGGTAAAAGAAATAATTAAAGAAAACTCTGAAGTTTTAGAGCGTATTGCTAATGGAGAAGAAAAGTTAATTGGATTTTTAGTTGGTCAAGTTATAAAACTTTCAAATGGTAAAGTTAACCCATCTGTTGCAAAAGAACTTTTACTTAAAGAGATAAAATAATAAACTGATTAACTATTGTTGCACCAAGTAAACCAAAAGCACCTGCTGCTAGGTCATCATAGAGGACACCTTTCTTACCTGGCAAATCTTCCATTTGAGCAACGATGTTTGGTTGTTTTAATATGTCTGATGCTCTGAAGATAATAAACCCTGTAATTAGTGGGAGTAGCTGAGAAGGAGAAGCTAATGAGGCTAAGCTCATACCTATAATTTCGTCAAGAGTTATCCAACTTGGATCATTTGAGGCAGTTTCATCATCAACTACAGCAAAATATATTATCGTTAGTAAGAAAAAAATTAATAAAAGCCAAATAGTCTGTATTTTAAAAAGGTATATTGCAATCACATAAACCAAAGAGGCAAAAGAACCACCACCTTTTTTATCTGCAAATAAAAACTTCCATAATAGACCTAAACCAAACCCAGAAGCGATAAAAGTTTTCATATTTGAATATTAGTATTTTTTCTGGATTCACAAGATAAAAGGTGTAGTATTTGTATTTAATAATGAAAAAATCAGAGTACATTTGGCTTGATGGAGACCTTGTAGAGTGGGATAAAGCAACAGTAAGCGTTATGACTCATACTTTGCATTACGGCACTGGGGTTTTTGAAGGCATGCGTGCAAGAGAAACAGCACAAGGAACATCAATACAGTTCTTGAATGACCATGTTGATAGGTTATATCGATCTGCAGAAGCATACAATCTTGAGATTCCTTTCAACAAGAACGTCATTACTAATGCAATTAAAGAAATTGTTAAAGTTAATAAATTAAAATCTGCATATATAAGACCACTTGTTTTTTTAGGAGATGGCGAAATGGGACTTCTCCCACTAGATATACCTGTAAGAGTAGCAATAGCAGCTTGGGAGTGGGGTGCATATCTTGGTGATGAAGCTGCAAGCAAAGGTGTTAATGTATGCATTTCCGAGTGGCAAAGAATTAGTCCAAAAAGTTTTAAACCATTTGCAAAAGGAGTGGGTGGTTATATGAATTCAACGTTAGCAAAAATTGATGCTGTAAAACAAGGATTTGATGATGCAATTATGTTAAGTGATAAAGGGACTGTTGCTGAAGGAAGCGGGCAGAATATTTTTATATGCAAAGACAATAAATTGTTTACCCCACCAGTTGAAACTGGCGCACTAGGCGGGATAACAAGAAAAACAGTTTTTGAAATAGCAAAGTATCTTGGATTAGAAATCGAGGAAAAAGATCTTACAAGTGAAGATTTACTCGCATCTGATGAAATATTTTTTACAGGAACAGCAACAGAAGTAGTCGGTATTGTTTCGATTGATAAAGTTAACATAGGTGATGGTAGTGTTGGCCCTATTACATCAAGTATAAGAAATAAATACTTAGAAATAGTTAATGGAAAAGAAGATAATTTTAAAAATTATATAACATTAATTTAATGTCACAAGAGCCAAACGTTAACGTTAATTATGGAGTAAGTCATACTGAGATACCTCTTCCAGTTCCCAGGAGAATGCCTTCTAGACCAGCAGAATCAATAAAACCAAATTTTGAGAGATATAATAATGTTGGCCCTGATAGTGGGTTTGCATTAAAAATAGTCAACAAATATAAAGAATTGTGGTCATTTCACCCAAGAAAAAAATTGATAACAAATATAATTGTAAATTTAATATTATTTCGATCTTCACATTTTGGCCGAGCACCAACAAATGCTGATTTTCATCTTATTTTAGGATTGTTACGAATATCAGAAAAAAATATTGGAGAATTAACTAATAAAGTTCTTGAAACTTCTTCAAAGGAAGCAATGCAAGGTGCACATATCACAAAAAAATTTAATTTTTTAACATAACCCCATATAACTAGGATTCAATAAGGTACTTAATATGCAAATAGTTAGAGCAAAATATGAAAATGATATATTTTATGGAGAATTGCATGAAAACAAAGTAACTCGTTACGATGGATCTCCATTTGTTATTTGGGAAAATACTGAAGAGGTGTATGATCTAGACGAGATTGAACTACTAGCTCCAGTACTACCTTCAAAAATTGTTGCTATAGCTAAGAACTATGCAAAACATGCAGCAGAAATGGGACTGCCTGAATACAGTAGTAACCTTCCAGAACACCCAGTAATTTTTATTAAACCGTCTACGTCAGTGATTGGATCTGGTCAAAAAATTAAATACCCAACTATTGGAGAGCATGTCGACCATGAAGCTGAGTTAGCATTAGTTATATCAAAAGTTTCTAAAAATATTAATCAAGATAATTGGAAAGAACATGTTTTAGGATTCACAATCGCCAATGACTTATCTGAAAGAGTACTTCAAGGAAAAACTGGTCATTTCACTCGAGCTAAAGGATTCGATACTTTCTGCCCACTAGGTCCGTACATACAAACTGAATTTGAAGAGTCACCTGAACTTCAAATTAAATCTTATGTTAACGGTGAGTTAAAACAAGATGGTAATACTAAGGATATGATTTTTAAAATTGGAGAAATTCTAGAATTTATATCATCAATAATGACCCTACTACCGGGTGATGTCATATTAACTGGAACACCAGAGGGTGTCAGTAAAGTTGAACCTGGAGATGAAATAAAGATTGAAATTGAGACTCTTGGAATACAAATTAATACAGTTGAGTAATTTATGAAATTACGAATAGCTCCATCTCCAACGGGTTTTCTTCACATTGGTAACGCAAGAACTGCACTATTTAACTGGTTATACGCGCGCGCAAATAATGGAACATTCCTAGTAAGAATTGATGACACTGATACCTTAAGGTCTAGTGATGAATACATTAAAGATATCATACAAAACTTTAAGTGGCTAGGGATTGATTGGGACGAAGGTATAGAAGTTGGTGGCCCACATGGTGAATATAAACAATCTTTACGTTTTGACAGGTATAGAGAAATTGCTGAATCCCTGGTTGCTAAAGACTTAGCATATGAAGATGAGGGAGCAATAAGATTTAAGGTCCCAAATGAAAATTCTGTTACTTTTGAAGATATTACACGTGGCTCAATGAAATTTGAATTAGCAGATGTTGAAGATTTTATCATTTTAAGATCTGACAAGTCTCCTACATATCACCTTGCATCAACAGTGGATGATATAGATTATGAAATTACAACTATTGCAAGGGGAGAAGATATACTTTCCTCAACTCCTAAACACATTCTCTTAATGCAAGCCTTAAATGCAGATGTACCCACTTTTTGTCATTTACCTTTATTATTCGGACCAGATGGTAAAAAGTTAAGTAAGCGACATGGTGACACATCTGTAAATTCTTTTAAAGAAAAAGGATTATTACCAGAAGCTTTGTTTAATTACATGTGTTTACTTGGGTGGGCTCCAGGCGATGATTTAGAAATTTTTAGTAAAGATTTTGCAATAGAAAAGTTCGATTTAAACAAAGTATTACCAAATCCAGCTATTTTTGATACGACCAAGCTTCTTTGGATGAATGGTCAATATATAAGAAATATAAAAAAAGATGATTTTATTGAATCTGCTTTGCTTACAATAGAAAGCAATCTAGATAGAGAGCTATTTGAAAAAGAGATTTATCGACTTAACAAAATAATGCCCTCTGTTCAAGAGAGGCTAGAAACTTTGAATGATTTAATCCCTCAAGTTAAATTTTTATTAGATGAACCATTTTATATTAACGAAGAAGATTGGAATAGCGTAAACACACCAGAGGGACAAGAATACCTCAGTTCAATCAGAGAAAAATTTAAAACATTAAATGAATTTTCATTAACTAATATTGAAAATTTAATGAGAGATGAATTAAAAGCAAAAGAACTAAAACCAAAAGTAGGATTTCAGATAGCAAGGGTCTCAATAACTGGAACAAAAATTAGCCCGCCATTATTTGAATCAATTTACGCATTAGGCAAAGAAGGAACCTTAGCTAGACTCGCAGAAACAATTGAAAATTTGTAACAATTAATAATCTAATTAATATATTCTTATTACTTATACGGCCCCGTCGTCCAGAGGCCTAGGACGCTGGGTTTTCAACCCAGAAACGCCGGTTCGAATCCGGTCGGGGCTGCTATCCTTCGGGGATGGTGTAATTGGCAACACAATGGGTTCTGGTCCCATCGTTGAGGGTTCAAATCCTTCTCCCCGAGCAGAGGCCCCGTCGTCCAGAGGCCTAGGACGCCGCCCTCTCAAGGCGGAAACGCCGGTTCAAATCCGGTCGGGGCTGCTAAAAGTTATCTATTTTTCTATACCATCTTGGTGGGTTGTTAAGAAAATCTTTGTAGTCACTTTCATCATCAATTTCAAAATAAAATTCTTTATGGAATACTTTTTCAAACTTATACGAATTATTTTCTAAAATATTTAAATGTTTGGTATAGCTATTTTCTCCGTATGAGAATTTGCTGAACTTAACACTCCCTCCAAAAATAGGAGTTCCGTTGTCTTTACTTTCTGCAATTACAATATCTTTTTCTACACATAGTTTTTTCCAGACACTTGCAAAGTGTTTTGTAACATATGGTAAATCACCATGAACTACTGTCCAATATTTAAATTTACTCATGTGTTTTAAAAAGTATTTTATTTCCTGATTGAGCCCGTCTTTGTTACTTCTAAAAAATTTTAAATTATTATTATTACAAAATATTTCTACATCAGGACTGTTGCTGATGATATATATCTCTGTTTCAATTGAAGCAAATGAATTTTGAAGATTGATAATCAAATTTTTTGACAGTTGTATTCTTTCCTCACCTGATAGAACTGTTGATAATCTAGACATAGGATTAATTAAATCTCTTATAGGAATTCCAATTAAAAAACTTTTATTCATAATCTTTTTTTTGCTTTACCATGCTATTAGGTTAGTAAATGAAATGAATAGAAAAACAAAAATAATTGCAACAGTTGGACCAAGTGTTCATACAAAAGAAAAAATTCATGAGTTAATTGAATCCGGTGTAAATGTACTTAGGCTTAATTTTTCACATGGCTCATACGAAGATCATAAACAAGTAGTTTCTTGGGCAAGAGAATATTCTAAACCAATTGCGATTATGCAAGATATCCAGGGTCCTAAAATTAGAACAGGTAAGGCAGATTCGGGAACTTTTTACGATGCTGGCCAAACAATAGATATCACAAACTCTGATTCAAATTCAAATGCTACTGGAATGTGCATAAATTATGAAAATTTATTGAAAGATATAAAAACAGGAGAAAGAATATTTATCGACGATGGTCAAATCATTCTTAGAGTAACTGAATCAGATGTAAGCAATATGAAAGCTTTAGTCGAGGTTGGAGGGGAACTTAGAGACAACCAAGGAGTAGCTTTTCCTGATTCACAACTTTCAGTATCAGCAATAACCTTAAAAGATAAAGAAGATCTAATTTTTGGTGAAGAAATTGGTGTTGATATCGTGGCTGTTTCATTTGTCAGGAAAGCATCTGACATAAGAGAAGTAAGAAAACTTGTTAACACAGAAATCAAAATCATAGCCAAGATTGAGCTAAAAGAAGCTATGAATAATTTAGATTCAATTATAGATGAAGCTGACGGAGTTATGGTTGCTAGAGGGGATTTAGGCGTTCAACTCCCACTTGAGCAGGTACCTTTTGCCCAAAAAAAGATTCTTGATACTGCAAATTACAAAGGAAAAATTTCCATCACAGCTACTGAAATGTTGCAATCTATGAAAAGTTCATTCCGACCAACAAGAGCAGAGGTCACAGATATTACAAATGCAATCCTTGATGGTACCGATGCGGTTATGCTTTCAGCAGAAACCTCTATTGGCGAACATCCAAATGTAGTCGTTAAAGTTATGTCATCAATCTGTGAGGAAGCTGATTCTAACAATCATTACTCATCAATGAGATTTAAAACTCTATCAGCAGTAGACACTTTTGCTACCTCACTAGCAAAAGCTGCTGTACAAGTTGCAAATGACATTGAAGCTAAAGCAATAGTCGCATACACAGAGACTGGAAGGACACCTCTATTAATTTCAAACTATAGACCCAGTGCTCCAATTATCACATTTAGTGCAAAAGATCTCACTTTAAGACAAATGAATATCTTGTGGGGTGTTGAGCAGACAAAAATAGAAAGATTCGACTCAACCGAAGAAATGTTTCAAATTGCAGATTCTTGGTTGCAAACCAATAAAAACTTCAAAAAAAATGATAAAGTTGTTATTGTTGCAGGTACACCTCCTAATCAAGAGGCAGCAACTAATTTATTAAGAGTTATGAAAATAGGAGAATAATGGGACAAAAAATTGAATTAAAAGCTACCTCCTTCCATAAAAATATAATCTTTGACTTAAACAGATCACTATCAGGACAAGATGGAGTTACTTATCACAATATTGCTGATGCCTCTTTGCATAATGAGGTAAGCGCACAATTAGCATTAAGGTTGTTTAAATATTCCCAAGATATAGAAAGTATTTTTATTCAATCGAATGTTGTTACAGTGAACTTTGATAAAAACTTAGGAACTGGTATTGAAGATTTTTCAAAGCAAATTGAAGACTTCTTTCTATTTTATGGAGAAGAAGAATGAAGGTTGGGGTAACCGGAGCTAGTGGGTATGTAGGCAAAAAGGTTGTCAAGGAACTAGAAGCAAATAATCATATCGTATACAAATTTGTAAGAAGATCAGTCAAAAATGATAAGGAAATATATTGGAGTCCTTCAAAACAAGAAATTGATACAGAAAAATTTCAAGAACTTGATGCAATAATACATCTCGCAGGTGAAAGTATCGCACCAAAAGATTTACTTGGATTCTTACCTTTCTCTGGTGGGCGATGGAGTAAAGAAAGAAAATCAAGAATATATTGGTCAAGAAAATGGGCTGCTGATTTATTCGTTTCAACATACAAGTCATTAGAAAATCATCCAAAAATATTTATTACTGCATCTGGTAATGATATTTATGGAGATCAAGGTGACAAGGTTGTAACAGAAGACACAACATTTAATAAAGGGCAGTTTTTACAATTAGTTGCTGAAGAGTGTTGGGAAGAGCCTCTGTATGAATTGAAAAATATGGGAGTACGTGTTGTATGCGCTAGAGCAGGCATAATGCTTGGTAAAGGGAATGTTGCAACTGATATCTTTACCTTGATTACAAAATTAAATATTGCAAGTCCAATTGGAAAAGGAAATCAATATTTTTCCTGGATCTCTGTAAATGATGTTGCGAGGGCATATAATTTTTGTTTAGAAAATAGTAATTTAGAAGGTCCCGTAAATATTACGTCACCAGAACCTTTAATGCAAAAAGATTTTGCAAGAGTTATAGCTAAGGTAATGAATAAATCATATTTTTTCCCTCCTGTGCCTGAAGTATTGATGAAACTTGCAGTTGGGTGGGAGTTAGGAGAAAGTCTTGGACTTAATAGTATCAGAGCCATTCCTGAGAAACTGCTTGCGGCTGGATTCACGTTTGATTACCCAACACTTGAAACATTAAAGGAAGAATTTGTATAATGTCTTCCTATGAAGATCGAATGTCTAAAAAGTATGGTTTTTTTTCTGATAAGAATAAAAACTCAGACGAAGATCACGAATCAGAAGAAAATACTGGGGTTGAAAACTTAGAAAGTACTCAAAGTCAAAATGAAGATAACAATCTGATTGTACCTCTTGAAGCATGGCAGACTGTTTTGAATCAGCTGGGCAATCTTCATGAAGCAAATCAACTAATGGCTGAAGCACGTGAACGAGCCGCCAAATCAGAAGCTGAAGCAGAATTTTTAAGAGAAAAATTAAAAAATACTAGAGAAGAACTAGAAGCTTCAAAAAAGAGAAAAAGATACTTTTTTTTCTAAACAGTCTGCTTATCTGATACACCTTTAATTATATAAAAAGATATTGCTAGCAGAACTATTAGAACCCCCATTGCTGCATTTCTACCATACCCGAGGGTATTTACGACTAGTCCCCACAATAATGGTCCAAGTATTGTAGCAAATCTTCCTACCGTTGAGTAAAGGCCATAAAATTCTCCTAGGTGTTGTTCAGGACTTAATCTTGTCATAAAGACTCTATCAACTGCAAAAATTCCGCCTATGTTAAATCCACCAAGCACTCCTGTGACATAGATAAGCCATAATTGATTAAATTCTGTTGCAATTATTGCGATTGACAAAGATAACATCCAACATATTAAACTTACTAATGTTAATTTGCGAGGTCCATACCTATCAGCTGCCTTACCAAATACATAACCACCTATTATAGAAATAATAATTGCTAGTCCAAGCAAATTTTGGCTATCCGTGGGGGTCAATCCAACTTCCTCTACTAGGTAGACCGCTAACAGACCACTAATTAGAGTATTTATTGCATCTGCATAAAAGAATCTTCCAATTAGGAATCTTGTTAGTCCAGGATATTTCCTTGAGTGTTTCCAAGATTGAATAACAAGTGATATAGATTCTGTTATTTTAATTGTTGATTTTTTTTCTCCAACTTTTTTCTCTTCAATGAAAATAAACGCAGGAAGAGAAAATATTAAAAACATGATTGCTACAGATCTGAATATCTCAATATAGCTGTATCCAAAATTTTGCAATATAGTGGCAACAGCAAAACCAAGTAAGGAACCTATGTAACCGAAAGAAACTCCAAGGCCTGATATTTTCCCTCTATTTTCTGGTGAACTTACAGAAACTAATAACGCATCGTAAACAACTGAACCCAAATTAAAGCCTATTAAAGAAATTACAAATAGTAATACAGAAACACTTACATTGAATGTACCAAGTAAAAATGTAGCGGTTATGCAAATTAATGTGGTTACTAAGAGAAGTGGTTTTTTTCCTTGAGATCCGTCCGACCTTGCTCCAACCCAAGGGCCTAAGATTGCAACAACAACCATTGCTCCAGAAGTAGCAAACCCTAGGGCTTGATCTGTCCACCCTTGTTCGCTAACTAACCAAACAGAAAAATATAAACCTGGAATTACGAAAGCATATACTGTATTTGCTAAATCAAAGAAGAGCCAAGAATATAAACTCCGCTTTTTCACCTTGTTCATTGCAGGTCTTTAATGGCCTTAGTGAGTCGTCCTAAACCTTCTTGAAGATTGCCATCACTTAGGGCGTAGGAACACCGTAAGAAACCATTTTTGCCAAAAACTTCACCAGGAACAAATGCAATGTAATATTCATCTAATAGCCAATTACAAAAATCTATTGAATTATTTACATTGTTAATGATTTTTCCATCACAGTAATAGCTTATATCTGGAAAGAGATAGAAAGCACCATTTGGCTTAATAGTTTTTACATTTGGAATATTAGAAAATTCTTGAAATGCAAACAATCTTCTTCTGTTGAAACTTTCTTTCATAATCTCAGTTTCAGTAAGACCATTTTTTAGAGCTGAATAAGCCGCTATTTGAGACAAATTGGATACATTCGATGTTGCATGAGATTGTATCTTTTTTGCCATATTAATTACTTCTGTATTAGCAATTATCCAACCCACTCTCCACCCTGTCATTGAGTAAGCTTTCGCAACTCCGTTTATAACAATAGTATTGCGTAATTGTGCGTCATACTGAGCAGGTGAAGGAGAGGTATTTCCGTCATATACTAGATGTTCATATAGTTCATCGGATAATATCCAAACATCATTTTGAAATGCCCATTCATAAATTGCCTCTGCTTCATCTTTTGAGTAAACAACACCAGTAGGATTAGATGGAGAAACCCAAACTAAAATTTTTGTTTTATCAGTTTTCAGACCATCAAGTTGTTCAGTGTTTATTTTGAATTCATCCTCAAAGGAAGTATCTACAATCACCGGATTACCCCCTGAGATTTTTACTGCTTCAGGATAAGTAGTCCAATAAGGAGATGGAATCAATACTTCATCGCCCGGATTTAATATTGACATAAATGTAGTTAGAATTGCATGCTTTCCACCATTACTTACTAAAACATTTTCATTCTGAACATTGAAACCCGAATACAACTTACTTGTTCTCACAATCTCATCTTTGAGGATGTCTAAACCGGCTACAGGTGAGTATTTATGATTGATAGGATCTTCAGCTGCAGTTTGAACATCCTTTATCACATAGCTTGGTGTTGGAAAGTCGGGTTCACCTGCTCCAAATCCTATTACAGGCTTACCTTGCTGTTTTAGTAATCTCGCTTTATTAGAGATAGCCATTGTTCCAGATGGTGTTATTGAGTTGTTTAAATCAGAAATTTTCATAATGTTTCTTTCATGGAGTATTTTAACCATAATTAATTAAAAACTATGCTTAGGTTTTATTAAACTATACATTTATGGAACAAATACTCTTTGGAAAACCTGTAGCAAACTTGCTTGATGAGAAAAGTAAAAATCATATAGATGAGTATTTAATAAAAAATGGTAATCCACCAACTCTCACAGCCATTACAGTTGGAGACAACCCTGCATCTCTTTTATACGTTTCAAGAAAAGAAGATAAAGCTAAAGAACTAGGAGTAAAATTCAATTGGGTTAAATTACCACAAGATTCTTCATCTAAAAATGTTTTAGAAGCTATTGAGGAATCTACAAAAACTTCACAAGGGATTATTGTTCAGTTACCTTTGCCCAAACATCTCGACTTTGAAGAGATTGTTAATCTAATACCACCTTCTTTAGATGTTGACGGTTTAACAACTTACAACCTTGGTCATTTATATACTAAAAACTTTAAAATATTGCCAGCTACGTCACTCGCAGTTCTTGAACTTCTTAAATATTACAACATACCGACAGAAGATAAGAACATTGTGATAGCTGGAAGATCTAGACTAGTCACCTCTCCACTCTCAAAAATTTTAAGTAATAAGAAATACAATGGAAACGTTACTGTTGTACATAGCAAAACTTCAAATATTGACTCTTTTATCAAGCAATCGGATATTTTTATTTCTGCAGTTGGCAAGGGTAAATTATTTTCTAAAGACTCGTTTAAAGAAGGAAGTGTTGTTATCGATATAGGGATTTCGAATAAGGATGGAAAAAATACTGGTGATATAGATCCCAATGGATTAGAAAATTATTTATCTAGTAGATCACCATTTCCTGGAGGAATTGGACCAATAACTGTTTCGGCTTTGTATTCCAATCTGGCTGAATTAATTAAATAGCAGCCCATTCCTCTTCAGATATTGTTTTATCCATATCAACTTTTCTTAAAATTAAAAAACCAATTACAAAAAAAGATGTAATGACTGGTAGGGATAACCTTGGATTTCCAGTAGACACACTTACGTAACTATAAATTAATGGACCCCAAATAGCTGAAAATCTTGATAAAACAGAAAAGAAACCCATAAACTCACCTTCTGCACCTTTTGGTAACATGGATGCATAAACACTCCTACTAACTGATTGCAATCCGCCCATGCCCATCGCTGTAAAAACACCTAAACCGATAACTGGTAGAAATTGTTTTTCAGGAATAAATGCAGCTGCATTTCCGACTAAAAATATTAAAAACATTGTGTAATACAGTGTATTTTTTTGTCCAATTTTTTGAGCCATAACACCTGCTAATTTTGCACCAAAATATGCAACAAACTGCACCACTATAAATACAATAATTATTTGTGTTTGGTCCAAAAGAAGTACTTCTGTAAAAAATGCAGCAGACATATTAATTACTGTCTGAAGGCCATCCCAGTAGAAAAGATATGCAATTAAAAAATACATCAGAAAGGGAAATTGTCTAATTTTCTTTAAAGTACGAAAGTTCTTTGCGTATGCATTAGAAAAAACACTTCCTTCTATTACTATTGGTTTGCTTTCAGTTATTTTCATCCGTGAAAAGCTCATAATCGAAAATATTAACCACCATAAACCAGCTGAAGAAATTGCAATTCTAGATGCCATTGCAGCTTCAATTCCAAGCATATCTGGACCCAGTTGGATGAGAGCTAAAGACAGAACTAGTTGCAATCCACCACCAAGATAACCCAGCGCGTAACCACGTGCAGAAACTTTATCAATTGTATCATCAGTGGTGATGTCCTTTAATACACTGTCATAAAAGACATTCGATCCAGTAGCACCAAATTGTGCAAGGAAGTAGATACCTAGTGTAAATATTACGTCACCTGAAGTTGCGAAATAAAAGGTCGATGCAAATACTGCACCACCATAAGCGAAAATTTTAAATAGTCTCATCCTATTACCAGAGAGATCTCCGATAGCTCCTACGGTCGGCATTATTAGAAAAAATATAAAGAGAGCTGACCCAATTGCAAAACCCCAGACTTCAGCTCCAGTATAAAGATTGCCTCTAAAACTAAATCCTTCTGCGGGCACTACGACACTTACGAAATAGACAGGAAGGATAGCACCTAGAGTAGTTGTTTCATATGCTGATTTAGCCCAATCGTACAAACTCCATCCAAATATTGTTTTTTTATTATTTTTTTCTGTCATATTCCCCCTCTAAAAAAACTTTAATATAAGAAAATAAAACTTGTCGGAAAGAATCATAATAATTAAATATTTATGTGACTATATTCAATCTATGATTCAAAAATATTTTAAAATAGCAGGTATTTATGGGATTTAAATGTGGAATTGTTGGCTTACCTAATGTTGGAAAATCCACCTTATTTAATGCATTAACTCAGGCTGGGATTGAATCAGAAAATTATCCATTTTGTACAATAGAACCGAATATTGGGATTGTTGCAGTCAATGATTCGAGGCTAGACGAACTAGCAAAGATAGTAAAACCTAAAAAAATTATACCCACAACAATGGAGTTTGTAGACATCGCAGGATTAGTTGAAGGTGCATCTAAGGGTGAAGGTTTAGGAAATCAATTTCTAAGCAATATTAAAGAGACAGACGCAATTGTACATGTTGTCAGAGCTTTTGAAAATGATGATGTTGTACATGTTGCAGGAAAAGTTTCTCCTGCTAATGATATAGAAATTATAAATACAGAGTTAGTATTGGCCGATTTAACTTCAGTTGAAAAGTTATACGAAAAAGCAATGAAAAATACAAAATCGGGTCAAAAAGATGGTTTACCATTACGTGAACTATTAGAAAAGATTCTTCCTATATTAGAGGATGGACAAAGTGTTCGGTCTCTTAAATTTAATGAGGATGAAGCCAAATTATTAAAAGGATTCCAATTATTGACAGCAAAACCAGTATTGTATGTTGCAAATGTAGGCGAGGGTGGATTAGATAATAATTCTCACCTTGATGAAATTATAACTTTAGCAAATCAAGAGAAAGCGGAAGTTGTTGCAATTTGTGCAGATATTGAAGCTGAAATATCAGAATTGGATGATGATGAAAAAAAAGAGTTCTTATTGGAATTAGGACAAGACGAATCTGGACTGGATAGATTAATTACTGCTGGATACAAACTATTAGGATTACAAACATATTTTACAGCTGGTCCTCAAGAAGTAAGAGCTTGGACTATAAATATCGGGGATAGCGCACCTAAAGCTGCTGGTAAAATACACGGTGATTTTGAGAAAGGTTTTATTCGAGCAGAAACAGTTCCATTTGTAGAGTTTATTAAAAATGGTGGTGAGAAAGGCGCAAAAGAAGCAGGAAAATTAAGATCTGAAGGGAAAGAATACATTGTCCAAGATGGTGATGTTATGCATTTCCTCTTTAATGTTTAAATACCTAAACGAAATTTCTTTAATAGGACTTAAAAGCATTTTTCAGCATAAACAGGACATTTTTCCAAAAATACAAATATAAAAATTATAATGCCCAGAAATTATAGGGTTTTGTAACTAATAATTCTAAAGTAGTTCTTTATGAAAATTATTTTTGTGACATAATTAAACACGTGAAAGTAATAATTGTAGGCGCGCATGGCGAAGCTAAAGAATTAATAAATAGAATTAGCACCGGATGGAGTGTGTCCGTAATCGATATGGATCAAGAAAAACTAAGAAATTTTCATCCGAATAGGCAAATTGAAAAATATCAAGGTGATGGAACCTCAACTTTAGTTTTGAAAAAAGCAGGAATAGAAACAGCAAGTGCACTAATCACACTGACTCTTGATGACGAGGTAAATTTAGAAATATTAAAATTAGCTAAAGGCCACAAAATCACAAGGCTATCCTCCGTGGTTAATAATGAAGTTAATAAAAAAGCTTATCAAGATTTAGAAGTTGAGTTAGTACATCCAGATATTCTCTTAGCGAGACGTTTTGAGCATATTTTAGAACCAAGAAGGGTAGTCTCACAAGCATTCGCCGGAGGTCGTGCAGAAGCCATAGAATTGGAAGTTAATGCTGATAGTCCTGTTAGGGGTAAAAAATTAAAAGAGATTGGATCGGATTATTTTATCGTTGGTGCTTTATTTAGAAAAGGTAATGTTGTAATTCCTCATGGTGATACAGAACTTCAAACTGGTGACCTTGTAACTGTCGTTTTACAATCTGGAGCCTTTGGGAATGTAATAAAACTATTCTCTGGTTCAGAATCAAGATTTCCATTAGAGTTTGGAAAAAATACTGCAATCATAATCAGTTCTGAAGAAGAGCTTAGCAATCTTACAGAAGCAGAATTTTACACACGAAACACTAAAGCAGAAGAGTTAGTAATTTTATCACAAGAGACTATATTTGCTGATTCTAAAGAAACAGATGAAATAACTTTCGAAGCTATCCTGAAGGATCAAAAATTTAGAACTGTAAATATCCAAAAGAATTCATTAAAGGAAATTGAATCAAAACTAGCTGAACTATCAATAGGAACTTTAATTATTCCAATAGACTCAGAAGTTAAAATTTCAAATATTCGATCTTATATTAACTTTTCAAATAAAAACAACATCCCAATTATGTTTTCAAGAGGTACTTCCCCAATAGGTAAAATTGGATTCTTAGCAAGTTCTGATTTTTCTGAGAATAGTCCAACTACAATATCGTTTGACCTTGCCTCTACCCTCAATGCAAAAGCTTACAGTGTTATCATTGATCAGCCAAAGTTTATATCACATGAAAGTACTGAATCTAAGAATTCCATCATTCAAAAAATTCAAGACGCTGCTTTATCTAATGAAGTACAGCTAGAGATATTATCTGAAGAAGGTAATGAAGCAAAAATTTTTACTGCCCTAACTGACAAATTTGATCTTTCTGTGATTGGTCACCACCAAGCTAATGGGTGGCAAATTAAAAAGACTACTGAATTTATTTCACAAAATTCCTCATCGTCAGTACTTTATATACCTAATTAGGAGAATTATGGAAAGTTTTGATGCGATATCTTTAGTTGTCATTTCTCTTGGTGCTTTTTTATTACCGTTAGTCGGTTCTCGGTTAAAAGTACCATCTATTGTTTTAGAAATCGCATTCGGGATAATTGTCGGTCCGGTTTTACATTTAGTATCACCTTCTGAATTTATTTCTGGATTAGCCGTTTTAGGTTTTCTTTTATTGATGTTTCTTTCTGGTTTCGAAATAGAATTAGAAACTTTTCGAGAAAAAGGCATAAAATCGTTAGCTTTACCAATAGTTGTATACATTTCTACTGTAGCGGTTTCATTCTTAATAATTACAGAACTTAAATATCCAATTTTTCTAGCTTTAGTCTTATGCACAACAAGTGTGGATATTGTGATTTCAGTTCTAAGAAGCGATGACACTATTAAGTCAAATTACGGTCAAATGCTATTCATAATCGCGTTACTTGCAGATATATTAACCTTGTTAGCAGCAACTGTTTACGCATCTGTTGTAAAATCAAATGGCTTTTCTATATCAAATCTAAATATTATTCTTTACTTTGCAATTGTAATTTTTCTTTTGAGAATCCTCAGAAGATTAGCTTGGTGGAATCCTCAATTATTTTCAAGAATGTTTGATGGTAACGATCCAGAAGAGTTGGGTATAAGAAGCTCTCTTGCTTTAATGCTCGCATTAGTTGGTGTTGCTGTTTTATTCGACATTGAAGCAATTCTTGGAGCATTTCTTGCCGGAACTTTATTTGCTTTTGTTTTTCCAAATAGAGGAAGTTTAGAAAGCAGCCTCAAGGGTTTTTCATATGGATTTTTGATACCTATATTCTTTATTAACATAGGTCTGAATTACGACATTTCGTTATTTTCAAATACAGACTTTTATATCGATGTTTTATACCTCTTTGCAATAGCTGTACTTGTTAAATTATTACCTTCTTTACTCTTGGTATTTTCAAGGATTTCTATCTCAAAAATCTTTGCGGGTGGATTTCTTCTTTCCGCAAGATTTAGTTTAATTATTGCTATGGCAGAAATTGGTGTGGAGCTTGATTTGTTAAGCAAAAATTTAGAACAGCAAATCATATTACTAGCTGTACTTACTGCAACTGTTTCTCCACTGATGTTTAGGGTTTTTAATAAGAGCACCAAAACAAATTAGATGAAAACTATGTTAAAACTTTACTTCAAAGGGGTAGCTATGGGTGCTGCAGATATAGTACCCGGTGTGTCAGGTGGAACGATCGCTCTAATTACTGGAATATATGAAGAACTTATTTATTCTATAAAAAATATAAATTTAACCCTTTTTAAAATCTTATTCCAGCATGGAGTGAAAGAATTCTGGAAAAAACTAAATGGTAACTTTTTATTAATTTTGGTTTTAGGAATTGGGACTTCCGTTATTTTGCTTGCTCAAATAATTGTTTTTTTATTGGACAACCATGAATATAAAATATGGGGTTTTTTCTTTGGGCTGATACTTTCTTCTGCTTTTCTGATATTGAAAGATATAAATCATTTAAGTTACAATAAAACAATTTGGATTCTAAGTGGAATAACTATTGCAGCTATTATTTCTCTATCCAATACAACTAAAATACCAGATAGTGACATTTTTATCTTTTTTACTGGATCAATAGCTATTACCGCTATGATTCTCCCAGGCATTAGCGGGTCGTTTATTCTTCTTTTGCTTTCAAAATACGAATATATTATTACAGCAATTAAAGAATTTGACATTAGAGTAATTCTCATTTTTGGGTTTGGTTGTATATTTGGTTTAATTATTTTTAGTCGTTTACTACATTTCTTATTCGAGAATTATAAAGATAATCTTCTTTCGCTTCTTTCAGGTTTTCTTATTGGTTCACTAGTAAAGATATGGCCATTTAGAAAAACCATAGAAACGCGTACTAATAGCGATGGTGTTTTAGAGGCTGTCACAACCCAGCCTATCTTCCCTAATATTGAACTTCAGCAAGAAATATTATTTTTCATAGTATTTTCAATCATAGGGTATTTCCTAATTACGATTATTCAAAAGAAATCAATATCTTAAAATAATTTATTTATCTAGGTACAATGAGTTTATGAGATTAGGACTTCCAGAATTATTAATAATTTTAACAATTTTATTGTTACTCTTTGGAGCAAAGCGGTTACCAAGTCTTGCTAAATCGTTAGGGAAATCAACAAGAGAGTTTAAATCCGGTTTAGAAGAAGAATAAATCTTGAAAAGGATAATTTTTTTAATATTTGTAATATTCACTTCTTGTACATCTACTGAAATACCAGAATTGACCTCAGGTGAAGAGATCTATACAGCTAGGTGCTCTGCTTGTCATGGTTCAGATTTCTCTGGGAGGGTTGGTCCTAGTTTGAAGGCAGATTCAAATGCAGCTCAAATGTCAGATTCTTATTGGGTTCAAACAATTACAAAAGGTATGGGTTCAATGCCTGCCCAGAGACTTACCGACAATGAAGTTACACTTGTAATTGAATTTATAAAAAGCCAGTATTAAATTATTCTCGAGTTTTTTTCGTTTAAACTTTTCAAATTTTCTATTGTTTTTTCAAGTTCTTTTAAGTTATCAAGTCTCCAAGTCCAGTTCCCTTTTTGGGTACCAGGTATATTGAATCTTGCTTTTTTATCAAGTTCTAATAAATCTTGAACAGTTGTTATGGAAAGAATGCAGGGAGATTCCCAAACTAATGAAATAAAATCCCATACATCATTTTTAAAACTCAGATCTAATGTACTTTTGTAATTATTAAAATATCGAGTTTGAACTTCATTTGCTTCATCAAGCCACTGTTGAACTGTTGGGCTGTCATGTGTCCCTGTGTATGCGATTAATCCTTCACCCCATTCCTGAGGGTGTATTTCATCATTTTTGTCTAAAGATGGAATTCTCTGTTGTAAAACTTTCATCCCAGGTATGTTATATTCTTTCAATATCTGATCTGTTTCGGATAATACTACCCCGAGGTCTTCAGCGAGTAACTTTGACATAGATATATGCTTACTTACAATTTCAAAAAAAGTTTTCCATGGACCTTTTCTCCATTCTCCATTTAATGCTGGCTCATTTATAGGTATTGCCCAGTATTGGAAAAAACCAACAAAATGATCGATTCTCAAGTAATCAAATTTGTCTAGGTTGTTTTGAAGTTTGTTTATCCAATATTGGTAATCGTTAGAGCGATTATTTTCCCAGTTGTATAAAGTTGTATTCCATATTTGTCCTTCTACTGTGAAATCATCGGGTACAGCACCAGAAACAAATGACATGTTTCCTTTCTCATCCAATTCAAAAAGAGAGCTATTACTCCAAACATCAGCTGAGTTATGATTTACATATATAGGAATGTCTCCAAGGATACTTATTCCCAAACTATTTGCATAACTTTTTAATTCATTCCATTGTTGAAAAAATTCATACTGTGTATAAAGAATAAATTTAAATTCTAATTCATGTTTATTAACTAAATACTCAAAAAGTTGATCTGAGTAGGTTTGTTCTTGTTCACTCCAGTTGGTCCATGTTTCTTTTTTTGTTTTTTCTAATGTTAAAAAAGTTATATGTTTTCGAATGACTTTATTGTTTAAAAAGTTCTGATAAGATTTTTCATTTATGTTTATATTTTTAGAAATATCTTCAAATATTTTTTCCTTAAATTCATAGACATTCTTGTAATCAACAATTTGATTTGAAAATTTCGGTATTTCAAAAATATTTTCTTGCATATTTTTTAAATTATCTAAGTTAATTAGATTTATATTCCCCAACACAGAGGATGAACTCGAATATGGGGAATATTCTACTTCATCTGTTGGTCCTAAAGGTAATACCTGCCAGATTTTTGTTTTTGTCTCGTGTAGATAATCAATAAATAATTTTGAACTCTCACCTAGGTCTCCAATACCATACTTACTTGGTAATGAGGTTGGATGCATAATTAGGCCACTACTTTTTCTTATATCCACGAAAAACCTTTCGACATAAAGTATATAATATATGTTTAGGATTTAGAAAGTATTAAATGGTAGAAAATCATCAACCTGAATTTATTGATAAAGATGAGGCCCAGAAAATTGATTTTTTTGAAGGGGATGTTCATTTAGGACATTACGATATTCGATTTGACTTTAATAATAAAAAATACTTCTCAATATCACATGATGGAACTTCTGTAATACGAGTCCATACGGAACCTCAAATAGATAAACTTTGGCTTCTGCTTGAAGATGACCTGTTAAGACCTTTAGAACTAAAAGTTTATGCCTCTACAGATAGATTTAAATTTTGGGAGGTTCAATTAGAGTTTAGATCTACTGTATCAAAATTCAGCTTTGCTGCCAGTACTGTAGATAATCTAAATTTATATTTTGGAACAAGTGGTATAGCAAACTTTATTTCTCCTTCTGAAAAATGGATATATAACTCCGATATTTTTACACGTCATACAATCCCTGATTGGGTTTACGGGGGAGTGATGTACCAAATTTTTACCGACAGGTTTAGAAATGGTGATAGCTCTTTAAATCCGCCAAATACAATTCCTTGGAATAGTAAACCTACAAGATTAGGTTTTCATGGTGGAGATTTATACGGCGTTATTGAAAAATTAGATTACTTAATTGACATAGGTGTAAATATCCTATATTTAAATCCAATCTTTCTTTCGGGTAGCACTCATAAGTACGACTCATGGGACCATTTCAAAGTTGATGAATCATTTGGAGGAGATGCTGCTTTTAAAAAGCTTATAGAAGAAGCTCATAAAAAAAATATGAAGGTTGTTATTGATTGTTCATTAAATCATGTACATCCAAGACATTTTGCATTCCAGGATTTAATTACCAACGGCGATGAATCAGAATATAAAGATTGGTTTACAGTATACGATTATCCTGTACGTTTACAGCATAGACCTCATTTGTATTCCAACACATATAAGGTTGGCTGGGATGGTAATGCTGAAGAGTATAAAACTTACCTTGAAAAGACTTTTGAAGAGACCAAAGTCCCCGTTGAAATTAAAGAAGATGACGGACCAATTATCGAGCCATCCTATAAAGCCTGGTGGGGAGTTCCAGACATGCCCAAAGTAAATTTAGTTAATCCTGAAGCAAGGCAGTGGGCATTAGATGTTACAGAATACTGGATTAAAAATTTCGATATAGATGGATGGCGAATGGACGTTGCAAAAGAACTTGATTTTTCATTTTGGAAAGATTTTAGGGAAATAGCAGTAGCTTCAAAGAAAGATGTTTTACTTATCTCTGAAATTTTTGGAGATACATCTCAATGGCTTCAAGGTGATAGATTTGATGGAACAATGAATTATTCCTTTAGAGAATCTATGACTGATTTTTTTGCTACCCAAAGAACTTCAACAACTCAATTCAGTCATGCTTTGGCAAATCTATATTCTATGTACTCATTTGAAGCATTGTCATCATGTCAAAATTTATTGAGTTCTCATGATGTAAAAAGATTTCTTAATAGATGTGGGGACAATGTAGACGGAATGTTCGGCGCTATATTTCTTCAAGCAACCTTCCCAGGAATTGCAGGAATTTATTACGGTGATGAAGTTGGTCTTGCAGGAGCAGATGATCCATTCAATAGGGAACCATTTCCATGGGACCATGAAGAAACTTGGAACATAAATTTACTTTCACACACAAAACAACTTATGAAGATAAAAAATCAAAATCCTATTCTTAAATATGGAAGATTTGAATTAGTTGAATCAAATGAGGAATTAGTCTTATTTCGGAGAGTTTTAAAAGATGAGTCACTTTTATGCATTATCAATAGGGATAAAAAAACTAAGTCTCTAAAAATTGCAACAAATGCACATAGTTCAGAAGTAATTTTCGGTGACTGCACTATTCAATTGAATGATGGTCATTTAGAGATTGATAATATTACAGATATTGGAATAATTATTTCTGAAAAATAATTTTAAATTGAAAATTTTCCAAGACAATCTTCTAAAAAGTTGTTATATTAACGTTGATATATATAAATACACATAAAGGAGAGAAATGAAAAAGAATAAATTACGTTTTTTAGTAATTTTAGTTCTACTTTCTTTAGTTGCTACTTCTTGTGGAGGGGGCTCTGATACTGCATCCGACACTCCTGATACAACAGAAGCACCTCAAGAAACATTAGCTGCTCCTGCTACTACTTCACCACCACCAGTAAAACTTGTGGTTTGGGCTGAGGAAAAAGTAGCAACTGCTTTAGATCCCCTCGTAGGAGCTTATGAAGCTGCAGCTGGTGTAGATATCGAAGTAGTAGTTTATGACTTTGGTCAAATCAGAACCGATGTACAGACAGCTGGTCCGGCAGGAGAAGGTCCAGATGTATTTCTTGGTGCTCATGACTGGGTAGGAGAATTAGCTGCTAATGGTGTGGTTGCACCACTAGATCTTGGAGCGGTAGCTTCAGATTTGTTTGATGTCGGAGTACAAGGTTTTAGCTATGGTGGAGAAGTTTATGGATTTCCATATGCAACAGAAGCAATCGCTATGTTTTATAACAAAGCTTTAGTTGATGGTGTACCAACAACTTGGTCTGATGTAAAAGCATCCTGTGATACTGCAGGGACTGAGCTTTGTGTTGGAGCACCTGGTGGTGGAGGAGGCGGAGATGCCTACCACAACCATCCTTTCTTTGGATCATCTGGCGGATACATTTTTGCTTTTAATGCTGGATTTGATCCAACCGATGTTGGTCTTGATAACGCACAGGCAATAGCTTCAGCGGAATACTTAGATTCATTAGTTAAAGATGGAACAGTAGCTTCTACTGATTACGGTGCATCAATGTCAGCATTCCAAGAGGGTAGAGCCCCTTATTGGATGACTGGTCCTTGGGCAAGAGGAGATGCCTCTGCAGTAGATTATGGTGTTGCTTTAATTCCACAGTTTGATGGGAATGCTGCTACTCCATTCGTAGGAGTACGTGGTGCAATGGTTTCTGCTTTTAGTGATAATAAGGTGTTAGCACAAAGTTTTATATTAGACTTTTTTGCAACAGTCGAGGTACAAGAATCAATGTATAATTCTGACCCAAGACTACCAGCTACGAAATCACTTTTTGCTATTGTTGAAGCTGCAGATCCTATAGCAGCTCAATTTGCGGCTAGTGCTGCAAACGGTATACCAATGCCTAACATTCCAGAAATGGGTTCTGTTTGGGGTCCAGTTGGTGATGCAATGTTAATTATTAGAGACCAAGCGTATGGTACTAATGAAGAGACAGGCGTAACCGTTAATTCCGCAACTGATGCAATGAAATTAGCTGCTGAACAAGTCAGAACAGCTATAGCTGGCGGATAATAAATCTATACAAATATTAAATTGGGGCTCTTATGGGCCCCAATTTTTTTGATACTATTAAATTATGAAATTCTCTTCAATACTTAGATACTCATTTCTAGCTATTTTTAATGCAGGATCTATATACTTGATACCTTTAATAGTAACTTTTGAATCTTGGTTTTTATTAACTGTATTAGTATTTGTAACTTTCTTAATTAACTTCACATATCTAACTGATAAATTTGCTGCCTTGAAATGGATTACTCCAGGAATAATATTTATGTTTTCTTTTGTTGTTTTTCCAGCAGCTTATAACACCTACGTTTCTTTTACTAATTGGTCTACAGGTCATATCCTTACTAAATCACAAGCTATAGATTTACTCGAAGCTAGAACATACACACCTGATGACCAAAAAGGAGTAGAGTTTGACATCTATATTTTTGAAAATAATACAGATGAATATTATTTTGCAGCTGATTTAGCTCAAGACCAATTATTATTTGGCAAGGCTGTAACACAAGATGAAATTGATAAAGCTAGTTATGCTACCCATGAACCTTCTTTAAAAAGCGAATCAGGTGAGATTGTTACTCCAGATGGCTTGAAACTACTTGCTGGAAAAGATCAGATAAATAAAGCTAATAAATTACAAGAACTTTCATTAGTTATAGATAGTTCAACTCGTGCTCAATTATATAAAATTTCTGTGTTCGGTTCTTCCACTGGAAGACTTCTTTCCACATCTCAACGCTATACCTATGAGTCAGAATACGATAGTTTAATTGATAATTCTACGAGTGAAGTCTGCTCTAGTGATGGTGATAATTTCGTATGCAACACTGAATCAGTTGATCCAGGATGGAGAATTTTTGTTGGATCTGAAAACTATAAAAAGCTTTTTTCTAATCAGCGAATAAGAGGACCTCTTGAGTTAGTCACAAAGTGGACTTTTCAGTTTGCAACACTTACAGTATTGCTTGCTTTTACTGTTGGTTTACTTCTTAGTATTACATTAAACAAAGAAAAACTTAAGTTTAAAAGAATATACAGAGCTTTATACATATTGCCATATGCAATACCTGCGTTTGTGTCAGTCCTGGTATGGAAGGGATTGCTTAATCCAGATTATGGTGTGATTAATAACTGGCTAGATCCTCTGTACACTTTTTTTGATATAGAACCGATTAAATGGTTGAAAACAAAAGAAAGTGCAAGGGCTGCTGTACTTCTAGTTAACACATGGCTCGGTTTTCCTTATATGTTTTTAATAACTACTGGAGCTCTGCAGTCTATACCAAAAGAATTAACAGAAGCAGCAAAAGTTGATGGAGCAAGTGGGGTTCAATCTTTTTGGCGAATAACATTTCCGCTTTTAATGGTTTCTATATCACCATTATTGATTGGTTCCTTTGCATTCAATTTCAATAATTTTACATTAATTTTTCTACTTTCCGGTGGGGGGCCACCTGTTATAGGAAGTGAAGTAGCAGTAGGCTGGACAGACATATTAATTTCTTTTTCATACCGTCTAGCTATATCTGGTGGAAGAGGTAATCTTTTTGGATTAGCTTCTAGTGTTACGATAATAATATTTGGAATTGTTTTATTAATTTCTGCTATTTCATTCAGATACACGAAACGTTTGGAGCGTATTTATGGGAACATTTAATTTAGTGAAGTGGTTTAAAGAATATGGATGGCGACATCTTGTTGGAATTGTATTCGTACTTTTTGCTATCTATCCAATCTTATTCGTAATTACAAATTCTTTTGCAGACTTTGCCAATTTAGCAAACTCCAAACTCATTCCGGATAATTTTACACTAAAGCACTATAAAAAGCTTTCTGGAGATTCACTTGTTCCATACTTTAGATGGTTGTACAACACTTATAAAGTTGCAATTGTTGCATCTATATTTAACGTATTATTAGGCACCTTAGCTGCTTATGCATTTTCTAGACTTCAATTCAAAGGAAGAAGAGCAAGTTTACTTACATTAGTAATTGTTCAAATGTTCCCAGCTTTCCTAGCTTTTGTAGCAATATATCTTTTGTTTTTTCAAATAAGCGACATATTACCATTTATGGGTCTCGGTACACACCTAGGACTTATTCTTGTTTACTTAGGTGGTTCAATTGGTTTTAATTCTTGGCTAATAAAAGGTTTTATGGACACAATATCACCATCTTTAGACGAAGCCGCAAAAGTAGACGGAGCTAGCGATTTTCAAATATTTACTAAAGTTATTGCACCTCTTGCAAGGCCGATACTTGTGGTAATTTTTGTTATAACTTTTATTGGAATATATTCAGATTACATTCTTGCTGCCATATTCTTAAAAGATAAAAATTTGTGGACCGTTGCAGTAGGGATAAATACAGTTTTTGTGGATGACTTTAATGCTGATTGGGGAGTAATCGCAGCTTCATCTGTTTTAGCAGCAGCACCAATTGCAACTTTATTTATTTTCTTCCAAAAGCAGATAACCGGTGGGCTTACTGCTGGTTCGGTCAAAGGATAATTTTCAGACTAATTCAGTAGTTAAATCTGTAATTATCCAGTAAAATTCAAATATCGTCACAGAGGAGAATATGCAAAATCAACTACACGAATTTCTAAAAGATCAGGCTGCATCTATTGATGCGAAAGTAGAAGGCAAGACTTTAATCGATTATATTGATAAAAATGTTGAAGATTATCCAGATTTTCCTGCAATAAATACTCCTGCAAATAATGAATATTCAGCTTGGGATGCAATGTCATGGAGCGAGTATAGAGTAAGTATTCACAATCTTGCCTCTGGATTAATTGATATTGGATTAAATCCTGGTGATACATCATTTATAATGTCCAACAATACTAAAGAGCATAACATTGCAGATCTTGCCATTATGCATGCCGGTGCCACACCTTCAACTCTTTATAAGCAACTTAAATCTGGACAAATTGAGTATGTAGCAAATTTAATGGAAGCAAAGATAGCTATCGCTGGTGATTTAGAGTTATTCAATGAGATAGATAAGGCAAGAAAAAATTGTCCAAATCTTGAAAAGATTGTCATTATAAACGGATTTGAAGAAGTTAGTGAAAAGGATTATGTTCTTTCATATCACGAACTAATGGAACGTGGTGCAAGTATTAATGCAAAAGACAATTCTCTTCTAGTTCAAGCAATCAAAACTGTAACACCAGATTCTCTTGCTTGTTTAATATTTACCTCAGGTACTACTGGGCATCCAAAAGGGGTTATGATCACACACAGAAATGTTTTATGGACAAATGAAAGTTTGTTTGGAGAGCTAGTTCCAGCATCTATGCATCCTAGAATTGTTTCTTACTTGCCAATGGCTCATATTGCCGCAAGAGCAGGTGACCATTATCAAGCTATTTATAAAACTGGACAAATATTTCCAGTACCTGTTTTAGAGGACATGTCAATGGCTTTGCCAACAATTCAACCAAGTGTATTTTTAGCTGTACCTCGAGTTTGGGAAAAATTCCAGGCTGGCTTGTTGAATAAAATAAACGAATCAGATAAAGCAGAACTTGCCCTGAAAGCAATTGATAATGGGCTTGAAAGAGTCAAGTATGAGCAAAGTGGAGAAAAAGTACCCTTAAAAGTTAAGATATTAGATACAGTTTTTAATAAATTAGTTTTTTCAAAATTTAAAGAGGGACTAGGTATTCAAAATACTGAATATTTTGTTACTGCTGCCGCTGCTATGAATCCTGATGTACAAAGATGGTTTCATGCAATTCATATAGACGTAACTGAGATATATGGAATGACAGAAGATACAGGACCTGCCACCGTTGGGATTGCTACAAATGCTGTTGACTCGTTGACTAATAAACTTAAATCTGCAGGCGTTCCTATACCTAAAGTTTTCAATCCAATTGGTAAGGTAGGGATCCCACTTGCTGGTACAGAGATAAAAATTCTTGAAGATGGCGAATTGTGCATGAGAGGTGGGCATGTTACAAATGGCTACTATAAGCAGGAAGAAGCTACAAAGGAAGCATTTGATTCAGATGGATGGCTACACACTGGAGACTTGGCTGAAATTGGTGAAGATGGTTATGTAAAGATAATTGGTCGTAAAAAAGAAATAATAATCACATCCGGTGGTAAAAACATTGCCCCTGTTGAGCTAGAAGACTTAATTAAACCACACCCACTTGTAGGACAAATCTGCATGGTTGGAGACGGTCGGAAATTTTTATCTGCTCTAATTGTCCTAGATAGAGAGGGTACAAGTGAACAATGGGCAAAAGAAAACTCTGTTGATTACGACATTGAGACTTTTCATAATAACCCAATTGTTATAGATGCAATACAATCACAGATTGATAAAGCAAATAGTAAAGTAGCTAATGTTCAGCAAATTAAAAAATTTACTATTCTAGAAGAAGAGTGGACTGATACAAGTGGGGAACTAACACCTACACTTAAACTAAAAAGAAATGTTATTAACGAAACATATAAAGACCAAATTGATGCAATGTATAAGGAGTAGTAAAAATGAGCAATGTAAATTTTGAAAATAAAGCTGTAATAGTAACTGGTGCAGGAAACGGATTGGGAAAAGCTTATGCGTTAGAACTCGGCAGTAGAGGTGCAAAAGTAATTGTTAATGACCTAGGAGGTTCAGTTGATGGTTCAGGTGCGGCAAGTTCTCCTGCTGATGATGTTGTAAATGAAATAATTCAAAATGGTGGCGAGGCCGTGGCTAATTATGATTCTGTTGCCACAAAAGATGGTGGAGAATCCATTGTCCAATCTGCCTTAGACAACTTCGGCACAGTTGATGCAGTAATTAATAATGCTGGGATATTAAGAGATAAAAGTTTTGCAAACATGTCTGAAGAGGAACTTACATTAATTTTAGACGTGCATCTGAAAGGTACTTTCTTTGTTAGTCAACCAGCATTTAAAGTCATGAAAGAAAATAATTATGGAAGAATAGTTAATGTTGCTTCTCCATCCGGTTTATTTGGAAACTTTGGACAATCTAATTATGGTGCTGCAAAAATGGGAATAGTTGGACTAACTAATGTATTGGCTATTGAAGGTGCTAAGTACAATATTAAAGTTAACGTTATTGCTCCTACTGCATATACAAGAATGACTGAAGCGTTATTGCCAGAAGATGTGGGTAAATTATTTAGTGCTGAATTAGTAACTCCAATGGTTGTATATTTAGCTTCTGAATCCTGCGAACCATCACATGAAATATTCGGAGTAGCTGCAGGTAGGTTTGCTCGTATTGGGATTATTACCCATAACGGGTATGTTAATACAAATGCCTCTGCTGAGGATATTGCAAAAAATATTGAAGAAATTCGAACAATTAAAGACGGAACATATCCTATGAGCAATGAAGATGAGCTCTTAATTATTCAAAAAGCTATTCAAGGTAACTAACTAAAGCTACATTTGAATGTATAATTTTATATGGAAACAATAGACACTAAACAGCTGGATGCTGAAGAATTAGTTAATCAGAAGCTACAAGAACTAATTGAATTTAGAAAAGATGGACAAGACTTACAAGAATTCTGGGGTAAACAATTTGATCTTGGCTTAGCATGGGTCCAATTTCCAGAGGGTTCCGGTGGGTTAGGACTTAATCCAAAGTATCAACTTCAAATAACTGAAAAATTAAGAAATGAAGGAATTTCACAACAAAATAGAATCGCTAACATCCTTGGAGTTGGGATGGGTGCTCCAACAATAATGGAGTATGGTACCCCGGAACAAATTCAAAAATACTTAAGACCAATGTTTACTGCTGAGGAAATCTGGTGTCAACTTTTCTCAGAACCAGGTTCAGGTTCTGATCTTGCTAGTTTGTCTACAAGAGCTGTTGATGACGGAGATGGGTATATAGTTAATGGACAAAAGGTATGGACTACTCTCGGTCACTTAGCAAAATGGGGTTTGTTAGTTACTAGAACTGATCCAGATGCTCCAAAACATCGTGGATTGACATTTTTTATAGTTGATATGGAATCTGAAGGCGTAGAGGTTAGACCATTAAGGCAAATAACTGGAGAAGCAGAATTTAATGAAGTTTATTTTACTGATACAAAAATACCTAAAGAAAATATACTTGGCGGTCTAGGAGAAGGTTGGAGAGTTTCACTAGCTACCTTAATGAATGAAAGAGTGGCAATAGGGGGAAATGTCAGAGAAAGAGGTAGTGGCGCACCTGGTCACTTAGTTCAGCTCTGGAAAGATAAAGGGCTCGAAGACCCAATTCAAAAAGATAAACTTATAGAGTTATGGATTCAACAAGAGGCTGTACGGTTAACAAATATAAGAGCATCTGAATTAAGAGAAAAAGGAACACCTGGTCCCGAAGGCTCAACTAGTAAACTTTATGAAGCAGAAATTAATAAAGCATCTTATGAGTTCGGAATGGAACTACTAGGAAATGATGGTTTGTTATTTCCAAGGGGTTATGCATTAACTCAACCAGAGTTAAATTTTGATAATGATACTTTTGGTTTTACTGACACACAGAGCTTATTTTTAAGATCTAGAGCAAATTCTATTGAAGGTGGAACTTCAGAAATCATGCGCAATATTATTGCAGAGCGCGTACTTGGATTACCTGGAGAACAAAAACTTGATAAAGATAAGCCCTGGAAAGATATTCCTAGGTCTTAATTTTTAGCGATTAAGCAGAATTTACCTTTCTCTACATTAATTTTGACTTGATTACTTAAGGCAATATTTCTTAGTGTTTTAGTTGAACCGTATGGAATATTTTGGTTTAACACATTCCACTTTGCACCTTGTATAGTTAAATTATTTATAGCCGATAAAGGAAGAATGCTAAATATTGAATTTTCTTTCAAATGAAACTGATTACTATTTGAAAAAATAATGGTTTCTAATTTAGTTAACCACGTTATTTCTTCACTAGTGTGAAATGAAGATATTGTTATTAGATTTGCAAATAAGTGATCTAGTTCTTTACCTTCTCCTCCTACAATAGTTATATTTTTAATCAATTTTTCTTTAGCCAGTTGAAGTGCAATATCTAAATCTGTTTGTTCTTTGTTTATAGAATAAGATAAAACTTCTGCACTATCTCTTATTGCCCTATTTTTTGTATTTTCCTCTATAGAATCAAAGTCACCAATAATATGTGTCGGTTGAAAAAATAATTTATAGAGGTGCTCAGTTCCAGCATCTACACCAAAAACGTATGTGTATCTATCGAGTAACTGATTTCTCTCAACGCTGCAGTCGCCTCCAAGCGAAATTAAAATATTATCCATGTTTACTGAAGGTTATCATAATTTAATCATGAATTACAGGTGATGATACTTCCAATGCTTGTTTTAGTGCACTTAATACGTCATCTTTATTCTCTCCCTGTGAAAAAGCAAATCCTAAATATTTCTCTCCATTTGGTGGCATTTGCAATTTACTATCTTTAGAAACTGTAATCTCTACAGATGAAATATTATCAACTGCTTCTATTTCATCAAGATTAATTGACTTGAATAATCCGGTTTTAGGAACAGGAAGCATTAATACACCTACATACTTATTTAATAATTCAATATTCTTAAATTTGCTACTAATAAAAGATGATAAAATAAGTTCTTCTTGTGATTGTTTAAATAAACCAAAATTCAAACATCTCGAACATAGTCCACCTATCATACGAGGGTTAATCTCTATAATAAACAATTCGTTATCTATGATTTTGAATTCTGCATGTATAGGACCATTCTCTAGTCCGAGTTTTTTTGTTGCATTCTCTAACTGTAGCGTGATTTTACTAATCGTTTCTTGAGATAAATTACTTGGTGCAATATAAATAGATTCTTCAAAATAAGGTTCTGCAAATATTAACGGTTTGTCGAAAATTGTAAATCTGTATAACTTTGAATTAATAAGCATTCCTTCAAATGCATACTCCATCCCATCTACAAATTCTTCAATGATGAATCTATTATCGTAACATTCATCAATTATTTCATAAATAGATTCAGTCTGTATGCTATTACTCTCGAGTTTGATTACTTTATTACTCGCTGTTCCATTAGTTGGTTTAAGTACGCCTACATTATGTATTGATAAAAAAGTCTCAATATCTTTAAGTGAGTTAACATAATTGTGCTTTATCTTTATATTCGAAACATCGTTAAATATTTTTCTTGATAAATATTTATCCATAGACGTAACAACTGATGAATTACTATTTCCTACTGAACTAAGGCTATCTCTTAATTTAGATGCATAAATAAGTGAAGAGTGATCTACTGGTAACACATGTGTGATATCTTTTAATTTAGATAAAATTTCATGGTTAATATCTTGTGTAAAATCGGTAACAATTATATTATCACTAAATTCAGTAGAAACTTGTTCACTATCAGTGATAATTGTAAATTTAAGTTTCATTTTTTTTGCAGCAATAACAAAATCATTAGATTTATAACTATTTTCTGGAATTACCAGTAATACTTTTTTCATTTATTTACACTACTCACAGATTTACTAATATTAATTATATGACAGATAAATTTAAATTTGATATCGGCGCAGAAGCAGTTGATAAAATTCTAGAAATTAAAGAGCAGGAACCAGGTGACAATGAGTATGCATTGTTTTTACAGATTGATGGAGTTCAGGGCAATCAATACACATACGATCTCAGCTTTTTAGATTTAGAACAAGCAAGGTCAGATGATACAAAATTAGATTTTGGTGAACTTACAGTCATCATTGCATCAAAAGATTTGGATAAATTCAACAATGCCAAATTAGAACTTTCAGATGACCCATCTTCTCCAGGTTTAACAATGGACAACCCCAACACTCCTAGTCCAGCTATATTTGGTAATCCCGATGAACTTCCTGAGCTTAAAGGTGAGTTGGCGGAAAAAGTACAAACTGTATTAGATGGACAAATAAACCCGGCAATAGCTTCACATGGTGGAGTTGCTCAATTAGTAGGTGTAGAGGGCCAAGACATATATTTAAAACTAGGTGGAGGATGTCAAGGCTGTGGCATGGCACAGGTTACATTAACTCAAGGAATTGAAACTTCTTTAAGAGATGCAATACCTGAAATTGGAAACATAATTGATGCCACAGATCATGCATCTGGAGATAATCCATATTTTGAAGCATCAAAAAAATAATTAAAACTTAATTACAGTTTTACCAATATTTTTTCTATTTAAAAAATTATTGAGGGCAATAGAAGTCTCTTCAATGCTATAAACATTTTTAGGAACTATATTTAATTTTTCCTTTGTTATAAAGTCAATTAATTCTTTAAAGTCTTCTGCTGATTCTTTTGGCGAAGTCTGGGTCCACCGACCCCACCACACACCAACAATTGAAACTCCTTTTACTAAAGCTATATTCAATGGAATTTTTGGTATATCTCCTTGGGCAAATCCAATTACTAGCAGCCTTCCATTCCATGCTGTAGCTCTTAACGCTTCTTCGCTTACATTCCCACCAACAGGGTCCATTACTATATCAACACCCTTACCATCAGTGAGTTCCTTTGTTTTATTCTTTAAATTATCTTTGTCGTACCTAATTATATGATTTGCACCTAAGCTCTTTACATATTCTTCTTTTTCGTCTGAGCCTACAGCAGCAATTGTGTTTAGTCCGAGTATGTTTCCAAGTTGAATTGAAGCAGTACCAATACCTCCAGAACCACCCAAAATTAACAGCGACTCTCCCTTTTTTGCTTCAGCACGTCTCTTTAATGCATAGTATGTCGTTCCGTAGTTGATTGGAAGACTTGCAGCAGCCATAGAATTAATTGAATCAGAAATAGGAACAACCAGATTTTTATTGATAACTACATATTCAGAAAAGCCTCCTATTTCAGGAAGACCTATAACTTTAGTTCCTTTTTTGAAACCAGTATTACTTCCAACTTCTTCAACAAATCCACAGACTTCATTTCCTGGCGTGAATGGTGGTTCTACTAAAACTTGGTAAAGCCCTTGCACAAGAAGTGCATCTGGATAATTTACACCGGCAGCTTCTACTTTTATAAGTACTTCATTCTCAGAAGGAACTGGTTTATCAATCTCTTTAATTTCAAGTAGCTCGGGATTTCCCAATTTAGTACAAACAATCGACTTCATTAGGATTCTCTTTCCTTTACGCCTGATAATTTTTTAGCAAAATCTTTTTTTTCTTCTAAATCTACACGTCTTCTTATCTGAACTCTTTGTGCCTGTGGTGAACCAGCTCCATGAAGTGATTCTGTAAGATAAGCTACAGCATTTCTGCCAAGTGTCATATTTTCAATTAATCGCAATATTTTGACTCTATCTTCCGCATTGATATCTTCTTTCCCTTTTAAATATTTTTTTAAATCATCAGACATCTCACCTTCGTTAAAATCTATCCCTGAAGGCATTGATCCAACTAAACCACCTGCTAAATCTTGAGCTAGCCTACCAATTTCAAAAGTTTCTTTAGTCACATGTTGTTTACATACATTTGCAAGTAAGTCATCATTGATAAAGTTTCCAGATTTTGTAATATTTCCCTGTAATGATGATGCGATTCCAGTTGCATATATAGTCTCATTAAGTTTATTCATTTCTACAATCTTATCTTTAATATGTGATGCCTCTTCAACACCATTATATTCTGCAATTGTCGCTGCAGCACCTATCAAAACATCCCCAACACCTGCTTTACAAACGTAAGACCTGCGATGATATGTTGTAAACCTTTCTACAAGCATTGATGCAAAATCATACTCTCCATCCATAAAAATATATTTATTAGGAATAAAAACGTTATCAAAAATTACCATTGCTTCCTGTCCAGCAAAGTATTTATTACCTACATCATATTCTCCAGGTTCCATACTTCTTGTGTCACAGGACTGCCTACCGTAAATATAAGTTATTCCCTTTGCGTCAACAGGTATTGCACCAACAATTGCATAGTCTTTATCATTATCCGTTAATCTTAGAGTCGGCATTACGACCATCCAGTGAGAGTTTATGCAACCTGTTTGATGTGCTTTAGCTCCCTTAACAAAAACCCCATCTTTATTTCTATCAACTATTCTTAAATATAAATCTTGATCTTTCTGCTCATGGGGTAATTTTGACCTATCTCCCTTAACATCTGTCATTGCACCTCCTACAACTAAATTAGATTGATGCATTTCAGTTAAAAAATTTAAAAAATTTAAATGATAGCTTGATTCATATTTTTCATCAATTTCATAGGTTACCGAATGAAGTGCATTGAAAGCATCCATCCCGACACACCTCTGAAAACAAGTCCCTGTCAATTGTCCTAGCTTTCGTTGCATCTTGTTTTGAAGATATAAATCCTCCGAACTTTGAGCTATATGTAGAAATCTATTAATTGCTTCGCCTGTGTATGGTGACACAACAGATGCTAGCTCTGGTTCTTGTACAGCAAGTTCATAAGTTTCTGCCATTGCCTCTATACTTGGTCTAATTATTGGATGTTCTAGTGGATTATCAACTAGCTTGCCCATTAAGTAAATTTTGAGATTTCTGTTAGAAATTGATTTTAGATATGAGCTTTTATCAATTATTTTTTCCATACAATAGTATAAGTGGTCTCATCGAATTCTTAAAAACTTAAAATCTTATTTATTAAAGTGTTAATTATAAATTATATAACTTCAAACAATCCAGCAGCACCCATCCCGCCACCAACGCACATTGTGACAACGACGAATTTTGCATTTCTTCTTTTACCCTCAATTAAAGCATGCATAGCCATTCTTGCACCAGTCATTCCATAAGGGTGTCCGATTGAGATAGATCCACCATTAACGTTATAAATACTTGGATCAATACCTAATTCGTCTCTACAATATAAAGCTTGAACTGCAAATGCTTCGTTCAGTTCCCACAGTCCAATATCTTCTATTGATAAATTAAATTTGTTTAATAAGTTTGGTACTGCTAAAACAGGTCCAATTCCCATTTCATTTGGTGCTAATGCTGAAACGGTCATTCCCCTGTAGTATCCAAGTGGATTAAGGCCTTTTTCTTCAGCTTTTTTTGCTTCCATTAGCACTACTGTTGCAGAACCATCAGAAAGCTGAGAGGCATTACCTGCAGATATAAACTTACCCTCACCATATACAGCAGGAAGAGATGATAAACCCTCAATAGTAGTTTCTGGTCTATTACCTTCATCTTTTGAAAGCTCAATTGTTTCTTCTGTAATTTCTCCGGTTTCTTTATTTATTACTAATTTTGTAGATGTAGTTGTAATAATTTCATCATCAAATTTACCAGCATTTTGAGCAGCAGCCGTTCTCATTTGACTTTCTAGAGAATATTCATCTTGAGCTTCTCGAGATACGCCATACTTTTCGGCAACATAGTCAGCAGTCTCTATCATTGGCATGTAGGCATGTTGCTGCATATCAAGAACAAGCGGATCTGAATCTAGTCGAAAGTCTGCAGTTTGAACTAAAGATATTGATTCAATTCCACCTGCAACTACTACGTCCATATTGTCTGTAATTATTTGTTTTGCACCTGTCGCTATTGCCATAAGACCAGAAGAACACTGTCTGTCAATTGTCATACCAGGAACTGAGTCTGGTAGGCCTGCAGCCATTCCGCTTAATCTTCCGATATTTAATGCCTGTGTGCCTTGTTGTTGAGCACACCCCATTACCACGTCTTCAACTTCGGCTGCATCTATCCCTGCTCTATTAATTGCTTCCTTAATAGAATATGAACCCAGAGTAGGAGCACCGGTATTGTTATAAGCACCTCTATATGCTTTGCCAATAGGTGTCCTTGCTGCTGATACGATTACTGCTTCTCTCATAGATATCTCCTTAAATTATGTTTTATTCTTTTACAATATACAAAGTTAAAGCCTCTACTATAGCTGCTGGTTTTTCTACACCTTCAATCTCTATAGTGGCAGTAGTCTTTACTAGCCATCTGCCATTTTTTTTATATTGTGCGTCAGTCAGCACAAATCTCCCTCGAATTTTGCTATCAACTGGTACCGCTTCCATAAATCTTACTTTATCAAGACCATAGTTAACTGCTGTTTGCATATCTGCTGGCATAAACCCAGATGTAGCAGACATATAGGAGACAAGACTTAAAGTAAGAAAGCCATGTGCAATAGTTGTGTCCCATGGTGTTGGAGCAGATTTTGCAAGTTCTGGATCCACATGTATAAATTGGTGATCATTCGTTGCATCGGCAAACTGATTTATTCTTTCCTGTGAAACCTCTATCCATTCAGAAATACCAATTTCTTCCCCTATATGATTTTCTAGTTCGCTTGCTGGAATAACTTTCATAAAATCTCCTCTAATAAGTTAATATTTGATGCTTTTTTAGCAAAAGCAATTGTACTATTTGCAAAAGCTTCAATATCATTCTTGTTTGTATCTCCATAATAACCAAGTGAATATCTTACGTAGACACCTTCCATGATCATGGCATGCTTCCAAAATGATAATCTAACATAAAACTCAATATCTTTTAAGTCAAGATTTGTTTCCTTTTCGTATATTGCAAGTAACTCTTTTCGAGTTAAAAAGCCACCGCTTAATGAAGGAGAGTAAATAAAGGGGGTATCTTTCTCCTCGTTGTTTGCCCAGGAAGCAATTATTGTACCCAAATCTGCAAGGGGATCGCCAAGAGTACACAACTCCCAGTCTAAAATTGCTGCCACTTTTTCGTTCTTAATTCTCACATTATCTAATCGATAATCACCATGAACAATGCTGATTTGTTGCTGAACAGGAATAGTGTCAATTAAAATCTGAGTCGCAGTGTCTATATCTTTAATATCTCTGATTTTCTGTGCATTAAATTGTTTATTCCATCTTTGTATTTGCCTAATTACATAATTTTCATGTTTCCCTAAATCACTTAAATTAGAATTCAATACATCAAAGTTATGTAACTCAACTAATGAATTTATAAATGAGACTGATATTGATTCTTTCTCTTTTTTTGAGTATTTCTTCGCAACAAGATTATCAGAAATAGTTTCACCTTCAATATATTCCATAATAAAAAAGTCATCATTTGAAATATTCATATCTGAACAAAGAGCAATTGGTTCAGGAACTTTAAGATTATTTCTATATAGTTCTTTTAATATTTTGTATTCTCTTTGCATGTTGTGAGCGGATTCAAGTTTCTCACCAAAAGGGGGTCTCCTCAAAACGTAACTATTTTTTTGGTCCTTAATTTTAAAAGTAATATTTGATCTACCAACTTTAAATTGCTCATAAGAGAAGTCTTTTTCTAGATTTGTAACTGAACAGATATAGTTTCTTGTTATTTCATTAAAAAAGTTCATTAAATAATATATTACATAAAGTTTCTTCACGGCACTTAATTAATTGATAGAATAAATTGTGGATTTTAATTACTCAAAAAAATCATTAGATTTACAAAAACAACTTGTTGATTTTTTTGAAGAATATATATACCCCAATGAAAATGCTTATGATAAAGAAATTGAAGATTCTGGGAATCCACTACATATACCGAATATTCTTGATGACCTGAAAGAGAAAGCAAAAAAAAGTGGCCTATGGAACCTTTTCCTTCCTGATGACAAATATGGTCCAGGTTTAACAAATGTAGAGTACGCTCCGCTAGCAGAAATTACTGGAAAAGTATGGTGGGCCCCTGAAGTATTTAATTGTTCTGCTCCAGACACAGGAAATATGGAAGTTTTGTATGATTTCGGCACCCAAGAACAAAAAGAAGAGTGGTTAGCACCTTTACTTGATGGAACAATAAGATCTTGTTTTGCTATGACAGAACCAGATGTTGCTTCATCTGATGCAACCAACATAAGCAGTTCGATTGTAAGTGATGGAGACAATTATATTATTAACGGACGTAAGTGGTGGACTTCTAATGCAATCAATCCAAGAGCTAAAATTTGCATATTTATGGGCGTTACAAATCCTGAAAATGCTCCACATCAGAGGCAAAGTCAAATACTCGTTCCAATGGATACAGAAGGAATTTCAATTATTCGTCCCATGAACGTATTTGGTTATGATGATGGCTATACAGGGCATCCTGAACTTCTTTTTGAAAATGTTGTAGTTCCCAAAAAAAATATTATTGGAGGAGAAGGTCTCGGTTTTAAAATAGCTCAAGCTAGATTGGGACCTGGAAGAATTCATCACTGCATGAGAGCTATAGGGATGGCTGAAAGAGCATTAGATTTAATGATAAAGAGGACCCTTGAAAGAGAAACTTTTGGGCAAAAGCTTGCTGAACAAGGAGTAATCCAAGAATGGATTGCTAGATCAAGAATAAAAATTGAAGAGGCAAGACTACTAACTCTTAAAACTGCTTGGTTGATAGATACTTACGGAAAAGAAGAAGCAAAGATAGAAATCTCTTCTATTAAAGTGACCGTTGTAGAGGCTGCTTCGTATGTAATTGATAAAGCAATCCAAGCACATGGCGCTATGGGTCTTTCTCAAGATACACCTCTAGCAAGAATGTCTGCAGGAGCTAGGGTTCTTAGGATTGCTGACGGACCAGACGAGGTACACCTAAGGTCAATTGCAAGAAGAGAGATAAATAAACATAAATGAATGAAAAGATTGGTGTTATTGGTGGCGGACAAATGGGAAGTCAAATCGCTTCTCTTGCAGCTATGGCAGGTTACGACACTCATATCTACGATCAAGATTTAGATAATTTAAATCAGAAATTGAACTTTTCTGAAGAAAATTTGAAAAACCTTATATTAAAAAAAATATACAACGAAGATCATCTTAAAAACTTTAAAAACAATATTAATGTTGTAAATAGCCTTGAAAATTTATCAAAAGACAGAACTTTTATTATTGAGGCAGTTGTTGAGCGCCTAGATGTAAAACTAGAGATTTTTTCTTACCTGTCTAAATTAACAAGTCGCGACGTAGTTTTAGCGACCAATAGTTCATTTATAGCTGCATCCGAGATTGCTAAGAATTGTACTTTTTTGGATAGATTTATAAATATGCATTTTTTTTATCCACCATTAAGGATGGATCTTATCGAGATATCATATCCTGAATCAACTAATAAAGAGGTTGTACTAAGAACACAAAATGTAGGTAAGGCTATGGGAAGATCTATCGTAACTTTAAAAAAAGAAACCCCAGGTTTCATTGTAAATCGTATGCTCGCAGCACTAGTAGATGAAGCGTATAATTTATACGATGAAGGCATTGCTGAGTTTGAAGATATAGATTTAGCAATAAAAAAGGGTTTAAATCATCCTCTTGGACCATTTGAAATATCCGACTATTCCGGACTAGATATACATTATTATGCAAAATTAAAAATCTTTAATGAAACTAAAAATCCTGAAGATTATCCAAAGAAGTTTTTAGAAGATAAAGTTAAAAAAGGTGAACTAGGAGTTAAAACAGGTAAAGGTTTTTACAAATATAAAAAAGATTAATTTTCGAAATCATCATCTTTTAGATTAAAAAAGAACTCCCTGTCTGCTTTTATTTTTAACACAATTCTTTCTGTTTGTATTGGAAATGGATAAGGTTTATTCCAGTATTTATGAGACAAATCATTAATATTTTTTTCAGCATCATCACCAGGGGTTTCTCCTACGACTCTGCCTCTTATCTCTACAAATTTAAATGCATCATCTTTTTTCCAAATCATCACCGTTACTCGATTGTCATTTTTTATATTTTTATATTTAACTCTGTGAATTTCAGTATTAATTAGAATATGCTCACCATCTGTATCTACCCACATAACATGAGTCTGAGGAGTACCATCTTTGAACAAAGTTGTTAATGCTGCATAATTTGCATCACGAGCCATTTGAATTGTTTTATTATCTAAACTCATACAACTACCATAATATATTTATATGAAAGTTGTATTACAAAGAGTTAAATATGGAAAAGTTACAGTTGATAACAAAGTAATTTCTGAAATTGACGAAGGAATTGTATTACTTTGGGGCATACAAAAAGGTGACTCTTCACAAGATGTAGATGTTCTTACTCATAAAATTGGTAATTTAAGGATTTTTTCAGATGAATTTAACAAAATGAATAAATCTATCCAGGATATAAATGGGGAAATATTATTGGTTAGCCAGTTTACATTACTAGCAAATACCTCAAAGGGTAACAGACCTTCATTTGTAGAAGCAGAGAGCCCAGAAACAGCAATTGAGCTTTTAAAGTACGTTTTTAAAAAATTGTCAGATTATGGAATAGTAAAACAGGGTATTTTTGGAGAAGACATGAAAGTCACAATACATAACGATGGACCAGTAACAATTATTTTGGAATCCAAAAAGGGTAAGCTCAAAAACTAAGCTGATTGCAACTTTATTTTTTTAGCATTTTTTTCTCCAGATAGTTTCTTATCTAGGTAGTATTCGTCTCCAGCCCAAAGATGTAGACCAAGTCCTATTTTCATTGCGCATCTCTTAAATGCATCTGACTCAGCGTGTTTTGCATTAGTCCCGTCATTGCCTTGATCATTTTCAACATCCCCAATAGCTGTAACTGTTACCATTTTTCCATCAATCTCAACCGTTAGTTTCCCAAAACAACCTACAACTTTTCCACTTTTTTCTTCACGTATTAATTCAATAACTTCCCAATTGAAGGGTCCACAAATTTCGAGCAATCTTTGTGTTATAACTGAGTGGGGAATATAGTTACCAAACTTACCTTTTGGAGCCTTTTTTACCCATTCATCTGGAAATTGTCTTGATAACTCATATAGTTGTTTCATATCTTTCTTCTTTCTTTATGTTTCAAATCTTTAGCCCATGAAGGTGCCGAAGCGGTATTAGTATTAATTGTCTTTAAGTCAGGTTTATCTTTCCATTCTTTATATAAAAATGTATCGCGGATCATATCTGTGTTCAAACTCTTTGAATTCGAAACTGAATCTAATCCTTTCAACTTAGGAACAAAACTCTGTCCCATTACTGCTAAAAGAGAATCAATAAGTTCTTCATTAGAAGAAGATTTTTCGACTAGCCATTTAACAAAGTTTCTTAAGTCTTGAACCTTCCAGTTGTATGATTTGTTATAAATAAAAACTTCGTCCCCCAATCTGACAGGACCATTTCCTTCAATATCTTCGGCCATTTTATAATCACTAAAGGTCTTGATATCACTACTTTTGTTTTTAACAATGTTAGTCGCATTTCTTGCAACCCATAAGAATTCAAGATCTTTGGTATTAATTAACTCTTCACCAAATTTTGTAACTGCAAAGTCCACTTCCTCAGTGTCTTGAAAAGAAATTTCTTTAGTAAGCTCAAGTATCTCATCTATATTATTAACCATTTTTCTCCTAAATTATGCAGCCTCTTTGACCACATTATGACAGTTACACTTATCTGTGTGATTATCACACAATATAACAATCTCTATACCAATCATATTTAGAATATTTTCAATTTTGTTGTTTTCCATATTTTTAAATATACACAATGGGTAAGACAAAAAATTAATTTAAAGTGACGTTTCTAAATTATTACAATACAATAGCTAAGTAATGACAAATCCTCAGTTATTTGACTCACACATGTACACAGAAGTTATTCGTCAATACGAAGAAGTAGCTGAATTAATTAATCTTGATCCAAATATAAGAGAACGTTTAAAGCATCCCCAAAGAGCCCTAATAGTAACATTTCCCTTTAGAAGAGATGAATATGAAGAAGTAGAAACTGTAGTTGGATATAGAGTCCAACACGTACTTTCTATGGGCCCTACAAAAGGTGGTATTAGGTATGCACCTGATGTTAATCTAGGTGAAGTCACAGCCCTTTCTATACTGATGTCTTGGAAATCTGCAATTGTTGGATTACCTTATGGTGGAGCTAAAGGGGGAGTTGCGATTGATCCATCCCAACTAACAAGAGCTGAAAAACAAAGAGTAACAAGAAGATATACTGCTGAGTTACTACCTGTAATTGGGGTCGACAAAGACATACCTGCACCGGATTTAGGCACAGATGAGCAAACAATGGCTTGGATAATGGATACCTACAGTAACTTTGTTGGTTCACCCCAGCCAGGAATAGTAACTGGAAAACCTGCTTCAATAGGTGGGTCAGTAACAAGAAGAGAAGCAACTGGCAGGGGCGCAATTGCAGTCACTCAACAAGCAATGGAAAAAATTAATAAAAATTTTAAAGATTCAACTGTAGTGATTCAGGGTTTTGGAAATGTAGGACGTTATGCAGCTCTAGATTCATACGAAAGAGGAGCAAAAGTTATAGCTGTCAATGATTTAGGAGGAGGAATTTATAATCCTAAGGGCATAAATATTCCAGAATTATTTAAACACATTGCAAAGAGCAGTTCCGTCTCAGGTTTTGAAGGTGCCGATAAATTATCAGAAGATATCCTGGAAGTCGAGTGTGATGTTCTAATTCCTGCTGCCATTGGTGGGGTCATAACAAGCTCAAACGTCAATAATATAAAAGCTAATGTTTTAGTGGAGGCAGCAAACTCACCTACAACTGTAAGTGCTGATAAGATATTACGAGAAAACAACGTATTGGTAATTCCAGATATATTAGCAAATGCCGGTGGTGTTACAGCATCTTATTTTGAGTGGGTGCAGAATAGGCAAAACTACCTTTGGAAGGAAAAGGATTTATACGATAGGTTAATTGATACGATGACTTCTGCTTTTGAAGAGGTCTGGACAATATCCCAAAAGAATAATTGTGACTTAAGGACTGCTGCACTAATTAAAGGCATAAAAAGAGTCGCTGCTGCAAAGCTAACTAGAGGACTATTTCCTTAATAAGAGGGTAATTTTATCCTGTACTATTTTTTTCTGGCTTTCTAATGAAGTTAGTTCCTCATTAATTTTTAAGATATCTATATCTCTCAAAGGACTTGATTCTGGTAAATCTTCGAGGCTTTCAAACATTTCAACAGCTTCAAGTGTTTCATTTAGTTCTGTTATTCTTTCCTCAATGTTTTGTAAGTCATCTGTATCTGGTGCGTCTTCATTAAAAAGTGGACAGATTGGTTTGTAGTAACACCAATCATTACAGAGATTATTTTTAGTGGGTGGAAAGTTATTTTCCTCAAATGCTTTTTTTATTTCATCCCAGATATCTAGTATTTCATCTCTTGCCTCATCTAACATTTCGTCAGTTACTTTTAATGTATGTATGGTCGAATTTTTTAGATATATTAATTTCAACTCTTTGGGTGTAACTCCAAGTTCATCTCTGATAAGCAGTGCGTACAGTTTAAGAGCAAAAAATCTTGGTTCTTTATATTTTGCAAGTGGAGCTTTTCCTGACTTGTAGTCAACAATTATTAAATTACCATCTTCATCTTCGTCTATTCGGTCTAGGATTCCACGTAAATTTAAATCTTCAATTGATCCTCTTACCCACCTTTCTTGTTCCAAGGGTTCAAGTGTTTGAGGATTTTCAAGTTTTAAATAATTATGTAATAAATTTAGACCTTCTTGACCCCACTCTCTTTCCTCTTCAATAGAGTTAAATAAATTTATATGTTCGTCGTTACCCCTTACGTTAGACCAAGCTTTACGAAATAAATCGTATAAAACTTCAGATGTTCGATCTTTACTTGGAAGATTATAGAGATCTTCTAACGCTTGATGAACAGTTGTTCCTTTAGCTTGGACAAGTGTTGTTGGTTCCTTGATTTTATCAACATTAGAAAATTTAAATTGTTTAGGACACGTCTTAAACTGAGAAGCTCTAGATGGAGATAAGTTTTTAATCATATTTAAACTATAACTGTATTTTATTTAAATTTTTTTAAATGTAATCTTGCATTATGAATAAATTATTAAAAATACTTCAGATAATCGGAATTGCATCATTCGTTATATATTTTATTGTCGCAATGCTTTACAACTCAGCAAGTTGGTTCAACTACCTATTTAACTAATAAATTATCATATAACTAGTGATTGCTAAAGTTATCAAATGAGCAACACTAAAATTAAAGTAGCAGTTGTCGGGATAGGTAATTGTGCAAGCTCCTTGATTCAAGGACTTGAGTATTATAAAGTTAATGACACTGAAAATGGATTAATTTCTGATGTTATTGGAGGCTACAGGGTTTCAGATATCGAAATTGTCGCTGCATTTGATATTAATGAAGATAAAGTTGGAAAAGATATATCAGAAGCAATATTTTCAAAACCAAACAATACAATCAAATTTTCAGAAGTTCCAAATCTCGGAGTTGAAGTTAGTCCTGGAAAAACACTTGATGGTATTGGCAAGTTTGTAAAAGACATAATCAACCCAGTAGAAGATTCAGAATCTGTTGTTGATATTTTAAAATCTTCAGAAGCTGAAATTTTAGTTAATCTTTTACCAGTTGGATCAGATGAAGCCGTAAAATTTTACGCGGAGTGTGCAATTGAAGCAAAAGTAGGTTTTATAAACTGCATACCAGTGTTTATTGCTAGAGATAAAGAGTGGTATAAAAAATTCTCTGACAGTAATGTTCCATTAATTGGAGATGATATTAAAAGTCAAGTTGGAGCAACAATTGTTCATAGAGCATTAGCTCAACTATTTTCTGACAGAGGTCTTAATTTGAAACGTTCATACCAGCTGAACGTTGGTGGAAACATGGATTTTTTAAATATGTTAGAAGAAGATAGGTTACAAACAAAAAGAACTAGTAAGACTACTTCTGTTACATCCGTTGCCAATAGAGGTAAAGGAATGGAAGAAGGCACAGTTAGAATTGGACCCTCTGATTATGTCGAATGGCTAGAAGATCGTAAAAAAGCTTTTATTAGATTAGAAGGAGAAGCTTTTGGAGGAGTTCCATTAAATATTGAACTACAGCTAGAAGTTTGGGACTCTCCAAACAGTGCCGGTGTTGTAATCGATGCAATTAGATATATGAAGTTTTTTGCTATGAAAAATGATTTAAAGTCTCTAGATTTAGTTTCAGCTTGGTTGATGAAAGCACCTGCAGAAGCTGCTAAAGATACTGAAACTTTAAAAAAACTTCATGAGCTTACACATATAGACTCTAAATAGAGTTTACTGAATCACTAAAAATTTCCATTGCTTCTTTAACTTGATCAACGGGTGTAGTTAATGGCCCCATGAATCTAATCACATTTCCTTCGAGACCACAATTAACAAGAAGTAAGCCATTATTTTTAGCAGTATCAATTATTTGCATAGCTAGTTCTTTTGATGAATTTTTTAATTTTTTATCAGTGACTATTTCTACACCTATCATTGTTCCATATCCTCTAACATCTCCAATAAAATCATTTTTATCTTGTAC
>JACNGE010000013.1 GCA_014384285.1 Actinomycetota bacterium | reverse complement strand
TTTTTGTAATTAACCCCAAACAATTTTTCCACCTAAATAGCCAATATATCGCAGTGAGCGTAGATTAAAACAGACTTCAAAAGTGAGCGTGTCAAAGATTGGTCAAAGTTTTTGAATTCTATTTTCAAACAAACTATTATTGGGATATGAGATTTGTAGGTAATTTCCTTTGGATTATTACTGGCGGGATAATTGGCTGGCTATCGTGGATGATTTTTTGGGCACTACTATTCTGGACTCCTTACTCAAAAGCATTACTTAACCTTGCTGCATTACAACTAAGACCCTTTGGAAGAGAAGTAATTAAAGCAAATGATTATGAAGCAGCAAAAAAATATATGAAAAATGAAGCTGGCGAAGAAGATAACTCCCTTGATTGGAAGAAAGCCTTACGATCAGCAAATACAATATGGACATCACTTTGGTTAATCGTCGGAATTCCTATGTTCATATTAAATGTTATTTCTGGGTTGTTTTTATTTGTAACGATAATAGGAATACCTTTTGGACTTCAAGCATTTAAATTAGCTCAATTATCTTTAAACCCTGTTGGAAAGAAAGTTGTAAAAACTGCTGTTGCAAAAGAAGTTGAAGCTGCATTAGCAAGAAAAGATTTATCAAGCTAAAAAATTTTTTTGGTCAAAGAAATGGTCAAAGTTTTTTCTTGTTTGTTTGTGAAGACCAATAGAGCCTATGTTTATTGTGGCCAGAGGCAGAATCGAACTGCCGACCCCTTGTTTTTCAGACAAGTGCTCCTGTATAATGCACTCATGAAAAAGATATATACTTTTGGTCATGAACAGGTAGAGCGAAATATTACTGTAGGCGACATTATTAATAATAAAAAAAACAATACAAAAATGACACAGGTGACTGCTGCTAACCAAGAAGAAGCGGAAATAGTAGCCTCGCAAAATATTGATATGCTAATAACTGGTAGCGATTGGTATTCAGATGTGAGAAAAGGAGCGCCAAACTTGTTCATAACTGCAGCATTATTTGCAGGTCGTTTTATTACGAATGATGAAATTCTTCGTGGAGCCTTTGATGTTGTAATGGCGGGTGCTGACTCTGTACTAACTCCTAGAAGTTTTGAAGTTGTTGAATTATTAGCTAACGAAGGAATGCAGGTTCAAGGTCATGTTGGCATGGTTCCTTCTATGTCAACAAAATACGGAGGTATTCGAACAGTAGGTAAAACAGCCGATGAAGCTATAGAGATATTAAAAGATTTGAAAAGACTCGAAGATGCTGGTGCTTTTGGTGCAGAGGTAGAATGTGTTGCTGAAGACGCATTATTAGAAATAAGTAAACATACTTCACTGGTATTAAATTCGCTTGGTTCAGGATCTGGTGGTGATGTTATGTTTCTTTTCTTTGAAGATATATGCGGTGAAACTGTTGGCATAAAGATGCCAAGACATGCAAAATCTTGGGGTAACGGTAAAGCAATTAAAGAAGAACTTAATGCAGAGAGATCGAGGGCAATTAAGGGATTCAAAGATGAAGTTGATAATAGTACATATCCCGATAGTGATCATGTTATTCAAATGTTACCTGGTGAAAAAGATCAACTCTTAGAAAAGCTTGACTCACTCTAATGAAGAACTGGCAAAAATTAGCCGTAAGTCTTGGAATTATTGGTATCGGATATAACTTTGTTATAAGATACGAAACCCTACCCTATTATCAATTACTCGCTATTGCTGTTGGGGTCTTTTATGTTGTTAAACAATTTAGGAAATAAAACAGGGGTATTTTTCTTATACTCTTTGTAATCAGCTTCTTCTCCCCATCTTTTTTCTGCACTTCTCTCTAAAAGAGGTATTCCACTTCCTTTTGAAAGTAAAGCGTAAACAAATAAAGGTGAGATTAAAGCAATATAACCTAAACCACTTAAGCTACTAAATGCAATGACAGCTACTCCAGTCCATAAAGTAATTTCTCCAAAATAGTTTGGATGTCTACTTCTACTCCAGAGTCCAGATGAAATATATCTACCTTTGTTAGTTTGATCTTTTCTAAAATTTCTTTTTTGACTATCAGCTACTACCTCAATTGTGAAACCTGCAATCCATATAATTAGACCTATTAATGAAATAATAGAGAGTGTGTTGCTTTCATCCGAAATCATCGCAACATAAACGGATATACATGTAAATGAGACCCACATAGCTTGACCTGTCCAATATTGTAAAAAATGAAAAAATGACTTTTTGGCTTTATCAAATCTAGTGTCATTACCATCTTCTAGTATTCGTCTAAAAAGAAATAGACCAAGTCTGACTGACCAGATTAATACAAGTATTAACAAGATATTGTCTGTTTGTGATTTAACTGGTAAGGAGAAATAAACAATTAATGTTGAGGATGAGTAGGTTAAACTTCCAATGAAATCATAGTATTTTTCAGTTTGGTAAATAAAAGCAAAAATAAAGGATACGACCTGAACTAACCAGACGTAAAGCAAAACAAATTGCAAAATATTGAGGTTTAATATTTTTATATCAGTACTGGGTGCAATTAAAGATAGAAGCGAAATTATTGTTGTGAAAAAGAAAATTAATCGTATATGTCCTATATTCTTTGATGTCATAGTTTAAGTCTATGTAAATGATTAATTTAGTTACAAAAGAAAAAAGGGAATTCCCATCCTGGAGAAACCCCTCTTTTCTAAATGACCACTGTAAATTCCTTTATACATATTTAAGTGAGTTGAATACTACCCAAATAAACGGTCATGATAACTATATAGCAAATAATTTATTAAGCCAATAATTGATTTAATTGTTACTTAAATATGCGTAGAAAGACAGAAGTATAAATAACGTCCATATAACAATCTCAAGTCTTTTTGTTATCCAGAAATGACCATGTCTTCTATATATGAAAACAAATTTCTTTAGGAACTCACTCATCGTAATGTGGGAGATACAAGATTTGAACTTGTGACATCTACCTTGTCGAGGTAGCGCTCTGCCAGACTGAGCTAATCTCCCTTTTTTCAAATATAGCAAAGATACTAGTTTAAGTAAATCCTATCGTTCGACTGTGTAGATACGTCTCCCAAATTTAAGCAATAATCTCTCTGCAAGTTCAATAAAAAAGTTCAACACCCAAAGACCGATATAAAGAGCCAAAAAAAGTGTGAGAACTTTAGTAATGACATAAACGATGACTATATATATTAAAATCCAGGAAATAGTAAATCTAAATGAATAAATCGGTGATTGTGAATTCATTAGAACGGGACCTCTGTGTATTCATTTATTAAAGATGAGTTTTGATTTTTTGGATTATTAACTGATTTACTAACTCTATGAAAATTAATAACGATATCTTGTTGATTTGAAATATCCTGATAAATACTTTCTGTCTCAAGATCTGACACCCATTTTACTTGTTTTTCTTTTGATAGAATCAAAGGAGTTCTATTATGAATCGTCGCCAAGGTGCCAAATGCTTCTTGAGTAATGATTGAGAATTCAATATCACCATTTGATCTTTTCCAATAAAGGGCTGCGGCTTTTAAAATATTTTTTTCGTTATGGAAAAAATATGGATGTTTTTCATTATCGACATTCTTCCATTCGTACCATCCTGATATTGGTACCAAACAACGATGTTTTTTGAATGCTGTCTGAAATGTACGTTTTTCTTGTATAGTTTCCCATCGAGTATTAAATAGTGGTTTTGAATTTTTTTGTTTTTTAAGCCAATCTGGATAGTAGCCCCAGGTCCCAATGATTAATTTATTTTCAATTATTATAGGAACCTGAGATTGTGGTGTAATGTTAAAATTTGTTTCATATGTAATTTCGCCACTTAACTCATATTCTTCATTAAGAAGATTGTTTAAATCGAGGTAGTATCGACCACACATTTATATCGCTAAATCTTTCTTGTCCAAGATATCTCCATCTTTAAATGTTTTATGTTCATCTTTAAATATAATGTGTACGTTGTTTTTTCCAATAATCTCTACTTGGTTGTTGTCGATTGTGAAGTATGTATCCTTTTCCAAACATAAAAGTTTGTAATTACCTCGATTTAACAATTTTACAGTATTAGTTATCCAAGAATAAAATGACTCCCCATAATGTGGTATCACAATCACATTATTTATTAAATTAAATCCATATCCTTTTATCATTTTTTCGCCCATAATCATGGCACCAGCGCTGCAACCTGCAACGACTCCACCATTATGATGAGTATCTAAAATTTCAGAGTAAAAAGGAGTTTCTTTAATTGTTTCATACAAATAACTTGGATTACCTCCAGAGAAGTAAATAAAGTTCGCATTTTTTACTTTATTGATTAAATCTTCATCAAAAAAATCATTTCGTTTTAAAGCACGGATATTTTGATGTTCAACACCAAGTTTAGTGAAGTGTTCTGTAGCTAGATCACACCAGTAGTCAATTCTTGAAGAGTTCTCTTTACCAGCAGCTGTAGGGAAGCTTAAAACATTTGCTTTAGTTGTTAGTTTAGACAACAGTTTTGTATCAGCATAAGATATGCCTGATAAATACTCACCTGAACCTGTAACTGCTATCAATTTTTACTCCGAAGTTTGGAGGCGACGACCAGAATCGAACTGGTGTACACGGTTTTGCAGACCGCTGCGTAGCCACTCCGCCACGTCGCCATTTGAGCGGTAGAAGGGATTCGAACCCTCGACTTTCACCTTGGCAAGGTGACGCTCTAGCCAGACTGAGCTACTACCGCATAAATATAATATTAGCTAAATGTCAGCTTAAAAATAAGGAAATTATCCTGTAGATCCAAAACCCTTATCGGACCTTTTAGAGTCATCAAGTACATCTACTACTTCGAAACTTACATGCTCTTCACTTAGTAATACAAGTTGTGCAATCCTATCATGCTTATCTATAAGATAATCAGAATTACTGTGGTTTATTAATGGGACCAATATTTCACCTGTATATCCTGGATCAATAAGTCCTGGAGAATTAATTAATGTAATCTGATGTTTTGTTGCTAATCCTGATCTAGGTAAAACAAACCCAGCAATCCCTTCAGGTAAAGATATCGATATACCTGTATGAACTAAAGTAACCTCTTTACTTGGTAATTTAACTTCTTCGATGGAAGATAAGTCATAACCTATATCAGATGAATGTTGTTTTTGAGGAATTTTAGCATCACTAATCAGTAATTTAATTTGAATGTTTTTACTCATACACAATGGTAACCTTTCATTGATGAATATTAGAGATTTTATTTTTATAAATAAAGCAAAAAGTACAGATAGAATAAAAATATTAGAGCTGTTAGGTTTCGAAACTGAAACAATAATCACACAGGCTCCTGAAAATTATCTAGATGCAGATGAGGTACAGGAAGTTAACAATTTCAACATTTATGATGATGTAAAAGATATTAAACGTGATGTGCCTCAGCAATCATCTGTAGAGGCTTACATAACAGAAACTGAAAAGATATATTCATCCAACACAACAGAGGAGTCAGATAGTTTAGAATTGCCAACTGAAACATTTAAACCAATAAACGTAACAAATAAAATAAAAAAGATATGGACTGATGTAGAATCTCGGCGCCAGTGGGTGATGCCGTTAACAATAGGTATCATAGCAATAACGGTTATAGCTACAGCAATTACTACTTTTACTTCGAGAAATGCTGCCCAAGAAGAGGTAATCGAAATTAGTTCTAATTTAGCTTCAGACACCAACGTATTAATCAATGGTCTAGAAAACGTTCTAGAAATCGCAACGGATACATTTTATTCAAAATATGACATCTCTAACGCAAGCGCTTATCTGCAGTCTGTAGAGTCATCCACTTTAGAATATCAAACCTTGATAACTCAAAAAGAGAATGTAAACCTACAAGATATTAATTACAATTTATCAACAATCTTTAATTTAATCAATGAACTTGATGATCTACTTGCATATAGAATTTTAGTTTCTGAAATATTAATTTATGACACCTTGCTTGAAATAGATGAAACAACCGAAGTAGATGTATTGACTACAAAACTCTCAGAGATAACAGCAATAAGCAAGAGAAACTTTTCTGAATTACCAGATATTGAAGAAATGATTAATCATAAAAACTTAATTGAGGTTGCAATCATAACTGCTGAAGATCTACACGGAAGGCTTCTTGCTGCATTACGTAACAATGAATATGAAGTAGTTAACTCAATTTCAAGCGCATTGTTGCTTAATAAGCAAACAGAGTTATCTGCTTTTGAAAACTCACTATCAATTTTTAATACAAATAAGTCTGCAGATTATAAAAGTATTAAGGATTTAGACTAATTAAACTCAGCAGCTTCTTTTTCGAAGTCTGAAGCATCTGAAAATTCTTTATACACAGAGGCAAATCTGACATAAGCTACTTGGTTTACCTCTTTTAAGTGTGAAAGTGCCGTTTCTCCAATAAACTCTGATTGAACTTTGTTCCCTTGCTCTTGTATGTCATTGTAAATAGTGTCTACTAATGCTTTTAATTTCTTTTCACTTAATTCCTGGCCTCCAAAGGCGTTTTGCACACCTTGGTATAGCTTCTCTAAGTTAAACTCCTCACGATTTCCATTTCTTTTGATAACAATTTGGGCAATTGATGCTTTTTCATAAGTTGTAAACCTAGATTTGCACGAAGAACAGTTCCTTCGTCTACGAATTGAAGTACCTTCAGTGTTTTTTCTTGAATCTACAACTGAAGTTTCTTCTGCTTGACAGAAAGGGCATACCATATATGGTATATTATAAAGATTCCTAATGATTTAAGCAAACAATCTATGGTATTTTTATAATTTGATCAACAAATAATATTGATTCTTCTAAATTATTAGCTTTTTTTACTTCAAATACAAATTCTGAGACATTTTGTACGTTTAATTTGTTACCAATTACCCATAAGTTGTCGCCATGTTGTACTTTATATGTTAATTCTGAAGAATGATCTCTAGAAGAGACATCAGTTAATATTAATGGTTTAGTGATTATTGAAAATAAAATCACGAATGCTAATAGATAAATTGTATTTTTAATGTTTTCCATAATTACATAGTAGAAACCAAGTACGACACTTTTATTATTAGAACATATGTGCTAATATGGAGTATGAGTAATAAAGAAACAGAAATACTTGAATTTATAAATTTTACACTTAAAAATGATGGCTACTCTCCTTCTGTAAGAGAGATCTGTGAAGCAGTAGGGTTAAAATCAACAAGTACCGTTCAATACCACTTAAACAAGTTAGAAAAAAGAGGCGTTATTAATAAATCTGAAGGTAAATCACGATCTCTACATCTTAATGATGTAACAAATGAATTTAGATCTATCCCAATAGTTGGAGAAATAGCAGCTGGGTTACCGCTTGCTGCAGAGGAAAATATAATTGGAGAGCTTCCTTATCCAGAAAGCAATTTTAATGACTCGCTTATTGCATTAAAAATAAACGGAGATTCCATGATTGATGCTGGAATACATGATGGAGATCTAGTAGTTGTAGATAAGTCAAAACAACCAACGAATGGAGATATAGGAGCATTCCTTGTACTAGGAACTGAGGCTACAGTAAAATATATAGACACAATAAGTAATAAGAAGTATCTAATCCCGGCCAATAAAAACTACGAAAATATTGAAGTAAATGAAAACATTTCAATAGTTGGTAAGGTTGTGTCTCTATTTAGAGATATGTAACGATTCCGCTTATATACAGGTTCGTATCTTTAAATTCTAAATCTAACTCTCCACCAGGAAAAAGAATTGTTGTTGGGTTGTGTACAATTTTTTCAGAGTAAAGATAGTTAAATAAACACAATGCGCCGGAACCACAGGCATCAGTCTCCCCTACACCTCTTTCGAATACTCTTGTTTTAACAAAATTTTCACTAACAACTTCATAAATTTCAACATTGACCCCCTCGGAGAAATGTTCAGATTCATTAACTTTATTGTAAAAAGTTGCCAAATCGAAAGTCTCTACATTTTCTACACTAACTAAAAAATGTGGGTTACCAACTTGTGACTTAATACCATCGATATCATCAATTAGTATTGATTCACTTGAGTAAGTTGGCAATGGTGCATTCACTGTGACTACTGAATCTTCAACAACTGCAGTAAGATTACCGACAGGAGCTACGACAGTCATTTTATGTGCGGTTACGAGTTCATTATCATAAGCGTACTTAGCAGTACACCTGACACCGTTGACACATAACTCAGCAGCAGTTCCGTCACTATTAAAATAATGCATTTTTACAGTTGAATCATCTATAGATTCGACAAAAATGACCCCATCTACTTCATAATCAGAATCCGCAACAAGAGAAATAATTTGAATCTCCGAAGTAGGGCCAGTGTAAGGAGAAACAATAAAATCATTTCCTGTACCAGACATATAAGCGAAATTACTCATCCATTAACTCTATCATTTTATTTTTTATAAAATTAGGGTCGTTTGTTGAATGTTGTTCAAGAGATGTTTCTTTTTTAAACCAAGTAATTTGTTTTTTTACTAATTTAAAGGTTTTCTGATTAATGTTAGATTCTATGTCTGTATTTACATTCATGCCTATAGCTTGAAGTATGGTTTTAGATGGATTTAAAAGTGATGATAGTTCATTAGCTAAACCATTTTCTATCATCAACTTTGTTCGTTGTTCAATATTTGCTTTGTAATCAGGGTTGTTCCAAAAAATACCAACTTTATTTTTACTTATATTTAATGGTGTGAATATATATTTTGTATCTTCAAGAAGACTAGATTCAATATTTCGAATTAATCTTCTTTTATTTAGCTCAACATTTGGGAGCTCAATTTTATAAACGTCATGAAATTTAAGAAGTTGTCCATAATTAAGTTGCTCTAGTTCAGCTCGAATAGATGGATCAGTAGGACGAAATTCAAAGTTTTTTACCATTGATGAAAAATATAATCCAGTTCCTCCAACCGCTAAAACATCTCTCTCGTAGGTCATTTTTGGAAAATCAATATCTAATAAGTAGTTAAGGAAATCTACTACTGAAAAGTTTTGGTCAGGTTCTGCTATATCAATACCAAGATATTCAACCTGAGCCTGCATTACATCAGTTGGTTTGGCGCTTAATATATCTAAACCTCTATACACTGCCATGGAATCAAGGGAAAGCAGTGGAATATTTCGTTCAATTGCAATCTCATGTGCAACATTTGTCTTGCCAGATGCAGTTGTACCAGTTAAAAAATAGAGCAATTAGATAATTTCCGCGGTTAAAGCAAAGGGAGTAGCTTCAATAATCCTTACATCAAGAAAATCACCTATTGATACGTCCTGAGAAGGTATGTGTACTGTCTGTCCTCCATCTATTTTTCCACTCATAAATGTATTCGTTTTCTTAGAGTATTTTTCTACAAGTAATTTTTGGTCTGTTCCAATAAATCTTTTGTAACGAACGTGACTGATTTCAGTTTGTATTTCTTTAAGTTTCATAAACCTTGAGTCAATAACTTCTTTTTCAATAAAATCATCATCCATTGTGTTTGCTGTTGTTCCTGGGCGGGGTGAAAATTTAAACATATATACAGCGTCAAATTGTGATTCTTTAATAACTTTTAATGTCTCTTCAAAATCTACATCTGTTTCACCTGGAAAGCCCACAATAATATCAGTTGTTAGTGAAACATCTTCTATTGTATCTTTTGCCAGGTTAAGTTTTTCAAGAAACTTTTCTTGAGTGTATCCACGTTGCATTTTTCTCAATATTTTATTACTACCACTTTGTAATGGCATATGGATCTGGTTCGCTACTTTATCTAGATCATTTACTGCAATAAGTGTTTCAGGTTTAAAGTCTTTTGGGTGAGGTGATGTAAATCTTATACGTTTTAATCCTTCTACGTTATTTAATTCCGTTAATAGTTCGGTAAAATATGGTTTAGAAGAACCATTAATTTTCAAATCTCTTCCGTATGAGTTAACATTCTGTCCCAGTAAGGTAATCTCTTTAACTCCACTATCTATCATTGCTGTAGCCTCATTAACTATGTCAGAAGGACGCCTACTAATTTCTGGACCTCGTACAGATGGGACAATACAGAAGGTACAACTGTTATTACATCCAATTTGAATCGTTAGCCAAGCAGATACTTCTGACTCACGTATTGAAGGTGCATCTGTGGGTAGGGATTCTATCTCATCAATAACTTCAGTAATCGGCCCCCAATCTTCGCTTTGATTTAAAAGGTTTACAATATTAGTGAGATTATGAGTTCCAATAACAACATCTACCCATGGAGCACGCTCTCTGACTAATTCTTTATCTTTTTGAGCAGCACAGCCACCTACCAATAATTTACGATTACTATTTTCGCTTTTCCATTTTTTAAGTTGTCCGAGTGTTCCATATAACTTGTCATCTGCATTTTCACGAATTGTGCATGTGTTGATAAATAATACATCAGCTTGTTCTAAAGAATTAGCCTTTAACATGCCATCGTATTCAAATAGTCCAGCGATACGTTCAGAATCATGTTCATTCATCTGACAACCAAAGGTTTTAACAAAATAATTTAATCCGCTCCTTGACGGTTTGGCCCTTGGAGTTTTGTTTAATTCAATTGCTGCTTTCACAATTAAATTATATGGATATTTTTAGAAAATATATATATTATTTTTCTTTATTAGTGGTTTTTGATTCTTTTGTTTCATCAACTGGAATGTCAACTGTTTCAACCTCATCAGTTGTTACATCTTCCGTGTCTGATTCAATCAAACCTACCGCTTTATACACATCATTTTCAAGCTGAAGTGCTAGATCTGGATTTTCTCTTAAATAGTTTTTAGAGTTCTCTTTACCCTGACCAAGTTGTACTTCATCATATGTAAACCATGCACCACCTTTACGAACGATGCCATGTTCTACACCAACGTCTAGCAAGCTACCTTCTCTAGATATTCCTTTTCCAAACATAATATCAAATTGTGCTTCTTTAAACGGAGGAGCAACTTTATTCTTTACAATTTTTGCTCTTACTCTATTACCTATCATCTCAGCACCAACTTTGAGTGTCTCTATTCTTCTTATATCGATACGAACTGATGCATAAAATTTAAGCGCTCTACCTCCACTAGTAGTTTCTGGAGATCCCCACATAACGCCAATTTTTTCACGAATTTGATTAATAAAAATTACAGTAGTTTGTGTTTTATGGATTGAACCAGTTAGTTTACGTAATGCTTGTGACATCAATCGTGCTTGAAGTCCAACATGAGATTGGCCCATTTCACCATCAATCTCTGCTTTAGGGACAAGTGCAGCAACTGAATCAATAACAACAACGTCAACACCACCAGACTCAATAAGCATATCTGCAATCTCTAAAGCTTGTTCACCTGTGTCAGGTTGTGAGACTAATAATTCATCGATATCAACACCAAGAGCTGCTGCATAAACAGGATCTAGGGCATGCTCTGCATCTATAAATGCTGCTACGCCACCTGCTTTTTGAGCTTCTGCTGCTACATGTAAAGAAAGTGTTGTCTTACCAGAACTTTCTGGCCCATAAATTTCAACTACTCTTCCTTTTGGTATTCCACCTATACCTAGAGCTAAATCGATAGATAGTGCTCCGGTTGATATTGCTGGGATTTTTTTAATATTATCAGCACCGAGTTTCATAAGTGAACCCTCACCAAATTGTTTCTCAATTTGATCTAATACTGTATCTAGTTTTTTTGCCCTGTCTTTATCCATTTTTATCTCCTAATTAGATTAATTATTATTAATTAAAACATCTATGTAAGACAAATTTTACTAGAACATTTGTTCTAATACAAGTTTTTAAGAAATTTTATAAGCTCCCAAAAGGCTTTATTTACGGATCTTTCAATTATTTCTTGTCTGTTTCCATTAATTTTATGTTTAGTAGATACAGATTTTTCTTTATTTGAGATAGTGATAAAAATATCACCAATTCCATACTTACTTGATGTTATTGGACCTGCCTCTCCTAATATGCTTAGATTAAGGTCTGTAGAATAATGATTTAACGCATTTTCAGACAAGACCTCAGTTAATTCTGGCCAATTTTTATAATCGACTTCTTCGTCAGTTAATAACTTCTTTGCATCATTTGTATAAGTGATAGAACTTCCCTTTAATATTTTGCTAGCACCTGGATTTTTTGTAAATCTAGAAGATAGCTCTCCACCAGTAACACTTTCAACAAAAGAGATTGTGAGTTCTTTTTCTATAAGTAAATCTAAAAGAATTTTAGAAATATCTATATTTTCATAAGCAATGATATCGTCTGAAAACACATCTCTAAGTGTGTCTATAAACAATTGTTCATCATCATTTGAAATTGTATTTTTATCATAACGTAATTTGATTATTCCTTTACTTGCTAAATATGCGATGTCTATACCTTCAGGTTTAAATTTATTTATTGACTGAGCAAGTGAAGATTCTGCCTGATTGTAAAACAATACAAACTGATAGTTTTTTGGTTTCTCATTTGATGTCTCTATTAATAGTGGGACTATCTCATCTTGAACCATTGGAATAAATTCCCTTGGTGGCCCGGGTAGTATAAATATTTTTTTATTGTCGGACTCTATTAAAGTTCCGGGGGCTGTTCCCTGTGTGTTGTTTAGTTTTATGGAATTTTTAGGAAGATAAGCTTGCTTCATATTGGTTTCTGGCATCATAAGCCCTCTAGCTTGCCATCTTTTTTTCATGAATTCTACATGAGATTCGTCCAGCTCTAATTCTATGTTTAGGTGTTTAGATATTACTTCTCGAGTAATATCATCTTCAGTTGGCCCCAATCCCCCACAAGTAATCACAACATCACAAAAAGTATATAAGAAATTAAATCCTGCTATTATTTCATCTTCAATATCAGAGACTGTTACTTCATGTGTGAGTGTATTTCCAGAATTATATAGTTCGCTCCCAAGTTTTGAGAGGTTTGTGTTTATGGTATCACCTAACAGAATTTCAGTGCCTACAGATAACAGTCCGATTTTCATATGGTTAGGATAACAATGTTTAATCCGTATATAAGTAAAATAAACTTATGAAAAAACTAATATTTATTCTGTTTTTTAGCTTTTGTAGCTCTTCAGTTTCTGTAGATAATTCTGCAGCAGATATACCTAATGATACAGTCAATACCTCACCAACTACATTGACATACACTAACGAGTTAGGTGATTTTGTTATTGAAGATTTAACAAACAAGAAAACACTAATTGTTTTCTGGGCTGACTACTGAGGTATCTGTCGAGAGGAGTTGCCTCTCTTAGAAAAGAATTTAGAAAAACTTTCAGAAACTTATGACATTATTGCGCTTGCACACAGTGAAGTTGATCCGACTATGGGGTGGGTACAAAACAATTTAACAGGAAAATTAACAATTGGTTTTTCAACTAGTGAATTAAGAGATGAACTACAAGTAGTAGGTCAACCAATATCAATTATCTTTGACACGAATGGAAATATTCTCAGTAGAGAATTTGGATACATACCTACGAATTAAATTTAACATAATTTTAAATACTCTTCTATCAGATTCGTTAGTATGAGAGTAAGCTAAGCGGAGGTAATGTGAAAAAAACATTTCTTATTCTACTTTGTCTTTCTATGTTGTTAGTCGCATGTGGCGGCTCAGCAGAAGAGACAGTAGAAGAAACTGCATCTGTGGAAGAATCAGAATCACTTGAATCACCGGCAACAACCGTTGCTCCAGTTCTTGATAAGATAACATTCGGATTTATTCCCAGTGCAGAACAAACAGATCTTCAAGACAATATAAAACCATTAATGAAAGTTCTATCTGATGGCTTAGGTATTGAAGTTGAAGGATTTGTAACCAGTGATTTCTCTGGTTTATTAGTTGCAATGGGATCAGGTCAAGCTGATATCGGTGCCTTTAACACCTTAGGGTACGTTAACGCACTGAATGTATTTCCTACCAGAATTGAAGCGGTTGCTAAAGTTGTGCGTTATGGATCAGGATCTTATCATGGTACATTTTGGACAACTGACGTAAGTGTTTGTACTTCTCCACCAGTTATTGGAGCATTTGAAACTGTAAATGGTGTTCAAACGTTAATACCTGGTTCAGAAACTTCACCACCACCTGTAGCAGCGCTACAAGTTGGTTGGAGCTTTGGAGATAATGGTCTTGAACCAGAGGTACGAGATAATGGAACAGTTAGCCCTGGATATGCTTGTGAAGCAGATTTAAATTCAATGGTTGGTAACACAGTGGTCTTTGTCGAAGAAGGATCAACATCTGGTTACTTATACCCTTCACTGCAATTAAAGAACATGGGCATTGACTACACCAAGGACATTACACAAGTGTTTGCAGGTTCTCATGATGGAGTTATTACAGCTCTTTACAATGGCGACCACAAATTTGGTGTAACTTACGATGATGCAAGAAGAACTCTAAGAAAAACTGCATTAGACGTTGGTGAAAAGGTCATTGCAATTGGAATAACTGCAGAAATTCCTAATGACGTTGTCGCAGTAAGATCTGACTTACCTGAAGATATGAAAGCTAAAATATATACAATATTAAAAGACTACATATCAACAGATGAAGGATACGCGGTAATGGACGAGATTTACGGTTGGACAGATATTGTTCCAGCAGTGAACTCAGAGTTCGATGTTGTAAAACAAGCAGCAGACGAATTTGGTCTATACGATAATTAAAATATAGAGATAAGGGGTGGTTCGAAACTGCCCCTTATTTTTTTTGGGAAAAAATGATAAAATTTGAAAATGTAGGTGTTGTCTACCCCGGCGGTGTAAAAGCACTAGAAAATATAAATTTAGAGATAAATGAAGGTGACTTTGTTATTATCGTTGGTTTATCAGGAGCAGGTAAATCAACATTACTTCGATCAATTAATAATCTTGTAAAACCAACTAGCGGGAATGTCGTTGTAGATGGAAATCAAGTAACAAATGCTTCAAAAAAAGAATTGAAAAAAATACGTTCTGATATTGGTATGATTTTTCAAACATTCAATTTAGTAAATCGTTCCAGTGTTCTTAAAAATGTTCTTACAGGCAGATTAAGCCAGGTTTCAACAATACGATCTATCACTGGTCTCTGGCCAAAAGAAGACAAACAAATTGCTTTTGATGCTCTTGAAAGAGTTGAGATATTGGAGAAAGCATATGTACGCGGATCAAATCTCTCAGGTGGACAGCAGCAACGTGTTGGAATTGCTAGAGCACTTGCTCAAAAACCAAAAGTTATGCTTGCTGACGAACCTGTAGCATCTCTCGACCCAGTAACTTCAAGGGTTGTAATGAGCTACCTAAAAAAAATTAATCAGGATCTTGGTATAACTACAATAGTAAACCTTCACTTTCTCGACCTCGCTAAAGAATTTGGCACAAGGTTGATTGGACTTAGGGAGGGAAATCTAGTTTATGACGGAAGTGTAGATGACGTTTCCGATGCAGATTTTGAGAATATTTATGGTAGGTCTATAAAGTCATCAGATTTAATAGGAGAAGATGATTAACCTACCTAAAAAACCACCGCCATCTTTAATGGTATTCTTAGGCATTCCAGCAGCATTTTTATTTTCTTACTTTTGTTTTTCAAAAGTTGGATTTAACTTATCAGACTTTAGAGAAAATCTACAAAATAGATACATAGTTACAGATCCCCTTTTTAATCCAAAATGGAGTTGGGCAATTGAAAATGCTTCTGAAGCAATAATTGAAACTATACAGATTGCTATCCTTGCCAGTATTGTTGGTTGTTTTATTGCGCTCCCTTTATCTTTCTATGCTTCACAAACTACAAACCAAAACAAGATTTCATTTTTCTTGTACAAGTCTTTCCTGAACCTAGTACGAACAATTCCCGATTTGTTTTGGGCTATGATGTTTACTGTTGCTGTAGGCCTTGGCCCTTTTGCTGGAGTATTAGCACTGGTAATGTTCTCTTTAGCCATTATGGGTAAACTTCTTTCAGAGACAATTGACAGTATTGATCCGGGTCCATTAGAAGCTGCAAAATCTTCGGGTGCATCTCACAATCAATCGGTGTTCACATCCGCACTACCTCAAGTCTTACCGAACTTTACAGCTTATTTTCTCTACATCTTTGAACTATGCATAAGAGCAAGTGTAATTCTAGGTCTTGTTGGTGCAGGTGGTGTTGGTAGGATAATTGAAACACAGAGAATATTTTTAAGATTTGATAGAATTTCACCAATTATTGTTTTGATACTAGTAGTAGTCATTTTGATAGAGCAATTTAGTGTCTGGTTGAGGAGGCGAATTCTATGAATCTCCCTAAACAACCCGTACAACAAAAAGTTCTTAAATATGCCATTACAAGTCTTATCGTTGCGGGTTCTATCTGGTCAGCTTCAGGTTTAGAGATAACTCTCGAGAAAATTCTTAAAGCACCTGAACAGATAGCAATATTAGTTGGTGCTATGTTTCCTTTAGACTTAAGCCAAGAAGCTATTGAAAGAATCCTACCAAAGGTTGCAGAGTCTCTCTTCATAGCTTGGGCAGGAACAGTTATAGGAGCAATTTTTAGTTTCCCGATAGCGTTCTTAGCAGCAAATAATGTTGCAGTTAACTATGTATCTGAAGCAACAAAACAAATACTAAATGGAATAAGAGCATTTCCAGAACTTATCCTCGCATTCGTATTTCTTCCAATTACTGGTTTAGGTGCACTCACTGGAACGCTAGCAATAGGTATTCACTCAATCGGTACATTAGGTAAGCTATCTTCTGAAGTTATTGAAGGTATAGATGAAGGACCACTTGAGGCAATCAAATCATCTGGTGGTTCAAAGATAAATGAACTTTTATTTGGAGTTGTTCCACAGGTTATGCCAACCATTACTTCTTACTGGCTATACAGATTTGAAATAAACTTACGTGCATCAGCTGTATTAGGCGTTGTTGGAGCAGGTGGCGTAGGTGCAGAACTTATAAATCAATTAAGATTTAGAGACTTTCCAAGAGCTGGCACCGTATTAGTTGCAACAGTAGTTTTAGTGTTAACTGTTGATACTATTTCTGCTGCAATAAGAAGAAGAATTATTAAAGGAAGATCAATAAAAATAGATCAGTAGAGATTTAGTTTTAGTTATTCGTACCAGCTATTGTCTTCTTCATCAGTTGTTGATTCTACAGAAACACTATCTTCAGTTTCAGCTACTGGTTCAAACTCTTCTTGTGGTGTGGCATCATTATCTTCTGCAATGGAAGGTAAACTGGCACTCTCATACTCTTCGACCGTAATTAATACTGTTCGTGCTTTAGAACCTTCTGATGGACCAACGATTGCCTGTGATTCTAAAATATCCATTAACCTACCAGCTCTAGCGAAACCAACTCGTAATTTTCGTTGAAGCATAGAAGTTGAACCCATTTGAGAGCGAATAACAAGATCTTTAGCTGCTTGAATAAGGTCTTCATCTTCACCGAAGTCATCGCCGCCAATAGTGGTTGTTGTTTTATTCTCTTCAGTTACTGCTGGATCGTATTCAGCATCTTTTTGGTCTTTTGCCCATGAAACAACATCTTGAATTTCTTTTTCGGTAACCCAAGCTCCTTGTATACGTTCAAGTCTGGGATTGGATGCTGTTACTACTAGCATGTCACCAAGACCAATTAGTTTTTCAGCTCCAGATTGATCAAGGATTACTCGGGAATCAGTTGTTGATGCAACAGAAAATGCAAGTCGGGATGGTATGTTAGCTTTCATGACACCTGTAATTACATCGACTGATGGTCTCTGAGTAGCAACAACAAGGTGGATTCCAATAGCCCTAGCCATTTGCGCTAATCTAACAATTGCTGATTCAACTTCACGACCAGCTACCATCATCAAGTCATTCAACTCATCGATGAAAACAACAATATATGGGAATCGGTCAAATTTTTCTTCATCTAATAAACCTGCATCATATTTTTCGTGATACCCATTAATATCTCTGACTGAGCTATCTGCTAGAAGGTCGTATCTTCTATGCATTTCTGAAACAGCCCAACTCAATGCATCAACTGCTTTTTTAGGATTGGTAATAACTTTCGTTAAAAGGTGCGGAACATTGTTGTACTGACCAAGTTCAACTCTTTTTGGATCAACCATGACCATCTTTACTTCATCAGGATTAGCTCTAACTAAAAGAGATGTAACGATTGAGTTAATACAAGATGATTTACCTGCACCAGTTTGTCCAGCAATAAGAACATGTGGAAGTTCGGATAAATTTATTAATCTAGCTTTACCTGAAATATCTAGTCCAAGACCAACTGATAATGGATGTGGATTGTTTTTTGCTTCTGTTGATTGCAAGACATCGCCAAGTGAGACAAGTTTTCGTTGCCTGTTAGGAATCTCAATACCGATTGCACTTCTTCCAGGTATCGGGGCTAATAAACGTACATCTGGAGTAGCTAAAGCATATGCAATATCATGAGAAAGTGAAGTAACTTTAGAGACCTTAACGCCTGGAGCTAATTCAATTTCATATCGTGTAACAGTAGGGCCAGGAACAATGTTTGTTAACTCAGCCTCAACACCATGTTCTTTAAGTAAATTAGTTAAATCGGTAGCAGTTTGTTGTAGGAGTTTTTTAGATGCGGAGACAGAAGAACCTTTTTCAAGTAATGAAACAGGTGGAAGCTTGTAAGCAGAATTTTTTCTTTTGACAGTATTTGCCTTAACTGGTTTGTCTTCTGGAACAATTTCAGGTTTTTTCTTGATAGCTTTTTCTTTTTTCTTAGGTTTTAGTTTTAAAACATTATCTTTGATTGAAGCAGTTTCAGTATCTTCATCAGTAATAGCTAGCATCTGATCAAAGTTAACTTTAGATGCTTCTCTACGTGCCTTGAAAAAAGCGACTATAAATTTGAAGATGTATGCGAAGATAGCTTGAACCCCACCAATTAAATCTTTTAATTCGATATCAGTCATGTAGAGTACTGAAATAATAAGTCCAATTAAGAGAACAGCATGAGTCATTTCAACATCGATTAAATTATTTAGTGGAAATACAATAAATGCAGAAACAAAACCTCCTGCTCGTTGAAGGATGTCCCCACCTACGCTAATTGGTAATGGTTGTGGATGTATATAGAAGTGAAAAAGTGCTGATGAGAATATTTGTACCCAAAAAGTTCCAACTAAAACCTTTTGAGATTTAATTGTGTCCTTATCTCTGACAAGAATAGCCGCACCATAAAACATTAGGACTGGAAGAGCTAATGCTCCATAACCGAAACACCATGTTAGAAGACCATAAAATAGTTCACCTATTGGGCCAGCTTTTTGAACACTTGATAATGCAGTAAATAGAGCAATTATGAACATAAAGGCTGCAACAGATTGATAGGAATTAAAGAACTTTTTTAGAACACTAGAAAGAGTAGAGTTAAGTGTTTTAAAGCCCTTGTTAACTTTTATTAAATTGTTTTGTTTTGACACCCGCTTACGCCCATTTACCCTTTTGCGAGTGGATGTCTTCACAGCCACATTATATTATACCATATTTTGTTAGCGGTAAAGGTTTTAGTTATTTAATTTGGAGTATATTTTATTGAGTTTTTCAACTAATTCTTCTGATACCTCAGTCATAGGAAGCAGAGGTTTTCCTACGTTCTCCCAAGATTCTGAAAGGAGGTGCTTAACTGGTCCAGGACTAGGTTCTTCAAATATAGCTGAAATAAGTGGAAGTAACGATTCATGTAGAACATCTGCTTCTGTTGATTTATTTTCTTTTATCAGCTCTAACATGGACTTAATCTGACGACCAATTAAATGGGAGGCAACAGACACAACCCCAACTGCACCATGATTCATGAAATCTTTTGTTAAGGCGTCATCACCAGAGTAGACATAGACTTCATCTTTGAATCTAGTTAACTCTTCTTTTGAAAATTCAAAATCTCCGACTGCATCTTTTATTGAATGTATTCCAATATCAGTAATCAGTTTTTCAATTGTATCTAACTCAATAAGAGTTCCCGTTCTTCCGGGTATGTTGTATGCCATTATTGGTAATGATGTATTGCTTTTAACAGCTTCAAAATGTTTTAAAATCCCAAGTTGAGATGGTTTGTTGTAGTAGGGAGTAACGATCATTATGCCGTCCATTCCTACTTCTTCAGCTAATTTTGTAAGATGAATTGTTTCTTTAGTGGAGTAAGTACCTGTTCCAGCAACGAGATTGGCAACCTCGCCTACCGCATCTTTTGCAGTTGAGTATATGTTAATTCGATCAGACTCTGATAAATTTGGCGATTCAGCAGTTGTGCCAGTTAGGACTATTCCATCTGATCCATCTGCAACAAGTTTTTTACATAGTCTCCAGAAGGTATCTGTTTCCATAACACCATTGTCATCAAAAGGTGTGATTGCAGCTGTAAGTAGCTGTCCAAAGTGATCCATAATTATATCTTAAACCTATCAATCATAATATTTTCTAATCCGTGATGAAAACCTTTCAATGATGAATGCTCATCGAGAATATAGTTTATTCCTTGGAGGTAAGCGGATCGATCATTCACAACATGATCAATTGTAAGTGACTCATTTGAATTCGTGAAGGTAACAGTTTGTTCAGCAATGTACTCTTCCCCTCTAATGGATTTAATATGTACGTTATTGACAGTATTAGATTCATAATTATCTGAAGAACTATCCTCTTGTGATTCCTCATTTACAGTATTTAATGAGTTAGCAAGATCTATTGCTGTACCGGATGGTGCATCTTTTTTATTGATGTGATGCCTCTCTTCAATCGTTACGTTCTTAAAATTTTGATCAGCTATGTTAGAGATTATTTTCTGCAGTGACGCACCTACTGAAAAGTTTGGAATTACACAAATGAATTGATTTTCGGAAATAGTACTTTCCAATTCGTTAATAGTCTCTGGATCTAGACCCGAAGAACCAATTATTAAATTTATATCTTTATCCATAAGTTGTGATAGATTTTTATTTATTTGATTTGCTGGTGAAAACTCAAATAATATATCTGCAGTGATTTCATCTATTGATTCAAAATTATGAAAATCATTACTTTGTTTACCTGGATCATAGATACCGGAGACTTTATATCCCTCTTTGCTCTCAATGAATTCAGAGACAAGTTGTCCCATCTTTCCCATTCCTCCGGATATTGCTATTTCTATTATTTGATCATTCATATTTCTTATTCTAATTTCTTATAACCACAGTATTTAATGATAATGTTATTAATAATGAAACCTAGTGATAAAAATATTGAATCTGAAATAGTTCAAGAATTTGAAAAAATCAGGCCAGCTATCACTCGCCTACTGCAATCTCAAACTGAAAATAAAGAACTTATTATCAACCTTGGTAAATCTAAAAGAGTCAATTCAAATGAAATTGTAATCAATCCGTCAATACTGGTTAACTCCGTTTCAAGTTCAAAGTTGGACTTTAAAGAACTGATAATAGGCACTGTTGTACACGAAGCTATTCATTCAATGCAAGATTATAAATTCGAGATTGAAAAAGATCTAAAGATTCGCGCAGAGGAAGTAACTGGCTTGAATAATATTGAGGAAGTATTAGAAATACTCGCTGGTCCTTTTGGAAAGTATGTCTTTGAAATATTAATACATTCTTATGAAGAACACCTCTTCGTAAAAGAATTCAATGGTCTAAGTTCAATTTTCCAAGATATCTATAAAGAATCATTTAATCAAATAAAAAATCTAAAAGCATTTAATCAATTCTTATCTTTACTTTTTCATGTAATTACAAATTACTTAGAGTTTGATAAGACTCAATTTAATAAAAAAGTATCTAGTTCAATTTCAGAGTCTGAAAAAATTCTTACCTCTTTTGAGTATGACAAAGAAAATTTAGAAGAAGTTATTGAGTTAACAATTCAGATTATTGATATCTGTAGAGTTAACAACTTACTGCCTGATCTTAAAGAATACTCCCTTGGAGAACAGAGGGAAATTCTAGAAAGTATGGATGACAATATCGTTGATGAATTAAATAAAGTATTAATACCCTCCTCAACAAACGTTACAACAGGAAATACGCTAGAAAAGTTTTTAGGCGAAAAAGGTAAAGAGTCTGATGATGAAAAACTTAACTTTATGGACGATCATGTTTCTAAAATTGGCAGCTCTGAGACTGTTTATCTACCCAATGGTAAAGTGTCAAAGCTAATAAACACAGACTTACCACATAGCTTTAAAAACCTTTACACGACAGGCATAAAGACCTATAACAATTTATTAGAAGAGTGGAATTTACCTGTTAACGAAGTTACCAATAAGATTAAGCCATATTTTATACACAACCAGAAAAGACAACGTATAAGTGGCTATGACCAAGGAGACCTCTCTCCCCATGTCCCGCTTTTGCTTGCTTCGGGAAGGTATGAAAGAATGTTTGAACAAAAACAGAGATTATCAAATAAATCATACGCAGTTTCTTTGCTTATAGATGGAAGTGGATCCATGCTCGAAAGAAAAAAAGGTGAAGTGTATCCATGGTCTTTATCTGCAGCGCTGATTGGAGCAAACTATTTATCTCAGATTTGTCATGAGCTTAATGTAGATTTTGAAGTCGCAATATTTAATAGAGCATTTCTAGCAAATGAAAATGAGAGTGAAGATATGTATTTAAAAAGAAAAATGGCTGTTTCTTCAATGCTTAATAGTAACTATGGCTCAAATGCAGAGTTTTATTTCAATACAACAAACCACTATTTTATTAAGAAGTTTGATGACTCATGGAAAAATCAGTTCGAAAAATTTATTGGGTTAATTGATTTTTCAAGAAATTTAAGAAGCTCCCTAGATAGTTTAGCTACCTCAGAAGAACACCCACCTGCGAGTATGTTTGAACGTGGAACAAATGTTGATGAAAGAAACATAATGTTTTCTACAAAGCGACTACTTGAACACGGATCCAATACAAAACTCTTGGCTGTGTTGTCAGATGGAATGACTAGAGGTACATTGTCAGATTTAAAAAGTTCGATAGATTACTCCACCAGATTTGGAATAGATGTGATTGGAATAGGAATTGGTGATAGAGGGACATGGAAGGAATATCAAAATAAAACTCAAATTAGTAGGCCGGAAGAGCTTATTCATTCAATAGTAAACATCACAAAGGATATACTTATAAGAAACGTTAAAGAATCATCAGGAGCAGCTTAAAGATGGCTAAACAAAATTTTAAAGATCCAAACGGTAAAGATACTGTTTCAATTGATGAGTGTGTTCTTGATAATAAATTACCAGACCATGCGGCTAGGTCTGAAAGAATTCCTAAAGTAGATAAGAATTATGTCGATCTAGGAACGCAATATAAGCTAGCAAAGATTCTTGAAAGTAAGCAGAAAACTTTTAACAATGAAATACCGATACATATAGCACTTAAAGGTCACATGGGAACTGGTAAGGACCACGACATAGAACAGTTAGCAGCGAAATTAAAATATCCTTATTATCGAATTCCACTCTCTGGTGAAGTTAGGGACGTAACATTACTCGGATCTGTACAGCTATATGGAGACGGCATTGGTGGAACCGATAGTAAATGGCAAGACGGAGAATTAACAAGAGCCTTGAGAGGCCCTTCATTCGTCAATCTTTCAGAGTTAAATGCTGCTGGGCCAGAAGTATTATTTGCTTTACATTCATTATTAGACAGGCATAAAAAACTCGAGTTACCTAATGGTGAGGTTATTGAACTTCGAAATGATACGTACATTTTTGGAACTATGAACCCAACAAGCTTAAGAGATTATGCAGGTACACAAACTCTAAACAAAGCATTTGCTGACAGATGGGTTATTTGGGATAAACCATTCCCTAATAAAGTACAACTTGAATCGATATTCAAGAAAAAATATCCAAACTTACAAACAGAGTTTGTCGATTTAATTATTAAATTAGCAATTGAGATAAACAACTCCTTTGTTTCAGACGACATTAGTGTCAATATTGAAACACCAATGAGCCTTCGTACCATAGTTGAAAGAATCCCTGTTGGTCTTGACCTCTATAGAGAATCATCAGACCCATTATTAGATGCATGGAACAATATGGTCATACCCCATGTAGATAGTGAAGATATCGATCACTACAATACATTATGGAATACAGTCGTCAGAAACGGTCCGAATTTAAAACCTAAACTTTAGTAAATTCTACGAGTGGTATTTCCCTTTGAGTTTTTTCTTTGTATTGCTCAAAAGTTTTATATACTTTAATTAATTCCTCCCAATATGGAGCTCTGTTCTCCAATGGAATGATTTCATGTTTTACCTTTAGGCGTGTACTTTCCACTGTGATGTAATTTAAATTGTCTTGTAAATTATTAAACCATTGTGGGATTGTATCTCTACCGCCATAAGATGCTGCAACAACATAGCCGTTTTCTGTTTTTGCATACGTTAGAGGTGTTTTGCGGATTTTATTTGAAACAACTCCCCTGGTTTCTAAGAGTAAAATATTTGAACCAATAATTATTTGTCCAACTTTTGAATGATTAAATTTTATGCTTTTAACGTGTAGAAAAGTTATTAACTTCACTAACCACTTTGGCCAGTAGTAGAAACCCTTACCGAATATACGCCAGATTTTAGAACCTATGAATCCTGAATATTGTCTCTAAAGCCATTGATTTTATTTTGAAAATCTTTGATTTTCTTATCAATGTCTACCATTTCGAGTTTTGTGATTTCTTCTTTTAATCTGTCGATCTGTGACTTTATTGTTGAATTTTCATTAAAAAGGTCGAATAAAGCTTTTACTGCATATAAAAAAGCTGCTAATTTAACTATTTTCTTCATATGGAGATTGTACGTCAGATTAAGTTATAAATAAAGAAGTTTTATTAATCATCCTCTTTCGTTTTTCTCATTACACAATTAGAATTAACATGTGAAAGAAATCCTAAGTAGCCTCGTTGCTGAACAACAACTTTTAGATCAGTACCTACAAAGCATTCCCGTTAGGAACTGGAATACCAAGACCTCGTTTAAAAACTGGACAATAACAGAACATGTTAGCTACCTAGCTGGTATTGAAGATTTAGCCTTTAATGCACTCAAGAAAAAGGGTACAGATTTTAATAAATACAGAGGTCCTTCAGGATTAGGAAAGTTTGAAAAAATGTGTATCGACAGAGGTAAAGATATGCGTCCACAAGATGTAATTGAGTGGTGGAGGCTTTCAAGAGCTAAGGTTGTTGAGACATTAGCTGACTCGACTCCTGGTAGGAAAATTAAATGGTGGAATAATGAAATTGATTATCTTACCTTTGCAGCAACAAAACTTTCAGAAACTTGGTCTCATGGATTAGACATATACGAATGTATGAAAAAAGAATATGAAGACACAACAAGAATTGAGCATATTGCTCTCTACGGTTTTTTAAATGCTGGGAGAACTGCAAAAATTAACAAACTTAAGTATGAAGATATCAGAGTTGAACTAATTGGCCCTGAATATATGGCTTGGCAGTTCGGAGACGAAAAAGCAGAAAACACTATTAAGGGAAATGCTAGTGACTGGTGCAGAGTTGTAACTGGTAGAACTGGAAAAGGCTTCAAGCCGAATCTTACAGTTGAAGGCGACTTTGCAAAGAAGCTGTTAAAAACTACTCACGTTAAAATTTAATAATGAAAATTTTTGGCGTTATTCACCTTAAAGGTCTACCTGGTTCGAGCTCAAATTCATTAAGTTTAGATGAAATTATCAAGCTAGCTCAAAACGACATAGATGTCCTTACAGAGGGTGGCGTTCATGGAGTGATTATTGAAAACTTTGGTGATGCTCCCTTTGTGAAAGACAACCTATCAAAAAGATCTCTGGTAAGTTTTACAAATGTTGTTTCGAATCTCAACATCGATAGTCACTTGAGTACAGGTATTAATGTATTAAGAAATGATGGGATAAGCGCTCTTGCAATAGCTGAAGCCTGCGATGCTGATTTTGTAAGAATAAATGTGTTAAATAACATTATGTACACAGATCAAGGAATCATCGAGGGTAAAGCTTATGATATCGCTCAATTTAGAAGCACTCTCTCTAAAGACATTCAGGTATATGCAGATGTTTTTGTTAAGCACGCTACCCCACCATATGGTGCAAAAATTGAAAATCATACAAAAGAACTTCTAGAACGCGCTGGTGCTGATGTGATAATAGTAAGTGGTGATGGAACTGGTGAGGAAACAGATATCGAAGATCTTAAAAAAATACGCGAAATTGTACCAGAAGGAAAGCTGGCTATAGGCTCTGGTTTAAATATCAATAATATAGATGAATATGCAAAAGTCTCAGATATCGGAATAGTTGGTACTGATTTAAAAACTGATGGTGTTTTAGATAATCCAGTTGACTTAAAAAGAGTTACTGACTTGGTAAACAAGATTTCTTAACATATTTTCAATTAATAACTAAAAACAACCATTTAAACACTATCATCACTTATTAATGATTAATGCTCTGCTAAATCCTGCTTTAGTTGTATTTATTTCTGGAATAATTCTAGGAAGTATATTCAAACGTATTACTCCATCACCTGTAATATCAAAGTTCCTAGGCTACTATCTCCTTTTAGGTTTGGGTCTAAAAGGTGGTTACAGCCTTCAAGAAACTGGTTTCATACCTGAGGTAGTAAATATTCTCTCCTTAGGTGTATTTTTCGCACTGTTAATTCCTTTTGCTTCATATTTATATTTGAAAAATATTCTCAATCCCGATGATGCTGCTGCCTTATCTGGAACATATGGATCAGTAAGTGCAGTGACCTTTGTGACCGCAAATACATATCTTGTTGCTAGTGCGCAGAGTTTTGATAATTACATGTCTGCTGTATTAGTTGTGATGGAATTTCCAGCAATATTTATGGCTTTATTTTTAGTTTCTCAAAACAGCAAAGATGCGAACAATGGTCAGATTGAAAACCTCAAAAAGGCATTCTTTGAGATTCCAAACAATGTTCTTGTAGTTTCCCTAATAGTTGGTTATTTCTTGACGATTCAAGATGAAAGATTCTTCTCTTTAGTCTCAGAAGATATATTTGAGTACGTTCTAATAATTTTCTTATTTGTAATGGGTTTAAGAGTATCAAAAAGAATGTCTGAACTTTCCGGTAAAGGAAGTCAGTTAATTGCTTTTGCATTGATTACACCTATAGTTGGATCTCTACTTGCCTTAGGTTTTTCCTATTACTTTGATTTAGGTGTTGGTAACGCAACTCTCCTTATGGTTTTAACAGCGAGTGCGAGTTACATTGCAGTACCTGCTGTAGTTAAAGATGCTATTCCGAATGCTAATCCTGCTATCTATCTTGGTTTGAGTCTAGGTGTTACATTTCCCTTTAATGTAATATTTGGAATACCTCTATATAACCAGTTGGCTTTGTTCGTTTTAAACTAGAAATTAAAGTAAGTAACCGCCGTCAATAGTAACTACTTCCCCTGTGATCCAAGAAGCTTCTTCGCTTGATAGGAAATACATTAAATTAGAGATGTCTTCTGGTGTTCCTAGTTTTTTTAAGGCGTGGAGATCTGCGGTAGCTTGTTCGTCATTTTCCCAGAGCATTTCAGAAAGTTTAGTTTTAACTACTGCAGGAGCAATTCCATTAACTCGAATATTTGGAGCTAGCTCCTTAGCTAACTGTTTAGTCATATAAATTAAACCCGCTTTTGAGATGTTGTATGCTCCCATATAGGTAGCTGGTTTAATCCCGCCTACCGACGCAACGTTAATAACAGATTCAGTTAGACCTGCCTTTACAGCTGCTCTGGTCCAAAGAAGAGGTCCAAGTAGATTTACGTCCCATGTTTTTTGAACTCTAGATATTTCAACATCCATGAGGTATCCACCTGATGGATTTGTGCCCGCATTATTTATTAAAACATCAAGTGAGTTGGTTTCACTCACAATGGCAGCACAAGTCTCAACCGCTGCTTCTTCACTATCTGCGTTGGCAACAAAACCTTTTAAACTTGGATGCTCACTTAAAACTGCTGAAAGATTCTCTTCTTTTCTAGAAGTGATGTAAACATTCCAATTATTTTCTGAAAAACGTAGGGCTGTCGCCAGTCCTATTCCCCTAGTCCCGCCAGTTATTAATATTGTTTTCATTATTGCTCAAGTATAGTGCTTATTTCTAAATCTAGTTACAGTTGTATAGCTAATGAAAAATTTAGATAAATATATTCATATCATTACAAAAAATAGAGATTTTCAGAAACTCTTTGCGGCTCGACTTATAACCCTTGGTGGAGACTGGTTGCTTACAGTCCCATTGCTTGGAATCATCTATGAGCTTACTGAAAACCCTTTAATAACGTCTCTTGTCCTTGTAGTCCAAAGTGCACCATTGTTTTTTCTTGGTAGTTTTGGAGGGTACTTAGCAGATAAATACGATCGCAAGAAAATTATCGCCATTTCAGAGTTTCTGTGTGGGATTGTTGTGTTATTAATTTTATATGCTGTAAACACAGAGAATGTTGTCTTTATTTTATTTTCTTTTGGAATGCTCTCCGTCGTGAGTTCAGCTTATATGCCAACATCTGATGCAGCACTGCCAAATGTAGTAGATAAAGAATATCTAGCTGAAGCAAACGTAATCTTCTTTTCAAGTTGGGGAATTATGGCCGGACTTGGTGCAGGTATCGGTGGTTACTTAACAACAGTAATTAGCCGTGAGATGTTATTCACTGTTGATTTCTTAACGTTTGTGATTTCAGCTTTTATTGTCTTCTCGATTAAAAAAGACTTGAGTGAAAATAAATCAACTGCGTCGAATGAAGAAACAATAAACTTTGTTGACGGTATTAAATACGTGCTGTCAAAAAAAGAGATACTTTCTCTGGTGATTACGAAAGCAACATTTAGCATCTCAGCAAGCGGGTTGTTGTCACTATTTACTGTGCTTTCATATGAAATTTATAAAACTGGTGATTTTGGAACGGGCCTTATGTTTGGCGCTAGAGGAATAGGTGCTTTGATTGGTCCAATTGTAATTCGTTATTTTTTTGGAAGTACGGACGGAAAACTATTAAATACAATTGGTATCACAATCATGGCTTGGGGGCTATTTTATTTCTTTATCCCCTTTTCAACTTCAGTCTATATAACTGTGTTTCTTCTGATTTTAGGTCACTCTGGTGGAGGATCTCAATGGGCTTTCTCAACATACGGACTGCAAGTCATCACACCTGATAAGTTACGTGGAAGAATTGCAGGGATAGACTATTCTTTATATTTTTTCATGAACACAATTTCAACCCTGCTGATTGGCTACTTGGCAACAGTTTATGGTGTTCTTTTTGTATTTAAACTCTTCCCCGTTATTGGATTTATCTTTGGTTTTCTCTGGTACCTAACCACTCGCAAAATATGGAAAAACTTAGATTTAAATAATTAATATTTTTTCATAATGTTTCTGTCTTACCTAAACTAGCCATATGGCTTTTGAGCTCCGGACAGAGTTCATCAGCTTGTAAAAGAGGGGTAGTCAAGTCACCCCTCTTTTTTAATGGACTTGAAACAATACCGTTTACAAATGTGCTCTCTCTTCTCTTTAGTTCAGACCAGCTTTATAAGTTTTAAAGTTTGGTTCCATTACAGATAAATTCTCTTTCATCTCTTCAGACACGTCCCCTAAAATTGTCATATTATCAAATGTTACCAATTCACGAAACTTTAAATTTACAGGTGTTCCCATTGCTTTAGATGCTAGTTCTTGAAAACTTGCAATATCAGTAAACTCTTCAATTAATGTTGCAGAGTTTGCACTTTCATCCACATACCATTCAAATTTAAGTAGACCATCAACACCTAAACTATCAATGAATTGACATTGCTCGTTTTCTATAAAATTGATAAATTCTTCTGCAGAGGAATAAGTAACATCAATAATTACTCTTATCTGACCTGTATCTGTATGTAATTGCATATTCTCCTTCTATTATTTCAATATGTATTTTAGTCTAAAATGTTGAGCGCTTCC
>JACNGE010000016.1 GCA_014384285.1 Actinomycetota bacterium | reverse complement strand
ACTGCTGCCTCCCGTAGGAGTCTGGGCCGTGTCTCAGTCCCAGTGTGGCTGATCGTCCTCTCAGACCAGCTATCCGTCGTTGCCTTGGTAGGCTTTTACCCCACCAACTAGCTGATAGAACGCGAGCTCATCTTAGTTCGGCTGACCTTTCCTTAAAACTTCATGTGAAAAAATAAGAATATCCGGTATTAATCCGAGTTTCCTCGGGCTATCCCAGTAACTAAGGTAGATTGCTCACGCGTTACTCACCCGTTCGCCGCTCAGTCATTTTCTGTAGTAAACTACTGAAAAGCTTCGCTCAACTTGCATGCATAAGGCGCACCGCCAGCGTTCGTCCTGAGCCAGGATCAAACTCTCCAACAAAATCTTTGAATTTTAATCTGACCAAAGAATCAACATGGGTTTTATCCCATATTATGGTTTTTAAACCATCACTAACTCTTAATAAAAAGAATTAGCCATCAACTTTTAACTTAAAAGTTGACAAAAAAAGAGTGCTAGAAAATAATTTCTGCACTACCGGCGTTCATACTCTACTCAGTTGTCAAAAAGCCAAATTTCGTAATTTAAGAGTAACACCTTCTTGTTTAAAGGGGTATTATTTTTTATTTATTCTTAAGAATTTCCTTTTACCAATTTGTAAAATTGAATCATTCAATTTATCTAAAGATATATCTAATTCTGTGTATTTAACATCGTTAATTTTGAATCCTCCAGATGAGATTATTCTCCTAGCTTCGGAATTTGATTTTGTTATTAGGTTTTCTGTCAGTAAATTTGGTAGATGTATATCGTTTTGGTCTACAATAATTTCTGGTATATTGATTGGGACATTTTTATTAATAGTGATATTACTAAAGCTTTCTTCAGCTAATAATGCTGAATCTTCATCATAAAGTTCATTAGTAATAATTTTTCCTAAACTTTTTTTTATATCAAAAGGGTTTAGCTTCTCAGACAGAACTAGTGCTTTAGTTTCATTAATTTCTTCTATTTCGAGATCAGTTAACATAAGAAAATAATCCCACATAACATCATCCGGAATACTCATTATCTTGCCATAGATATTTTCAGGGGTATCTTTAACTGATATGTAATTATCCAACGATTGTGACATTTTTTTCTTACCATCGGTACCAACAAGCAATGGAAATGTGACAGCTACTTGTGGTTTTAGGTTATAGTATTTTTGGATTTCTCTTCCAAGCATCAAGTTCCATAACTGGTCATTACCACCGATTTCTATATCGGCTTTGATAGCTACGGAATCATAACCTTGAAACAAAGGATAGAAAAATTCTAGTAATGAGATTGGATTTTTTTCATCATATCTTTTTGAAAAGTCTTCTCGTTCAAGCATTTGAGCTAGTGTTGTTGACGATGCTAAATTCATCATATCTGAAATACTTAATTTAGAAAGCCATTCTTTATTTGAAACAATTTCAAGATTGTCTTCATGTAAAATTGACTTAATGACTGGGAGAACACCTTTAGAGTTTTTATCAATTTCACCTGAGTCAAGAACAGAGCGAGTTTCTGATTTTCCTGAGGGATCCCCCACCTGTGCGGTAAATTCTCCAAGTATTAAAACAGCTGTGTGGCCGTATTCTTGAAATTTTCTTAGAGACCTTAGTATTGCATACCAACCTAGAGTTACATCTGGTGCAGTAGGATCTACACCGAGCTTTATACGTAGTTTCTTCTTGGATTTTAATAATTCATCGTAATCATTAAGTGGATTGATTACAGATGACCTTTCCTCTATATATTTCATTTTTGAACCAGAGTATATCTCCAAAGATTATTATCTTTAGTTGTTGCATTCTTTCTTTTTGTAGAGACAGCTCTTTCTACAGGGTGAATCCTTGGTGCAAGATTAATTGAACCATCAAAAAGATTTTCTCCGTCATTATTTAAATCAATTCCTAATGCTTTTGTTACATTCCCAGGACCTGTAATTTTATTTGTTTTCATCTTAATTTTTCTTCTCGATTCTACATAGCTTTTTCCTAAAAGAACTATCCCTGACCTGATTAAAATAGCCTCGCATGAACCTTTTTTTGATGTTAGTAAATAAAGACTCTTGTTTTCACCGTAGGATTTTAGTATCAAAACATGAGGTGGACCTTTTGGAAGTGTTTCAGGGAATTTTCTATTAAACATGTTAACTAACGACATCGGATCAGTTTTTTGACGTCCAAATGCCTCTGTTTCGGTAATCATAATCTCGGTAAATTTACCTTTATAATTTGTAGATAAGCGCATGCCTAGAACATCTACAGCTGCCTTGGAAGATTTCTGGGAAAGCATTTGATATACTCTGTTGTTTAGTCCAGATGACTCTACCATTTACACACCTTTGTTCAATGTAATTGAAAACTTAGTTTCTAATCTTTTGACTACTGAATCAAGAAGTTCTGAAACTTCATCTTCACTGTAAGTTTTACTATAGTTTCTTGTATTTATTCTAATTCCTAAATTTCGTGTTTTCTCATTTTTGAAATCATCAAAAATAGTAACTACATTCTCGTTTTCAATCATTAATTTCTCAACCTCTGACAAGAGGTCGTTAGCATTAAAAGAATCACTCACTTTAAAGGAGAGGTCAAATTTAATAAATGGATACGGAGACAGGGGTTTGTAATTTACTTTTCTTAGCTCGTTAAGATTTAAATTTGATAGATCAATGCTAAACAAATAAACTGAATTATTGAGATTAAAATTATCTTCTAATTGAAATGAGAGCTTTCCGAAATGACCAACAACAACATCATTCGAAATTATTAAATATGAAAGATTTTTGTGAAACCCGGGTTTTTCAATTTTTTTTAAAGTTATCGATCCCAGTATGGATGTTAATAATTGTTTTACAGAATAAATATCGTTTTCTATAGATTTAAGTCTACGATCAAGATTTGTAACTTTTGATGGAACAATAGCGGATAGTGTATAAATTTGGTTTGGTATATCATCATATTTTTTATGGCTCCCTTGGTCAAAAACATTATTAATTTCGAAGAACATTTTAGACTGATTGTTTTGTTCGAAATTAAATTTATAAGTTTCTATTAGAGATGAGTATAAGTTTGTCCTTAAAAATTTATTTGTCTGATCAATAGGATTATTCACTTCTACACTTTTTTTCTCTGGAGTAAATATTTGGTTAGCGTCTTCTGAAACAAAAGTTAAGGTTTGAATTTCATATAAATTTTTGGCTGTAAGAGAGTCACTAAAATATTTCTTCAGCGTCCAGTATTCTCCAGTATCGTTTTTAATTGAACCAATAGGTAATGTACTATCAAAATTATTAAAACCATAATGTTTTGCAAATTCTTCAATTAAGTCAGCTGCTCTTTCAAGATCATATCTCCAACTTGGAGCAGAGAAGCTTATGTCTTGTGGTGATAGTTGGAAATCTATTCCCAAGTAATTTAACATTATTTCAATAAACTCATCTTCTAAATGGATACCAAGCAATTTATAAATTTCATTTTTATTGAAAGTTACCTCTTTTGGTAAAAAATTATCTTTAGTATCTTGTACTGGTTGTGAATATACAATATCTTGTTCTCTATTGAAAATATCAATAAATCTATTTAGTCCAAGAATTTGTAAATTACGATCTATACCTCTTTCAAACCTTATAGATGCATCTGATATTAAATTAAGTTTTCTAGAAGTGTTCATAACAGAGACTTTGTCGAAATATGCACTCTCTATCATTAAATTTTTTGTTTTATCTGTTACTTCTGTATCTAAGCCACCCATTACACCGGCTAAAGCTATAGGCTTATCGTCAGAAACAATAATTAAATCTTCTTCAGATAGTTTTCGTTTTTGATTGTCAAGTGTAAGTAGCTCTTCAGATTTTTTTGCAAATCTTACTGAAATTTTTCCAAAAATTTTGTCTCTATCAAAAGCATGCAAAGGTTGGCCTATGTCGTAAAGAACGTAGTTTGTATAGTCGACTACATTATTAATTACTCTTGTTCCTACTTGCGACAATCTATACCTTACATCAAAACTTGAATCGGTAATGGTAATATTCTCTATTTCAATTCCTGCATAGGTATTGCATTCTTTTATTTCACCACTGTTTAATGACAGGATGCTTTCTATTGATGGATTTAATTGAACTTCTTTATCTAAGAGAGGTTTTTTAAAATAGTGTGATAATTCACGAGCGACTCCTAAGTGTGACATGCAGTCTCCACGATTTGGCGTGACACCTATCTCCCAAACAATATCATTTTGTGGATATATTGAAGAAAAATCAGTACCTGGTTTTATATTCTCGTCAAGTTTGAGTATCCCAGCAGTGTCGTCCCATAGGTCAAGTTCTGAAGCGGAACAAATCATCCCATTAGATTCAACTCCTCTAATATCTCTTTTGTCTATTAAAAAGTTGTCCTTTATTTCGGATTTAGGAAGAGCAACTGGAACTATAGCCCCTACCTCAAAATTCCATGCGCCACAAACAATCTCGAAAACATTATTTCCTGTGTCAACTTTTGTTACTCTGACTTTATCAGCATTAGGGTGAGGATGAATTTCTACGACTTTACCAACCACAATATTTTTGTAATTTGGTTTTATATCAATTCTATTTTCAATTTCAAATCCCAGGCTTTCTAAAGCTTCGGATAAGTCTCCTCCTGAAACATTTTCAATATCGATCCAGTCTTGCAACCAAGATTTTAATATTTTCATTAGAATTGGTCCAAAAATCTTAAATCATTTTCGTAGAAATTTTTAATATGATCAATACCATACCTAAGCATAGCTAGTCGTTCTACGCCTACTCCGAATGCAAATCCCTGGGTTGACTCTGGATATTTTACGTTTTTAAACACGTTGGGATCTACCATTCCACAACCTAATATTTCCAACCACTCACCGTCTTTCCAACTAACTAGTACTTCGGCCGATGGTTCAGTAAATGGAAAAAAGTGTGGAATGAATTTAGTTTTTACAGATGTCCCAAAGAATGCTTTTACAAAATACTCCAGCGTACCCTTCAAGTCTGAAAAAGTTATCCCATCATCAACTGCAAGGCCTTCAATCTGATGAAAAACTGGGGAATGGGTAGCATCTAATTGGTCGGACCGATATACCCTCCCTGGTGCGACAATATAGACAGGTGGATCATTTTCCTGCATGTGTCTAACTTGTACAGTACTGGTCTGTGTCCTTAATAGACTTGAAAGGTCTTTATCAAGATAGAGTGTGTCCGATTCATATCTAGCAGGGTGCCAATCAGGTGTATTCAAAGCATCAAAATTATGCCATGAAGTTTCAGCTTCGGGACCATATGCAACTGTATAACCTAGTGAAGCGAAGATATCAACTACTTCTTCCATAACAGAGGTGAGTACGTGTTTACGTGATCCTTCTTTAGAATGCCAGTTGATAGATATATCAGGATTTTCTGCTATTTCTTTTTCTATATAGAAAGCTTTCTCAAAATCTAATTTAAACTGTGTAAGTTTTTTTAATACCTCATCTGAAAAGTTTTTAAGATCTGCGCCATATCTTTTTTTATCTTCATTACTTAAGGAAGATAATTTTGCACGTTCTTCTGAAAGAACAGATGATTTGCCTAAATAATCTTTTTCAATTGAAGATAGTTCGTTGACATTGTTAACTTCTTCAAGGCGTAATAAAAAAGAGGCATAAATTTTTTCTAAATTAATTTCAGCCATTTAGATTATCTTTAGCAATATCAACTAATTTTTTAAACCCTTTTGGGTCGTTAACCGCGATATCTGCAAGAATCTTTCTATCAACTTTTATGTCTGCGTTATTTAAACCAAAAATAAATTTAGAGTACGATAACCCATGCATTCGTGCAGCAGCATTAATTCTGCTGATCCAGAGTTTTCTAAAGTCACCCTTTTTATCTTTCCTATGGGTAAAAGCATCAGCACCAGCATGCATTACCTGTTCTTTAGCGGCTCTTAGTGTTCTACTTCTAGCTCCGGTGTAACCCTTTGCTTGCTTCATAGTTTTTCTTCTAGATTTTTTACTATTTACTGACCTTTTAATTCTGACCATTTATCTCAACAACTTTCTAATTTTTTTACTATCACCCTTAGAAGCTTCGACGTCTCGTTTTAATCTTGCCCAGGTGTTACTTCCTTTTGCTAATTTGTAGTGAGAAGTATGAGCTCTACGTCTCATAAACTTTCCAGTACCACTTACACGTATTCTTTTAGAAGAACTTTTGTGTGTCCTGTGTTTCATTTTCTACCTCCATTTGGTGCTAACACCATAGTTAATGACCTACCATCCGGGCGAGAAGTTGATTCAACTTCTGAAATTTCACTTAGTTCATCTTTAAATTTGTCCAGTACCC
>JACNGE010000007.1 GCA_014384285.1 Actinomycetota bacterium | reverse complement strand
GTGGGCGCTACAGGATTTGAACCTGTGACTTCTTCCTTGTAAGGGAAGCGCTCAGTTTATAATATCTTCTGGTGGCTCATCATAACCCCACTCTTTTAGGAGCCTTAATGCTTCACGTCGATTGGTCTGATCAGTATCAGAATATTTGATTTGAATCTCTACAGGACCTTCTTGTGCTTGCATTTGTTTTTTTAATTCCTCACGAGCATTCTCAATGATCATTGACATGATTAAGGGTTTTGTATGACCTAAATATTTATTAAGTTCTTTTAGGTCCATAGTGTCAATTTCTCTTCCAATACGTTCCTGTCCTCTGGCATAGTTATCCATCATTTGTTGATAAATAGGGTAGTGGAGCTCTTGCGTTGAAGATTTGATCTTATCTACTACATGGGGTCTTTGTAGAGTTCGACATATAGCACTCGGGGAGAGGCCAAGTTGTTTTGCTATACTTCTTTGGCTCTCGCCTTCAACAGTAAGTTTTACAATCTCTATTTCATTCTTATTTAACGGCGTATTTTCACTTTTAGTCATTTTTAGTATTTTGGCAGATTCAGATTATAGTCAATGTTTTCCGTGTATGTTTTTTTCTGTGAAGCGCATTGATTAATGCCACACATTCTTATATATATGTAGTTAAAAAAGCGGCCTCGGCAAGATTCGAACTTGCGACACCAGGTTTAGGAAACCTGTGCTCTATCCCCTGAGCTACGAGGCCAAGTAAAAACGTAGTACTTGTAGGATATCTATTTGTATATAGGTAATAAATGTTAGCAGTCGACGTTAAGAATATTAAAAAAACTTTTACGAGCAAACAAGACACGGTTGAGGCAGTAAAAGATGTAAGCTTTCAGGTTGAGCAAGGAGAAATCTTTGGGCTACTTGGCCCTAATGGTGCTGGAAAATCAACAACTATCTTAATGCTGACAACACTCCTCAGCATTACAAAGGGAAGCGCATCAATATTAGGTATTGATGTTGAGACACAAGATAAACAAGTTCGAGAAAAAATAGGTGTTGCGTTACAAGACACTGGAATTGATAATCTATTAACAGGTAAAGAGTTATTTTTTACTACATGTCGTTTATGGGGATATAACAAATCTGATTCTGAAAAGAGAACAAAAGAACTTTTAGAACTGGTCGGTCTTACGGAAGCAGCTGATAGGAGAGTTAAGACTTATTCAGGAGGTATGAAAAGACGACTTGATTTAGGTCTAAGTCTCGTACACTCACCAGAGATTTTGTTTTTAGATGAACCTACCACTGGTTTAGACCCAGGTTCTAGAAGAGTGTTGTGGGATGAGATAAAAAGACTCAGAGACACAGGTGTTACAGTCATTTTGACAACACAATACCTTGAGGAAGCTGATGAACTAGCAGACAGAATAGCAATTATTGATGAAGGACTCGTTGTCGCCGAGGGTACTTCAGATGAGCTCAAAGCCAGTATTGGTGGGGATGTCATAACTTTTTCATTCGAAACAGAGGGAGATATTACAAAAGCGCAACAATTACTCACCGACTCTGTCCAAGAAAAAATGGAATTAAGAATCACTGTTGAAGATGGCGCTTCAAAAATTCCAGGATACTTAAAAGAACTCACATCAGCAGGTATTGAAGTCAGTTCAGTAGCTGCAAGTAAACCAACACTAGATGACGTATTTCTTGAAGTAACTGGTTATAGACTTGAGGGTGCAGATGATGCTGTTGAAGAGACACCAGCATCAACTAGAGGAAGAGGAAGATAATGGAATCAAATAGATCATTTCTCACCCAGCTGCAGATTTTAACAAAGAGATTATTATTACGTGTTATCCGTAGACCTTTGGCAGAACTTCCTAATATTTTTATCTCTGCATTTTTCCTGTTTGTCTATGACGGTGCATTAGGCGGGGTTTTTGGAGGTTCAGCACAGGGAACACCGTTTGATTTTGCGAATGGAAACTTTGTGAACTTTATCCTTCCGGTATCAATAGTCTCTGCATCCGTCAGTGGTGGAGCGTCTGGAATTTACTTGGTAGAAGATATTGAATCAGGAGTATTTAAACGTTATCAAAGTATGCCGATTTCAAAATGGGCAATTATTTTGGCTCCAATGTTAGTTGGTGCATTAAGAGTGTTGCTGCAAGCTGGATTAATCATGGTTATAGGAAAAATTATTGGTGCTGATCCTGCTGTTGGTGCAGTTGGTTACTTTATGGTTCTATCTATAGCTTTTTTATGGGGTATGGGATTTGCTGGTTACTCTGTTGCAGCAGGTGTCCGTTCTGGATCCTCCCAAGGTGCACAAGCAGCATCGTTCCTTTTCTTCCCTGCATTATTTTTGGCACCAACATTCGTTCCACGAGAAGCATTAAGAGGATGGCTTGCAACAGCCTCTGCATACAATCCAACTACGTATGTTATTGAGTCGATGAGAGCGATTATGGTCGATGGTTGGATTACAGATGTTATTTCAAAAGGCTATATAGCAGCAGGATCGTTTGCAGCAATCACGCTTACTTTTGCTGTTATTTCTGCAGGTAAAGCCACAGAAAAAGCATAAAATAACGTTTTTATTAGCAAATAAAATTAACTACTCTATATACTTCGTAAGGAAATTATGGAAGCAACATTAAAAGCAACATTGAGAGAAGATCAAGGTTCACCTGAGTCTAGAAGACTTCGTAAAGAGGGACTATTACCTGCAGTTGTCTATGGACAAGGCATGGAATCAACTGCTGTATATATTGATGCAAGAGAGTTTAGAAACGCACTTAAAACTGAGGCAGGTTCAAACATTATTTTAAATATTGAGCTTGGAGAAAAAGATAAAGTTACAGCTTTAGCAAGACAGATTCAGAGACATCCTTATAGAGATGAATTTGTTCATGTTGATCTAATCAAAGTAGACTTAACACAAACTGTAGAGGCAGAGGTTCAAATAAACTACCTCGGTATACCGCTTGGTGTTAAAGAAGAGGGTGGTTTGGTTCAAACAATCAACAACACGCTACGAATTAGTGCCCTACCTACAAATATTCCAACATCACTAGATATTGACATTAGCCACTTAAATGTAGGTGAAAATGTCAGTGCATCTGATATTGAACTTCCAGAGGGAGTTACTTTAGCTAATGAAGAAGATGATTCAGTCATGGTTACAGTTACCCTACCAAGAGCTGCTGTCGAAGAAGAAGATGTCTTGGGCGAAGGCTTAGAAGGCGAAGAAGGAGAAGTAGCTGCAGATGGTGAATCTAGTCCGGAAGCTGATGGGGAAGACTCCTCAGAAGAAAGTGCTGAATAAAAACTCAATTCTTCTTGTTGGTCTTTGGAATCCTGACGTAAAATATTCAAAAACACGACATAATATTGGAGCAGATACTCTCGTAAAATTTCTAGAGAAAAATGGCTCAAGTCTTAAAACTCACAAGTCAGGAATGTATCGATCAGCTGAGATCTCTCATAACGATACTAATTTAACGTTGTTGACACCAATGGTCTCCATGAATAATTCAGGAGATTCCTTGAGGGCATATTTGAAAAATAAAAATATCGATCATGAAAATATTGTGATTATTTATGATGATATAGATTTAGCATTTGGGAGACTCAGGCTTAAGCAGGGGAGCTCAGATGGTGGTCACAACGGAATAAAGTCTATTGATAAAACTATAAATAAAGACCATTATTGGAAATTAAAAATTGGTGTAGGAAGACCTCCAAGTGGAGTTGATCCAGCTAATTATGTTCTCTCAAAGTTCAACAATGAGGAGAGAGAAGAAGTAGAGTTTATTATAGAAGATGTGATTGACGTGATTAAAGCATTTTCTGAAAACCGTGAAGTAGCTATAAAGCAAGCTTCTGAGAGAAGAATAATTGATGTGATTTAATGAAAAAGTACATACCTGATTTGTTAGCTTGGTTTAGGATATTTTCATCACCTGTAATATTATTCTTAATTCTCCAAGATGGTTCACAAAATGGCCTGATGCTTACACCTGCAATTCTTGCATTTATAGCTGTATGGACTGATTTTTTTGATGGAAAATTAGCAAGAAAATGGGATGTTTCTACAAAGACAGGTGCCTTTCTAGATACCATTGCTGACAAACTTTTTGTAACATGTATATTTATCGGTTTTACCTATATTGATCGAGTTAATATCTGGATTACTGTTTTACTAATATCAAGAGAATTTATAGTAACTGGACTTCGTGGACTTGCTGGAAATGAAGGCAAGCTCATACCACCAAGTCCTCTAGGTAAAATAAAAGCTAGCCTGCAGTTTTGGGCAATAGGTTTTGTACTAATGGACTTTCCAGTAGACATAATGGGTGTGAGTTTGGACACAGTAGTTGTGTATCTAGCACTGCTTTTTTCATACATCTCGGGTTATCAATATTTCGCTGCTTATAATTCAGCAGAATAATGGAATATAAAAATATATTTATCACTGGTGCAACTGGTGTTGTCGGTAAACCACTATTACAAAAATTAATAAAAAATAATCATAATATTTACGCACTCGCAAGAAGTGAGGAAACCATGAAAGACCTCACTGATTTAGGTGTGTCTCCAATTAAAGGGGATTTATTTGAATCCTCATTATACGACCAACTACAAGATGCAAAGATTGATGCAGTTTTTCATGTAGCAGGCATGAATAAGATGTGTGCTAAAAATCCGGAAGCTATGTTCAACATCAATATAGAGGGTACAAAAAAAATGCTCGGTCTAGGAAACAGCTTAGGTATTAAAAAGTTCATTTATACATCATCAGCAGTGACACTGGGTGAGGAAAAAGGATTACCGGGAAACGAAGAGGCAACACATAGAGGTAGTTTTCTTAGTAATTATGAAAAGTCAAAATACGAAGCAGAAGTTGAGGCCTTTAAGTTTAAGAAAGAGTTTGAGTTTGTATCAGTAAACCCATCTTCAGTTCAGGGACCTGGGAGAGTTTCTGGAACAGCAAAATTGCTTATATCTTCTCTCAACAAAAAATATCCCCCTCTATTAAAAAACAATATCTCAATAATTGATATCGATAACTGCACAGAGGGTCACTACAACGCATTGGTTTACGGAGTAGATAATGAGAGATATGTTCTAAACAGTTTTCATGTCTCTTCAGAGGAACTGATAGAAAAGGTAAAAAATACTACCTCATGGAATGGTTCTCCAATTTATATCCCAAAAAGAATTTTAAAATTAGCAAGTCCCATTTTCGATCTAGTGTCGCTGTTCTCTTCAGGAGATTCTATAATCTGCAGAGAATCCGTCAGAGTCTTAACGCATGGACATCTATATGATGGCTCAAAAGCAGAGAGAGATCTCAAACTCGAGTACATCCATGTAGATGGTTTTATTCATAAAATTATCAGCTGGCTCATATCTCAGGGATTGATTGAACTAGAAATACAAAAAGAAAGCTGAACAATGAGTGAATTTGACGAGCTAATACTTATTGTTGAAAAATTAAGAGTTGAATGTCCATGGGACAAAGAACAAACACACGAGTCTTTAGCAAAACATTTAATTGAAGAGTCTTATGAGTTGCTAGATGCAATCTCAAAATTAGATGCTACTCAGGAAAGTTTCGATGATCTTAAAGGTGAACTTGGAGATGTTCTTCTACAAATTTTCCTTCATTCAAAAATAGCTGAGGAGAAAGAATTCTTTAACATGTCTGATGTCATGATAAGTTTGCGTGAAAAGCTTATAAAGAGACACCCTCATATTTTTGAAGATAAGCAACTAGAAACCGCAGAAGAAGTAGAGAAACAATGGGAGAAAATTAAACAGCAAGACGGTAATTCTATCTTTGATGACCTAAACCACAGTCTTCCACCTGTAAATGTTGCTTTTAAAGCTCAGAGAAAAGCAAAAAGTCTTAATCTCTCTTATTCAAACTACGAAGAGGCCTTGGAGGACCTGATTTCTGAAGTTGAGGAATTGAAGGATGCAAAAAATTCAGAGGATAGAAAAAGTGAACTTGGAGATGTTTACTTTTCACTTCTCAATGTCTCCAGATACCTTGATGCTGATCCTGAAGTGCAACTAAAAAGGTCTATTGACCGATTTGTTACAAGAGCTAGATATGTTGAAGAGCATTATCATGATGGTGACGACTTGAATGAGCTTTGGCAGAAAGCAAAGAATAACCAAATAAAGTCGTAAACTTTAAAAATTCTGTTAGATTTTAAATAACAGGGTTATGAATACAAATATTAATAAAATTCACGCTAGGTATGTCCTAGATTCAAGAGCTAATCCCACCGTGGAAGCAGAAGTTACTCTAGATAATGGTTCAAAAGGAAGAGCATCAGTACCATCTGGAGCATCAACAGGTAAATTAGAAGCTCACGAACTTAGAGATGGTGATGATAAATTTCTCGGTAAAGGTGTTTCTAAAGCTGTTGATAAAGTCAATACGGAAATCTTTGAGCTCTTAAAAGGTCATGATGCTGGAGATCAAGACAACCTTGATAAATTAATGATCGAGCTTGATGCCTCAACTAACAAAAGTAATCTTGGTGCAAACTCAATTCTTGCTGTATCAATGGCCTGTTTAAATGCATACGCAGTAGCAACCGATAAGCAAATGTATGAGTTAGTTCCAAACATATATGGACCTCCATCATTACCAGTACCTTTTATGAATATCTTAAATGGTGGTGCTCATGCTGATAATAAGGTAGATATACAAGAGTTTATGATTGTTCCTCATGGTTTTGATCAATTCGATCATGCACTGCAAGCAGGTGTAGAAATATACCACACTTTAAAGAAGCTTCTTAAGGATAGAGGTCTTGCAACGAATGTTGGAGATGAGGGTGGATTTGCTCCTAATTTAAACTCTTCTGAAGAAGTACTCAAAATAATCATTGAAGCTGTTGAAAAAGCAAATTACAAAATGGAAGAACAGGTGTCAATAGCCTTAGATGCTGCTTCCTCAGAGTTTTATGATAACGGGACCTATTTAATCGAGAATGAAAAACTCACCTCAAGCGATATGGTTAATTATTTAATAGACCTCACAGAAAAGTTTCCAATCGTGTCTATTGAGGATGGTCTTGCCGAAGATGATTGGGATGGTTGGAACGAAATTACTGCAAAAATAGGAAATCAAATACAACTCGTCGGAGATGATTTATTTGTTACGCAGTCTCATATGCTTCAAAAAGGTATCGAGGAAAACTCTGCAAATTCAATTTTAATAAAAGTAAACCAAGTAGGTAGTATTTCTGAAACCTATGAGACTATGTCTCTTGCACAGAAAAGCAACTTTACCTCAATGGTTTCTCACAGGTCTGGTGAAACAGAGAATGTATTTATAAGTCATTTAGTTTCAGGAACCTCCAGTGGTCAAATAAAAACAGGTGCACCAGCAAGATCAGAGAGAACAGCAAAATATAACGAATTACTTAGGATTGGAGAAGTCTTAGGTTTGGACAATTTTAATAATTCAAAATGGAACAGTTAGAAACCTTTAAAAGAAATCTTATTTCAAAAATAGTCATATTTGCTGTTACTTTTTCTGCTGCGTACTTTGTATTATATACATATCAAGTAACCTACAAAAACTATAAATCCATGGAAACAACGCTTGAAAAACGAATTGAACATTCACAGGAACTTAAAAGTCAGATAAATGAGTATCAAACAAAAATAGATAATTTAAATGATCCTGAAAAATTAGATCTAATCCTACAAGAACACGGTTATGGAAAAGCTGGAGAAGTTCTCCATAAGTTTGAGGTACCTGAAGCTGTAACTCCTCTTGAGGAAACACTTCGGAGCGAAAGAAGCAAGAGTATTTTTGAATATTTTGTTGAAAGTATCATTGGTACTAATGACAAATCACAATAAACAAATTGTAGAAATTCAACTAGGAAGAAAACTTAGAAGTGAGGTTAAGGTCACAACACGTTGTCACTTCAATCTTCCAGTAGTTATTAAGGTTCCGCCGAATTTAGATGATGGAACACCTTTTCCAACAACATATTGGCTTTCATGTCCAATGTATACTAAAAAAATTGGTTCTCTAGAATCCAAAGGATTAATTAAAGAGCTTGATAGTCAAATACAAAGTGATAAAAATTTATACAAACAGTGGATTGGAAGGCAAGAGTCATATGAAGCTGAACGAAATGACGAGGTAGATGAAAATTCAAAAATTCCTCCATATGGAGGAGTTGGAGGAGCCCGGGAAAGTATAAAGTGCCTACACTCACATTTTGCAGATCAGCTTGCTACAGGAAAAAATATGGTTGGAAATATCGTCGAAGAATTGGTTGGCGGATACAACTGTGTAGAGCCTTGTATAGATAAAGATAAAATGGAAAAAAATACAGCTTGGAAAGTTGAATGGTAAAGATAGCTGCAATTGATTGTGGTTCAAACTCGACCCGCCTTTTAATTGCAGATGTATCATCTGGCACCCTTTCTCCACTTTATAAAACACATCAGGTTACTAAAACTTCAGAGGGAGTTGAGGCAGATAATAATATTTCTCAAGATGCAAAAAATCGTCTAATAAAAACACTCAGAGGTTATTTAAAAAAAATTAACTCAGAGAATGTGGACCAAATTATTATTACCGGCACAGCTGTGTTTCGGGATGCTGACAATTCTGAAGCAGTAATAGAAGAGATAAGAAAAAAATTAGATTTAGAAATTCAGATCATATCCGGTGAGGAGGAAGGCTTTCTTACATCCTTGGGAGTTCTTTCGTCTAGCAATATTAAAGATAATTTTTTTATAGTAGATATTGGAGGAAGAAGTACAGAGTTAATATATGACATCAACAACCGTACACAGGTTAATTCTTTAGATATTGGAGTAGTCTCATTAAGAGAGCGATCACTAACTGAGAATCCTCTTGATCAGTCTGAAATACTTAAAGCAAATGAAATAATTAATCAAAGTTTAAATGTTCAAATTTCTTCCGACAAAGCTTACATGATTGGGGTTGCTGGAACATTTACTTCTATAGCTTCAATATTTTTAGGACAGAAAAAATATGATGAGGAAGAGATTCATATGATTACTTTAAGTTCTGATTGGGTATCTGATTTTTCTTCCAGATTGAATAAAATGTCAGAAGCCCAAATTATAAGTAATTTTCCATCCCTAGATCCAAAAAGAGCAAAAACTCTATCTGCTGGAGTCTTAATAGTTACTAATATCATGAAAAAATTTAAATTTGATGAGCTAAAAGTCTCAAAAAGTGATATTTTAGAAGGGCTAATCTTAAAAAATTATTAAGTTTAGACAGGTAGCCCGGGTGGCGGAATTGGTAGACGCGACGGACTTAAAATCCGTTATTCGAAAGGATGTGGGGGTTCGAGTCCCCCCCCGGGCACTTAATTAAAAAAAGTTACATTTTCAACTGAAAATCAAGAATTATTCTAATTTTTAATGTTGAAACTAACTTTCTCTTTATTATGAGGATAGCTAAAAATACCTTATTTTTAGCATACGTACGTATAAAAAAGGGGAAGTAAATAATGAAAAAATCATTATTGATTAGTTTCTTACTCTTAACTCTAATTCTTGGAGCATGTGGTGGTGGAAGCCTAGAAGGCGAAGAAGTCACAATTACAGGTGCTTTAATTGGTTCTGACCAAGACGGATTTAGAGCTGCGTTTGAAGACTTTACTGAGGAAACAGGAATTATTGTTTCCTACCAAGGGTCTGATAACTTTGAGCAAGAAATACAAATTCAAATGGAATCTGGTGATACACCAGACTTCGCATTATGGCCACAGCCAGGAGCTGTTGTCGATGCTGCTACTAGAGGATACTTGACTCCTATTGAAGATCTAGGAATAGATCTTGAGGAATATCAAGCTAACTTTTCATCTTACCTTGTAGGATTAGGAGTTGTTGACGGTGTAATCTATGGTGGCGCAAATGCAGCTAACCTAAAAAGTATTGTTTGGTATCAACCAGCAGAATTTGAAGCAAGAGGATATGCAATTCCAGCTACTTGGGATGAAATGATTGCCCTTGCAGATCAAATTGTTGCTGACGGAATGAATCCATTCTGTTTTGGTATGTACTCAAACGGTGCATCAGGTTGGTTAGCAACTGATTGGATGGAAGATATTATGTTGAGAACCGGAGACGGTGTTGATTCATATGATAAGTGGGTAAGCCACGATATGCCATTCAATGATCCAATGGTAAAAAATGCAGCGACACTTTTGAGCCAGATCATGCATACAGAAAATTACGTTGTAGGTGGCACTGATGCTATCGTTTCAACTTATTTCGGTAATGCACAAGATCCAATGTTCTCAAAAGATGCAGATGGTAACCCAGGTTGCTTTATGCATAGACAAGCATCTTTTATTACAGGATTCTGGCCTGAAGGAGAACAAGCTGGAGCAGGTTCAGTAACAACTGTGTTCCCATTTCCTTCAATTGACCCATCATTACCAGCTGCTGCTTTAGGTGGCGGGGACATGTGGGGAGCATTCAATGATAGAGAAGCAACACAAGCTGTTGCTGAATTTATGTTGAGTGCTGAGTTCTACAATAATGTAGCAATCAGAGATGGTAACGCAAGATTAAGCGCCCATACTGGTTTTGATACATCATTGTATGCATCTCCAATAAACAAAATTCTCGGAGACACAATTGCTGCAGCATTAAGCGCAAACGCATTTAGATTTGATGCGTCTGACTTAATGCCACCAGAAGTTGGTGCTGGTTCATTCTGGAAAGAAATGGTGAACCTAGCTGTTGAAGGTCCTGGATATATTGACACTGCATTAGACAATGTCGAAAATTCTTGGCCGTAAACCGAATAAATTAAATTAAAATGATAGCCACCCATTTGGGTGGCTATCTTTTATAGACTAAAATTAAACAATTGACATGAAGAAACAAACTCAGCAAGAAAAGTTAAAATCAATTGGCTTTTCAATGCTTGCTTTAGGTTTTTTCCCTTTATTTTGGTTTCTCTCTCAAGCAATTTTATTCAGGGAGTTAACTGAGATTATTTCAAGAAATCTACTTGTTGTGGTTGCTCTTATAATTGGTTCAAGTTTTGTTTTTTTACTTTTTTACGGTATGGATAAGATTATTCAATTATCACCAAAAGATAATAGGGAATCTTTAGAAGCTCGTATGTTTGCAGGTCCTTCATTATTTATGATTTCATTATTTCTTTTTTACCCCGCAATCAGAACTTTATATATAAGCTTTAAAGATAGGTATAGCAATGATTTCATTGGGTTAGAAAATTATAAATGGGCATTTTCAGATCCTGAAATGTTAGTTACTATTAGAAATCAAATTATATGGTTAATCTTTGTCGTATTTTTTGTTTTAGTTATTGGGTTAATAGTTGCATGGCTATCAGATAGACTAAATAAAGGTGAAGCTTTCTTTAAATCGATAGTTTTTATGCCTATGGCAATATCAGCAGTTGGTGCCAGTGCAATTTTTAAATTTATTTATGAATATAGACCTCCTCCTTTAACACAAATTGGAATAATAAATGGTATCCGAGTGTCTGTTGACAGGGGACCAGCTTTACCTGGAGTAAAACTTGGTGAAAAATGCATGAACAACAGAGTAATTGATGGAGAATTAAAAGATTTCAAGAATGACGATTGCCTTAACCCAATTGGTTGGCTTCAACAGCGTGATATGACCAATTTACCTTTTACAGAAAACTTAAATCCAGAAGGTTTTTTTAGCGGCATATTAGTCAATCTTCCTATCAACACAATGCTGCTAATGATTATTATGATCTGGATGTTCACTGGATTTGCAGCAGTTGTTTTTTCTGCTGGAATAAAAGCAATTCCTTCTGAAATTATGGAAGCTGGTCAAATAGATGGTGCATCCGAATTAAGAATTTTTAGATCAATAGTTATTCCATATATCAAGAGTACAGTAATTGTCGTTGGAACTTACATGGTTGTAACAGTCTTGAAAGCTTTTGATATAATTTATGTTTCTACAAGAGGTGATCTCGAAACAAATCTGCTGGCAGTTAAAATGCTAGATGAATTTTCAAAATATAGAAATTTTGGAAGATCAGCAACTGTAGCTGTTCTTATATTTGTTTGTGTTCTCCCTATTATTGTTGGTACAGCTATTAGAGAAAGAGAAAATACTCAATCATGAATAGAAATACGCAAAAATGGTATGACAAACCAGTGACGAAAATAATTTTAATTACAATAGCTCTAATGTGGATTTTTCCAGTTTTCGGCTTTGTTTTGAGTTCTTTTAGACCTGGTGAAGCCATAAAAAGAGAATCTTGGTGGGATGCAATTTACACCGGGTCAATATGGTCAGAGCTTACATTATCAAACTATTCAGAGATATTTTTTGCCGACAATCTAGATAGATCTTTTTATAATTCTTTTGCAGTAACTATTCCCTCCACAATTATTCCAATTACGATTGCAGCATTTGCTGCTTATGCCTTTGCATTTATGGAGTTTAGAGGTAAAGAGATTCTGTTCCTCTTTGTTGTTGGTTCTATGATTATCCCATTACAGATGTCATTAATTCCTCTAGTGCAACTTTTTAAAAGTGGAATAGAAGTATTTGGTATACCAATAATTCCAGCTTTAGATATTAATGGAACTTTTGTTGCTACATGGTTTGCTCATGCAGGATTTGGGCTGCCTTTGGCTACTTTTTTGCTGAGGGATTTTATGATGGGTCTTCCAAAAAGTGTGATTGAATCTGCAAGAATTGATGGCGCAAGCAATATGACAACTTTCTTTAGATTAGTTTTACCATTGTCTGTTGCTGGAATAGCAGCGTTTGCTACTTTTCAGTTTCTATGGGTATATAATGACTTTCTTGTCGCAAATGTATTTTTGGGAGTTTATAAACCAGAAAATTTAGTAGTAACTTCACACGTATCTCAATTAGCTGTTGGTGCATATGGTGAAGCTTGGCATTTAAGAACATCCGGTGCGATAATTTCAATGATTGTTCCTTTGACTGTCTTTTTTGGTCTTCAAAGATATTTCATTAGAGGATTAATTGGAGGAGCTGTTAAGGGTTGAAAGACCCACGTAGAGCTTTTATATTCTTATTAATAATATTTTGTTCATCAACTAATACTGTTGAATATGAAATAGCAATATCTGAGAGCTATACAAATTCAGAAAAGATTAAAAATGTCGACTCAAAGCTTGTTTATACTATTCAAGAATCAAGTAATGAAGTAACACTTCAAGTTCAAAGTTTTCCTCAAAACCCTGAAGAAATAGAAAGCTACTCTCTTGTATTTGATCTAAAATTTAGAGAAGATTACGAAACAGATATCGATAGTCTTTGTATTGGTCCGTCTTGGGAAGGATTTGGACCAGGTGAAGTAAGTATAAATCTTGAAAAAAATAAAAACTTTACAAACTCAATAACGGGCTTGATTAACAAAAAAAATAGTGATGGGTGTAACAATTACTATTACTATCTAAGATTCCTGACAGTTAATCTACAAAATGGAGAGAATATTTTAATTGGTGTTGCTACTGATTATGCTAAAAACTATCCTGATGCTCCATATGTATGGCTTCAAAATAAAAATAATCAAATTGAAGAGCTTGGGTCTACTAAAATAGAAAAATATAGTCTAAATTTTGAACTGAGTAGATAAAAATGAAAATTGGAGTTGACTGGGGCGGCACAAAGATAGAAGCCGTAGCAATTGATCCTTTAGATGGATCTAAAATAAAGAGAACTAGAATCGACGCTCCTCAGAATGACTATGAAAAAATAATTCTCTCTGTGGTTAATTTAGTAAATCAGATATCAGAGCCTTTTAAAAATTTTACTGTTGGAGTTGGAATGCCTGGCTCACTGCATCCTCAAACAGGACTTGTTCAAGTTTCTAATACTGAAATACTTGAGAATAAACCAGTTAAAGCTGATCTTGAGCAGGCACTGGGATATGAGATTAAAATTGCAAATGATGCAGATTGTCTAGCCCTTTCAGAAGCAGTTGATGGAGCTGGAAAAAATCAAAAACAAGTCTTTGCTGTGATACTTGGAACTGGCGTTGGAGCAGGTTATGTCGTCAATAAAGAACTAATAGAAGGTCCTAATAAACTTACTGGTGAATGGGGCCAAAATCCTATTCCTGGTCCTATGGACGAATATGAAAGAAGTATTAAAAGACACTGTGGAAGAGTTGGGGCAATAGAAATGTTCATATCCGGACCTGGCCTTGAGCAGCATTATGATTTTCTTAGTGGTAAAAAGATTACTTCTAAAGAGATAGTAAAACTTTACAGAGAGCAAGACGAAACTGCTTCTCTTGTTATGGACAACTACTTTGAGAGAGTTGCTAGAAGTTTTAGTTCATTCGTGAATATTTTAGACCCTGAGATAATTGTTTGTGGGGGAGGCATGTCAGATATAGATGAGCTGTACGATGAAATTCCTAAAAGAATCATTCCCTACCTTGCATCAGATTTTTTTCTTACACCTATAGTAAAGGCCATACATGGGAACAGCAGTGGAGTTAGAGGTGCAGCTTTTTTATGGGATTAAGTAAAAATAGTATATTCGCTTTAATATTTCTATCTACAACAATGGTCTTCTCATTTATTGGATATAAGCCTATTGATGTTGTCATAGGTGGGCCAAATTTTCCCCAGATAGACTACTTCCAAGAGGAGATAGATTTACTTTCAGACGAATTGGGAATCACAATACAATATCAGGCTTTTAGCGATATAGAAACTCACCTTATTGAGAATCCAAATCATGATTTAGATATAGCCATAATCCCCAATCCGCAAGGTGTTGTAAATTTAGGCCAACGAGGGCTAGCTGTCCCTATCAATGAATTTCTAGATAATGAATTTATTACTACGAATTTCTCTCAACACTTAATAGACATAACCACTTCTAAAGTAGACAATCACAATTATGGAGCATGGTTCAGAGTTATTCCAAATTCATTAATTTGGTATGACACTACTAAATACAAAAATCTCGGCAGTCCAGTTTTCAATAGTTATGAAGAAATGGTTGAATTTACTCAACTGAATTCAGAAAAGGACAAACCTTTATGGTGTATGGACATTGAAAGTGGAGCTTCAACAGGTTGGATTGCTACCAATTGGTTAGAGGACACCCTTTTACACAAGTACGGACCAATATTATATGATGAGTGGTTCCTCCAAGAGAAGTTTTCTAGCTCACCCGAGGTAACATTATCAATTTTAGATATTGGAAAATTAATTTTTATTGAAGATGCGGTTTATGGTGGCCATAAAAGAATGGTTAGAAAAGAGTTCAGAAATAATTATCGTAATTTATTAGATGAAGATATTTCATGTACTTTTAGTTGGTCAGGGCATTTTGCAAGTTACTATTTTCCAGAGGATGCAGAGTACGGTAGTGATTATGATTTTTTCAAATTTCCCTCTTTAGAGTACAAGAATGCAATGGTAGGTATTGGAGATGTAGTTATAGGGCTTAACAGCAGCACCAACACAGCCAATGTTATTCAGCAACTTGTGTCGACAGACTTTGGAGATACATGGCTTGCTAAAAATGACTCTCAGTACATCTCTGCAAACATGAATTCATCTACAGATTTACTTACGAACCCCATGACAATTAAAGAAACAGAATTAATTACAACAGCACTTAGAGAAAATCTTTTTAGATATGATGCATCTGAATTAATGGAAAGAAGAATAGGCTCTGATAGCTTATGGTATGCGTTAATGAAATATATTGAACTAAAGAGTTTATATATAGACGAAGTAACAGAAGAACTTGACGCTAGTTATTAATTAGAGCGCATTACCCGATTCGGGATCAAAAAAGTGCAATTTAGATGGATCTATTGAGAGATTAATCTCTTCACCCTCTTTAACAGTAGAGTTAGGATTTATTCTTGCAATAAATTTAGTTTCATCCCCCAAGACACTTATATCCTCCCCTTCATCAGCAAGAATTTCCTCAATTGCTTCAGTTTGAACAGGTTTTATATCCTTATAAAAGTGAATGTAAGAGTCTGAACCTAGCTGCTCTAACAAAGTAACTTTGATACTAATTGACTCCGTATACTCGCTATCTTTTGCATAGACTGAATCCTCAAAAGCCTCTGGTCTTATCCCTAAAACTATTTGCTTTCCATCTACGTTTTTAAGTTTATTAACAGCATCTCCAGAACATTTAATTGTTTCATTCTCAAAAGATAATTCCACAGCATTTCCAGAAACTTTTACATCTGCATATACAAAGTTCATTGAGGGGCTACCAATAAAACCAGCAACAAATATATTTTTTGGATATAAATATATTTCTCGAGGAGTATCTATTTGTTGCAGTTCCCCTTTTCTAATAACTGCAACTCTATCACCCATTGTCATCGCTTCCACTTGATCATGGGTTACATAAAGAGTTGTTGTTTCAAGCTGAGTATGTAGTTGTCCTAATTCTGCTCTCATTTGAACTCTCAATTTGGCATCGAGATTAGAGAGAGGTTCATCCATTAAGAACGCTTGGGGACTTCTAACTATTGCCCTACCCATAGCTACACGCTGTCTTTGTCCACCTGATAAAGCCTTTGGTTTCCTTTCAAGAAGTTCACTAATTTCCAGAGTACGAGCTGCATCCTTAACTTTTTTATCTATTTCTTCTTTCGAAAGTTTTCTCAGTTTAAGAGAAAAAGCTATATTGTCATAAACAGACATATGGGGGTACAAAGCATAATTTTGAAAAACCATGGCGATATCACGATCTTTTGGAGCAACTTCATTGACTACTTTTTCACCAATAAAAATTTCTCCTTCTGTAATGTCTTCCAATCCCGCAACCATGCGAAGTAAGGTTGTTTTACCACAACCTGAAGGGCCTACAAGGACAACGAATTCTCCATCATTAATCTCTATATTTACATCTCCAAGAGCACGCGTGCCATTTGGATAAATTTTTCCAACATCTGTAATTTTTATTGCGCCCATAACTGTACCTATTTTAAACATAAACTAATTTTTTTAAAAATCATTTCACACTTATAATTGATTAATGAATCTCGTACCTGATAACAGAATTACTGCATTAAAAGATATTGAGCCAGATATTGATAAAGAATTCGTTCTTTATTGGGTAATAAATTTTAAAAGAACATCGTATAACTTTGCCCTTCAACGTGCTGTCGAATGGGCAAATAAACTTAATAAACCACTACTGATTTTCGATCCATTAATTCTTGATTATCCAATGTCCAGCGTAAGGTTCCATAAATTTTTTCTTGAGGGTATGAAGGATATTGATGAAGATATTTCAAAAACTAAAGCTTTTTACTACCCATACGCAGAGGAAACACCAAATGCAAGTGAAGATCTCCTTACGATACTATCTTCAAAAGCTGCCGTAGTAGTCACTGATGATTACCCAACCTATTTTGTTCCTCAAATGACTGCAAAAGCAAAAGGAGTTATTAACACACGCTATGAAATTATCGATGCCAATGGACTAATTCCAATTCGTATTGCAGAAAAAGAGTATGTAAGGGCTCATGACTTTCGCAGATACATGCATAAAAATCTATTAGATTTTCTTGTGGATGTTCCTGAAGAAAATCCTCTTAACAAATTAGAGGTGGAATTTGATGATAAGTTAATCAAAGATATAGATAGTAAGTGGAATAAAATAAATTTCGAAACATTCAATCAAGAAGACTTTTTAAACAACTTAAATATCGATAAAACTGTCAAAGAGAGCCCCATTATTGGAGGCTATAAAAAAGCAAAAGAGCGTTTAGATTACTTTTTAGAAAATGGGTACAACGATTACGCAACATTAAGAAGTCATCCATCTGAAGATGCAAGTAGTCAACTATCACCATATTTACATGCTGGACATATTTCGCCATATGAAATTTTTGTCAAAGTTAATGAACTCGAATCCTGGTCTATGGAAAATGTTAACCCTGCTTTTGTTGGGAGAAGGCAAGGTTGGTGGGGCGGATCAGAGAATTTAGAAAGTTTCTTTGACGAGCTTATTACGTGGAGAGAACTTGGATATCATACTTGCGTTACGCGAGCCAATTATGACCAGTATTCCTCGCTTCCAGAATGGGCAATTAAAACTCTAGAGGAACATGCGAATGATCCCAGAGAGTATGTTTATTCACTACAACAATTAGTCAATTCTGAAACTCATGATGAAATATGGAATGCAGCTCAAACACAATTAAGAGAAGAGGGTATTATTCATAATTATTTAAGAATGCTCTGGGCAAAAAAAATATTAGAGTGGGCACCAAATCCTAAATTAGCTTTGTCGTATATGATTGATTTAAATGATAGATTTGCTTTAGATGGTAGAGATCCAAATTCATACTCAGGGGTATTCTGGTCACTAGGCAGGTACGATAGAGCGTGGGGGCCAGAAAGAAAAATTTATGGAAAAATTCGTTATATGACCTCTGAAAATACTGCTAAGAAATTTAAACTTGGCGGTTATCTTGAAAAATACGGCTCCAAAATATAGATAACCTGCAAAGTTAAAAATACCCAAAATCATGTGAATTATTTCACAAGCGTGCTATATTGTGATTATAATTTATTTAAAAGCTATATAAAGGAGACGCTTAAAAATGGCCGAACTTACATACAGACTTTTTATGGTGGCGACTGCAGGTATGCTTGCAGGAACAGTATATTTACTGATGTCATCAAGAGAAGTTGATCCGAAATTCAGAAGAGGTGTATATATCTCAGCATTAGTGACTGGAATTGCATGGTATCACTACCAAAAAATGACAGTATCTTTTGCATCAGGAGACTTTGACACACCTTTGCGATATGTTGATTGGGTACTAACCGTTCCATTAATGTTCGTAGAAGTTCTTGCAGTAACATCTAAAGGTGCAGAGTATGCCCAAAAAGTCAGAACTATGGGTGCAGCTGCACTTGTAATGATTGGTGGAGGATATTACGGAGAAGTATCAGCAGAAGCTGGAGATGCACAATACTGGACTGGTTTTGTAGTATCAATGGTTGCTTATGCATTTCTAATGAGAGCACTACAAGCTGAAGGTACATCACTAACAGGTGATGCAGGTGAAGCATTCCAAAAAATCAAGAATCTTATTCTTATTGGTTGGATAATCTATCCATTAGGATTCTTAGCACCAGCAGTGAGTCCAGACTTAATGGACTTGAGAGAGCTTCTATACACAGTTGCTGACATTATTAACAAAGTCGGTCTTGGTGTATTAGTTCTTAATATGGCAAAAGTTCAATCAGGAGAAAAAGTCTAACTTTAACTCTTATTAAATTTATAGATAGGCGGCAATGTCCGCCTATCTTTTTTTATAGGTACAATTATGGTCATGGATAAAATTATTTTTTTCAATACTCTCTTTGGGTTTTTTACAGTCACTGCATGGATAATCTCGACAGGCATTCTATACCTATATATAACGAAAAAAACTTTTAATAAATTTATTACTGATCAGTTTTTATACTTCGCAACAAGTGTCGCTACTTTCTCTGCCGTTGGAAGTATTATTTACTCTGAAGTTGTTGGATTTATCCCATGTAAATTTTGCTGGTACCAACGTTATTTAATGTATCCAATAGCATTAATACTTATTCTTTCACTTTTTAAAAAGGATTTATACAAATTTGGCTTTATTAGTTTAGGTGGCCTCTTTGTTAGTTTGTACCATATTTATCTTCAAAATGGTGGTGGCGGTGGAGGGTCTTGCGCAGTAGACATTCCATGTAATCTCAAATATGTAGACATATTCGGTTTTATTAGTATTCCAGTAATGGGTGCTACTGGGTTTTTAACGATATTTATATCTTTATTGTATTATGACTATGCAAGGAGACAAAACATTGAATAAAAATTTCTTAATAGCCGCAGGTGTTCTCTTAGTGATTGGGTTTGCTGTCGCAGTAGGGGTTACTTTAAGTACTGAACCTTTAACTGCTGGTCTTCCAGAAGGAGAGACCACTGTTACAGGAGATCCGCTACCAACTTATGCTGGTGAAAATGATGATAATGTTGCAATTGGGCTTTCAGCTCCAACGTTTTCTGGACCAAATGAAAATTCTGAAATAATCGCACTTGAAAAAAATGGTAATGCTAAAGCTATACTTTTTCTTGCTCATTGGTGTAATTACTGCCAAGCAGAAGTTCCATCTGTACAAGAATGGATTGATACTATAGGAGTTCCAGAGGGTATAGATATAATTGCAGTTGCCACTTCAATTGACAGATCAAGAGGTAATTATCCTCCTCACGATTGGCTAGAAAGAGAAGGCTGGAGTGAAACTCAGATATATGATCTAGATAAAAAAATTGGAGATGCATATGGTCTTACATCATTTCCATACTGGGTATTTCTTGATAATGAATTAAATGTTAAGGCACGAAGAACTGGTAGCTTACCACAAGACGCAGTTGGTCAACTTTTAGTTCAGCTAGCTTTAGAAAGCAGATAAAAGCATCTAGCTTTTTTTCAGTACAGATAAATATACAAAACCAAATATTCCCATTCTCTCGAGGGTGTAGCTATTGAATCCAGATTCTTTAAGAAATGATTCAGGAGCTTCTAGTTTGTCTAAAGACGTGTAAAGAAATCTATATTGTTTAAAGCTGAATGTTACGATACCAATCAAATGTAACGTTATGAATGTGCCCAACTTATGCAATCTTTTGGTGAACATATTTAATGGCCTCGTCATATCAAGCAACACAAAGTTACCGTCATCTTTAAGAACTCTTTTTATTTCTTTAAAAGCTTTATCAGTATCTGAGACATTTCTCCAGACGAATGCACAGTAGATATTATCAAAAGATTTATCGTCGAAAGGTAAGGCCTCTGCAGAGCCTAAAATCTTATTAGAAAAATTATTTAAAGACAACATTCTTTCATCAGGATCTAATGCCGTCACTTCATAGCCAATAAGTTGTTTTTCAGCCGCACCAGTACCACTACCAAGGTCTAAAACAGTTGAACCAGTAAGTTGCTGAGACGCTTTTTCTCTCCAGGATTTATCAAACCCAAATGTGAGTAGAGAGTTTATGCCATCATAGAATCTGTATATTTTTGAGAAATTAGCAGACTTAGGCAATCTAGAGTATGTAGGCAACAGAAAGTAAAATTCCTGTTAAAAAATGAATACCTATTGTTGATACATTGACAAGTAAGAGCTCATAAGGAACTTTTTGTCTATCAGCATCAGGATTATTCCATTTAATCATCCACTCATCAGCCATTTTGAAGGCTTTCCAAACGAGTAAGACAGGTAGTAGTGCTGCGAAAGCGTACACTGTTCCGAAGTCTGTAAACATACCCAAGAAACCAATAGCTGCAACAGATAAAAATGCTTCAACCATGAATTGCTTATAAAGAGAAAGTGGTTTTTCCATTCTCATCCAGCCATCATCTACTGCTGTTCTGACTACCCATGTGTTTTTACCCACTGCCGCATCTGAGGGGGCATCCTGAAATTGATTAATCCAAACAATAAGCATCACTAAAATTCCAATAGGTACTGAGGCAATTAGTGCTTCTACCCAGTTCCATTGATGTATATCATTATTGTGGATTGGAGCGGTCAACACATAGTGTGCACCCATGACCATGATCGGGCCAAATCCAAGTGCAATAGCTATCTCTCCAAATCCTTTGTATCCAAGTCTTACAGGATCACCTGTATAACCTAGAGCTAAGAATGTTCCAATTATACCTGTCCACAAAATAGGGGTGTTACCGAAATAATTACCACTCACTTGTTCATTTAGGTACAAACCAATTCCGATTGTACCTATGATGCTTACTAAAGCTGTAATCAGGACTTGTCCGGGTGTCATTAAACCAACTTGAATAACTCTACTTCCACCATTAAAAGGACTAGCTACTTTGTTAATCTCATCAGCATTTGATGTATGGTCAAAAAAGTCGTTTGATGAGTTGGTTGCAATTTGAGCTAAAGATGCACCACCGAGAACTAACCAGAACATTTTCCATGACCAGCTCTCGGCAATACCATTATCTTTGAGATCGCTCCATGCCACAGCTGCGCCAATAAATATTGGAGCAAATGTAGCCGTTAGAAAGGGGGCTCTAACTGTTCTCAACCACAAACCAATTCTTTTTAAACCAAGTTTGAATGCCATTTTAAGTGCAGAAGTTTTGTTGCCTGGAATAGTTTTCCATTGAAATTGTTCTTCTTCAAAAAAGTTGACATATTTTATAGTTGTTGGTTTTACTCTGTAATATCCAACAACATCATTTTTGATTAGAAAATCATCTTCCATATATTCTTGAAATGCTTCGGTAGTGTTTAAAACTAATTCATACGCTTTCTTTTTTTCGTCTTCATCTTTTATTTTGTAACATTCTCCATCGATTTGAAGACCCTCTATTCCTTCTTGACCTTTAGGCCATATAACTACATGAACTCGAGGATTTAATCTAATTTGTTCAGCTTTTCTTGTGGGGTTAAATGTGAAAAATACAAGATCCTCTCCATCTCTACTAAAGAATACTGATGCCCCAGATGAGTTACCACCTACACTGGTAGCAATAAACATTCTGTCAGCTGAGTCCAAAACTTTTTCTATTTTACTATCTAGTACTTTATTCATAGTTAGAAGAGTAATACGCTTGTGAAATAATGCACAAAGTCCTACGCATTTTTTTATAAATTTTTAATTCATTTACACTTAAGTTCATGTTTAATGTCTTCAAAACTCCAGAATTTAAAAAAGCTCTTGAGTTTTATAAACAGGGCGTAAAAGAGAACAAAAGAAGCTTTTTTCTTTCTATGCTTTCTGCTGTTGTTTGGTGTTTTTTAATTGTTATACAGCCCTACATCATAAAGAGGGTAATTGATGATGGAATAGTTGAACAAAATCAACAAATACTGATTGTTTTGCTTTCATTTATGTTGATTATTGGTTACATCCGAGCAACTACAATCGGGATTAGAAGATACTACTCCATGCATGTTTCATATAATGTTGAAGCTGGAATAAGAAACAGAATTTTCACCCATATGCAGAAGCTTGCATTTAATTTTCACGACAGAGTCCCAACAGGGGACTTAATGGCAAGAGCGTCTAGTGACGCATCTCAAGTAAGATTAGCTTTTGCAATAGCTCCTCTTGCAACTGCAAATATTCTTCTCTTGATTATCTTAAGCATCACTCTACTTAGCTTAAGTCTGCCTCTTGGATCACTTGTATTACTTTCTATTCCTGCTGTATTGTGGCTTGCATCAAATTTTTCTTCTAAGGCAATGGGTGTTTCATTAAGAGTTAAAGAAGCTGAGGCCGAAATGACGACAGAGGTAGAGGAACAACTTGGAGGCATAAGAGTAGTCAAGGCTTTTGGTAACGAAGAACTAGCTTCATCAAAAGTAGAATCTGCTATTTCAAACATTTACAACACATCACTTGAGTATCTAAACCTTAGAACAAGATTCGTGCCATTATTTGAACTGATTCCAATGGTTATAACACTTCTTGTTTTGTTATTGGGTGGCTACTTATCAATTAATGAATTTATAACACTGGGAGATTTTATAGCTTTTACTCAATATGTTTTTCTTCTTTTATGGCCTTTAAGAATAACCGCATGGTTTTTATCTGAGATTCCATCAAGTGTTTCTGCAGGAATAAGAATCTTGGAGCTATTAGATGAAGAACCCACAATTATTGATGAAAAATCAAATATTAGTTTCCCGGAAGGTGGAGACGGAAGCCTTAAATTTACAGATGTCAATTTCAAATATGGGAAAGATAATATCTTTCAAGATTTGTCTTTTGAAATTGAGGGTAAAAAAACTGTAGCTATTGTTGGATCAACAGGTTCTGGAAAATCAACTCTAGCCTATTTGTTACCAAGACTTTATGACATAGAATCAGGAACTATAGAGATTGATGGTGTTGATATAAACAAGGTGAAGTTACAAGAATTAAGATCAGAAGTAAGCTTGGCTTTTGAAGAAAGCTTCCTTTTTTCAAATACAGCAAGAGAAAATATTTCTCTTGGAACAGACAAGGCTTCACAAGATCAAATACAATCTGCCGCAAATATAGCAAGAGCTCACGAGTTTATTTCTCAATTACCCGAGTCTTATGAAACAAAAGTCGGAGAGAGAGGTTACGGCTTGTCTGGAGGTCAAAGACAAAGAATTGCTTTAGCTCGAGCCATACTGAGAAAACCAAGAATTCTTATACTTGATGATGCATTATCAGCAGTCGACGCTTCAACAGAAGAGGAAATTAGAAATGAGTTATCAAATGTAATGTCTAATATGACAACTCTTATAATTACAAATCGCGTACCAACAATTGAGCTATGTGATGAAGTGGTCTTCATTGAAGATGGTAAAGTAAAAGCCCAGGGCAGTCATATAAAATTGATAGAAACTGTTCAAAGCTATAAGTCACTTTTTTTAGAGAATCAACCATCTGGGGCACAAAATGAGTGAAAATACTTTTCTGAGATCTTTGAAGTTAGTTCCTGAAATCAATAGGCCATTTTTATGGAGTTCATTGATAGCTCTCGCTGGAGCTGGTTTAAGAATGGTTGGCCCTCAATTAATTTCAAGAGGAATAGATAATGGTGTTTTAAAATCTGATTATGAATACCTCCTCCAGCAGAGTTTCTATTATTTTATAACATTAATTATGCTTTATTTTGTTGCTAGTAAAGCCTTACTTGCAATAGGTCTAGTCGGAGAGTCCTATGTAAGAAGCATCAGGGAGAAATTATTTAGGCACTTAGCATCCTTAGACATAAACTATTTCGAAAAGAACAAAACAGGTGTACTCGTTGCAAGAATGACTTCTGATATGCAAAGCTTAAATGAGTTTGCAAGAGAGGGAGCAAGTAGTGTAATCACAGCATTGCTTACTATATTTGGTGCTACCATTGCCGTATTTTTGGTTGATGTTCAATTGTCGTTACTATCATTTTTGGTACTTCCATTACTTGGTATTGCTACAAAAATATTCCGGAATCATGCGGATAAAGCATATTGGGCTGTTAGAGAATGGATTGGCCAAGTTCTATCTTCCCTTCAAGAGGGTATATCTGGTGTAAGGATAATTCAGGCCTATTCAGACGAGAAGTCACAATATGAAAGATTTAAAAAAATTAACGATGAGCATTTAAAAGCAAATATGCAATCTGCAAAAAATATTGCTATCTATTTTCCATTTCTTGAAATTACACGTGTTACCTCAATTGCTGTAGTTATATGGTTTGCTTCAATAAGAATTAAAGAAGGAACTTTGACTGTTGGAGAGTTAGTAGCATTATTGTTTTATCTTAATTATTTTTTCGATCCTCTAATTCAGCTTTCTTTTAATTATGATTTATTGAGATCAGCAGGTTCATCTATGAAAAAAGTTTTTTCAATACTTGATGAAGAACCATTATTAAGCAATACAGGAACTCTCTCACCAGATATGGATTCCACGAATGTAATTGAATTTAATGATGTATCTTTTTCATACGGAAGAGAAACAGTCCTGCATGATGTAAATTTCTCTATTATGAAAGGTGAAAAAATAGCCATTGTAGGAGAGACTGGTGCTGGCAAAAGCACAATCGCTAAATTGATTTTGAGGTTCTACCTACCTAGCAATGGTGACGTTAAATTTTATGGCGAATCCGCCAAAGACGTAAGTCAGAGATGGACAAGAAAAACTATTGCCTATGTTCCACAGGAAAGTTTTTTATTTAGAGGCACGATACGAGATAATTTAATTTATTCAAATCCAGAAAAGATAGAACTCAAAGATGAGCTCAGTGATATTGGCGTTTTAGATTGGTTTGATAGATATGAAAATGGTCTCGATCAGGAAGTAGGAGAACGAGGTTCAAATGTTTCAGCTGGAGAACGGCAATTCATAGCACTTCTTCGTGCAGTTTTAGCAAAAAGAGAAATTATAGTATTTGATGAAGCTACAGCAAATCTTGATATAGAATCAGAAAATTCAATTCTTGATGCTACAGATAAGTTACTGGATTATCAGACTTCCGTTGTTATAGCTCACAGGTTAGAGACAATCCTTAATGCAGAAAAAATCTTAGTCATGAAAAATGGAGAGTTGGTAGGATTTGACAATCATTTTAATTTATTAAGAGACAATAATATATATAAAGATTTATTTTCTGCTTGGAATCTTAGTAGTCAGTAATTAATTTTTAGACAAGCGTTTTTCGGCTAAATCACAATATTCTGGATTTATTTCATAACCTATGTAACTTCTCTTTAAATTTTTAGCAGCTAATGCTGTTGTGCCACTACCTATAAAAGGGTCTAGCACCAGATCATTCTCATAACTGTATAAGTTAATAAATCTTTCAGCCAGTTCGACTGGAAATGGTGCTGGATGGCCAATTTTTTTTGCTCTTGCAGGATTTATATTCCAGATAGACAATGTTGAATCCATAAATTCATCTTTCTCAAGAGTAGATTTTCCTTTAGTTCCTTTAGACATTCCTTCTTTAGAGAAAACTAAGCAATACTCATGTATATCTCTGATAACTGGATTTGATGCTGATAACCAACTTCCCCAAGCAAAGTTAGCATTTGCACCCTTTGATTTTTGCCATATTATCTCACCCCTCATAAGGAATCCTAAGTCAATCATCAAGTCTGTAAACAAATTAGAAAAAGGAATATATGGCTTCCTTCCGAGGTTAGCTACATTAATCACCAGACGTCCACCTGATTCTGTTACTCTGTAAACTTCTTTAAAACATTTTGTAATAAGATTCCAATATTCTTCATCACTTAGGTCACTATCACTAAGTTTTCCTACATTGTACGGCGGTGAAGTGATTGTTAGTGAAACACAGTTATCAACAAGATCATTCATATTTTCTGCACTCTTATTAAAAATAATATTCTTTTTTTTTGCTTTATTATTCTTATTAATATCTGTTCGGCTCTCATCAATTTGAAATTTTGAAACATAACCCTTTCTTGAGCCCATTCCAGTTTCATAAACAGATTTCTTCTTCATAGGTTGAATATTAGATACATTTTCCTCTAAAATTGCCGAATGAGAAAATCAAAAAAATATATTATCATTTTTTTAGCTACATTCCTAGCTTTCTCAGTAATACCAGAAAAAGTAGAAGCAAGACATCTAGATTTTTTAGATGAAATAAAATTTCCAGTCGATAACATCAAGTCACATTTTTATGATGATTGGAAAGAACGAAGAGGTGGCGGAAGTAGGCTACATGAAGGATTAGACGTAAGAGCTCCAAAAGGTGCAAAAATAGTTGCTGTAGCTGAAGGAATAATTAACACCGTTGCATTTAGCGAATCTTCAGGGTATTACATTGCTATTGATCATATGAACGGATGGTTATCGCTATATGTTCACCTCAATGATGATGTTATTGGCGATGACAATGCCGGAGGAAGTGCTGCTGCATTTGCTAAAGAATATAAAAGAGGTGACAGAGTTCAGCGAGGAGAAGTAATTGGTTTTGTTGGCAATTCTGGAAATGCTGAACGAACAGTGCCTCATCTACACTTTGAGCTAAAGTACTTAGGAAATTCCCAAGACGTCTATGAGTATATTTTAAAAGCTTGGAATAGCTATGAAAAGTCTAAGTTGTTTCCTAAGAATACAATGTCTTTGTTAATCTACTAAATTAATAACTTCAGTTTTGATTTCATCTCTATTTTCGTAGTCGAGGATAATTGTATGAGACTTAACTTTATCTTTATAAAATATATACACAAGATTAGGAATAGACATTATCTGTTCAGAGGGTTTTTCAGGTGATACCCAAATTATTCTTTGAAGGGTGCTGTTTTTAATTGCCTCAAGAAAAATTTGTCGTTGTGTAGAATAATCCTGCTCGAAAAAAATTCCACAATACGCCCCACTACTTGCAGTAGAAATATGAGAATCATCATTAATATCTCCGATTGCTTTTTTCCCATTAAATGTTTCTATAGTCTTTTTGTCTATGAGGTCAGAAACAAATAATCTTACATCCTGATTTTGTTCATTCAGCTTTATAAGCAGTTCAGCATCTAAGTTATCTGTTGGATTTATACAAATTGCTGGCATAGAAAAAATTATACTTAATAAAAAATTAAATCTACAGCCAATACCTTTTAATGTTTAATCACAACTCAACTAGAATAGAAATATGGCAAATATAGATATAGATTTAGGTAAGTATTCACTGGGCTGGTCCGATCCAGAAAAAAACGCATTTAAACCCGAAAAAGGTTTAAACGAAGACATTATTAGAAAAATGTCTGAAATTAAAGAAGAACCACAATGGATGCTTGATTATAGGTTAGACGCCTATAAAAAATTCTTAAAAAAACCTATGCCTGAATGGGTTGCAAAAGAAAAGCTTGCAGCTTTAGATTTTGATGATATTTATTACTATGTCAAACCAGCTGAAGAACAAACAGACTCTTGGGATATGGTTCCTGATGATATAAAAGAAACCTATGAAAAATTAGGTATTCCGCAAGCTGAAAGAAGTTATCTAGCAGGTGTAACTGCACAATACGATAGTGAAGTTGTCTATCATAAAAACAGAGAAGACTTAGAAAAGCTAGGTGTATTATTTTGTGATATGGACACCGCCGTTAGAGAGTATCCAGAATTAGTTCAAGAATATTTTGGAACAGTGATTCCATCCGGAGATAATAAATTTGCTGCATTAAATTCAGCTGTATGGTCTGGAGGTTCATTCATTTATGTGCCTAAAGGAGTCCATGTAGAAGATCCATTACAAGCATATTTCAGGATTAATGCTGAAAATATGGGTCAGTTCGAAAGAACATTAATTCTTGTAGATGAAGGAGCTTCAGTTCATTACATAGAAGGATGTTCCGCTCCTGTTTATACAACAGATGCCTTACATTCTGCTGTTGTTGAAATAGTAGTTAAAGCTTCAGGGACTTGTAGATACACAACTATTCAAAACTGGTCCAACGATGTTTATAATCTGGTAACTAAAAGAGCTCAAGCTTATGGAAATGCCACTATGGAATGGATAGATGCAAACATAGGTTCATCTCTAACAGTGAAGTATCCATCAGTATATTTAATGGAACCAGGTGCACATGGCGAGGTGCTTTCAGTTGCTTTTGCCAACTCAGGACAACATCAAGACACAGGGGCAAAGATGGTTCATATGGCTCCAGATACAACATCACTAATTACATCTAAATCTATCTCGAAAGGCGGAGGAAGAGGAGCTTATAGAGGTCTTGTTAGAGTTGAAGACGGTGCTGAAAGGGCAAAAAGTTTTGTTAGGTGTGATGCTTTGATTCTAGATGATAATTCTAGATCTGATACCTATCCATATATGGAGATTGAAGAGTCAACAGCTGAGATTGGTCATGAAGCAACAGTTTCAAAAGTAGGCGAAGACCAATTATTTTATTTAATGAGTAGGGGGCTTTCAGAAGAAGAAGCTACTTCTATGATCGTTGCGGGCTTTGTTGAAGAGTTCACTAAAACTCTTCCTATGGAATACGCAATGGAATTTAATAAACTCATTGAAATAAATATGATTGAAGCAGGCGCTGTCGGCTAAATCAATAGAATAGGTTGATATTGAATAAAAAAATAATTGAAAAAAAACTGCGTTCTGAAGACGGTAGTAACATAAAAGATTTAACCACTAGAGATGAGGATTGGAAATATGTATCTTTACAATCAGACATTAACAATCTTGAATTAGGTAACAATACAGATTTACAAGTTTCTGAGGGTTTTCATATGGATGCAAATGGTTCCATATACAACTTAAACAATCCTGTGGAGGGTATATCTTTTATTGATTTTTCAGAAATTGACACTCCTGTTATTGAAGAATCCCTCAAAAGACCTATTGATAAATTTCTATACCAACAAATCACCAGAGCAAGTGGAGGATTTAGAGCTGATGTTAAAGATGATATTACAGATTATTTTAAAATAAATTTTCAATCTAAAGAAAATACCATTCCATATCTGGGTATAAATGTTGAAAAAAACAAATCAGCTAAATTTTTTATTAATTTTGGAGACCTTGTACAAAGCAATATTTACCCTCTAATAGAACTAAATTTGGAGGCTAATTCAAATCTTGAAATAATTATACAATCCACTTCATGTCATGAAATCAATCTAATCAACTCACTTTATGCAAAACTGAATAAAGACGCCAGCTTATCAATGCACATGGTTAGTACGGGTGGTACATTTTCTAGATCTCGAATCGATATAGACCTGTACGGGAATGGGTCAAACTTTAATATTGACGGTGTCTATTTTGGTGAGAATCAACAGACCCATGATAATAGAGTATTTGTAAATCATTTGGGTCAAAATACTACTTCTAATATGCAAACTAAAGGTGTTTTAGGAGATGAAAGTAAATCAATATTTACCGGAACTATTCATATAGCTGAAGGTGCAAGTAAAACTGAATCACATCAGGAGAATAGAAATATACTATTAAGCGATAAGGCAAGTGCCCAATCTGTTCCAAATATGGAAATTCTTTGTGATGATGTTATATGTGGCCATGGTTCATCAGTAGGCCCTATAGATGAAAATCTATATCATTATGTAATGTCAAGAGGAGTAAAAAAAGAAAAAGCAGAAAAACTCTTAATTAAAGGATTTTTTAATGAGGTTATTAATAAAGACAGTTGGGATATTATCAACAAAGAGGTTTCTTCTCAATTAATTTCTAAGTATGAGAATGTTTTAGAGAGGTCAAATAATGGGTAAGATAAAAGTTTTAAATAAGTCTGAATTACTGACAAATCACTCAAAAGTAGTGAATGTTAATAATACCGAAATCGCAGTATTTAATGTCGAAGGTGAATATTTTGCCATAAATGACAGATGTTCACATGCAGAAGCCTCTCTTTCAGAAGGTGAAGTTTATGACTGTAAAGTAGAATGCCCACTTCATGGAGCAGAGTTTGACTTAAAAACGGGGGAAGCACTTACACCACCTGCTTCAAAAGCTGTTGTGTGTTATCCAATTAGCACTGATGAAGAGTCAATTTATATTGAATTGGATGAGAATGCTTAAAGTAAATAACTTAAAAGTATCAATTGGTGAAGTTCAAATTTTACGTGGAGTTGACATAGAAGTTCCTTCAGGAGAACTTCATGCAATTATGGGTCCTAATGGATCTGGAAAGTCAACTTTCTGCCATGCATTAATGGGAAATCCTGATTATTCTCAATCCGGTGTTGTCACTGTAGGAGAAACAGATATTTCAAAACTTACACAATATGAAAGATCTGCTGCGGGCGTATTTCAGTCCTTTCAGTACCCAGTTGGTCTACCCGGGGTAACACTAAAAGAGTATATTAATGAAATTAATCCTGAGTTGAACGATGAAGAAATATTGGAGTTATCTAAAAAATTTAACGTTAGTAATTTTCTAGACAGAGATGTAAATGTCGACCTTTCGGGTGGAGAGAAAAAAAGATCTGAATTATTCCAACTTGCGGTAAAAAAACCTAAAGTAGCTTTATTAGACGAGATAGATTCAGGATTGGATATTGATGCAATAAAATCTGTATCTTCACTAATTAATGAGAATAGAAATGAGGAGACATCCTACATTCTTGTCACACACTACAGTAGAATTTTAAAATATTTGGAAGTTGACCGAGTGCATATTGTAGTTCAAGGTAATGTCGTTAAATCTGGCGATCAAGAATTAATTGAAGAAGTCGATTCGAATGGATACACTCAATATCAGGAATAATATTGAATAAAAAAAATACAAGAATAGAAAAAGATTCAATGGGTGAATTTGAAGTCCCAGATTCAGCAAAGTACGGTGCCTCAACTGCAAGAGCTGTTGAAAATTTTCCAATATCAGAACTAAAATTTTCAAGAACTTTTATAAAATCGCTAGCTGAAGTTAAAAAAGCATGTGCCGTAGTAAATCATAAAAATAATCTTTTACCTAAAAATATTGCTGACGCAATTATAAGTAGCTCCCAAGAAGTTATTGAAGGTATGCATGATGGAGACTTTGTTTTGGATATTTTTCAGACAGGATCTGGAACATCTACCAATATGAATGCTAACGAGATAATCGCTAACTTAGCATCTGTTAAAAGTGGTGAACCTGTACACCCGAATGACCATGTTAATATGAGCCAATCATCCAATGACATAATTCCAACTACTACCAACGTTGCATGTGTTTTAGATGTTGTCAATAATCTCATTCCAGTCCTTGAAAACCTTGAGAGTTCTCTCAGTGAAAAAGCTAAGTTGTGGGAGAAAGTTTATAAAAATGGTCGTACGCACTTAATGGATGCTACTCCTGTTACTTTAGGCCAGGAATTTGCTGGCTATGCTTCATTGATCCAAGAAAGAACAAAAGATATTGAAACTGCCTTAATTAATGTAAGAAAACTTGCAATTGGAGGGACGGCAGTAGGAACAGGGATTAATGCTCCAGAAAATTTTGGTAGAGACGTATCACTTGAATTGCAACAATCTCTTGATACTTCATTTCAAGAAATAGAAAATCACTTTACCAGACAAGGTTCAAGAGAGGAAATTGTGCAACTCTCAGGGACCCTAAAATCATTAGCCGTATCTCTTTTTAAGATAGCAAATGATATTAGGTGGATGGGGAGTGGACCTGTTTCAGGCTTGGGAGAGCTTAAAATTCCTGCACTACAGCCAGGTTCCTCAATTATGCCTGGAAAGGTCAATCCAGTCATTCCAGAAATGATGATGCAAGTATCTGCTCAAGTTATTGGAAATGATACTGCTATTACATTCTCTGCAGCAAATGGTAATTTTGAACTAAATACGATGCTACCAATTATGGCTCATAATATTTTAGAAAGTATATCAATCCTCACAACTGGGGCAAAAGTATTTACAGAAAAATTAGTAAATGGACTTGAAGCGAATACAGATAAATTAGATGAAAATATTCAGAAAAACTCAATTCTAGTTACTGCGTTAGTACCAAAGCTTGGTTATGACATTGCTGCTGAGGTCGCAAAGGAAGCTATTGCCGAAAACAAGACTATAAAGACAGTTCTTTTAGATAGAGCTTTGTTACCTGAAAATGAAATAGACGAACTTTTAGATATTGAAAAATTGATTTGATGATTACAAAAGTTGCGATTGCTTCAGACCACAAAGGGTATGCACTCAAGGAGTACATCGTTAATAATTTTGACAAGCAAATGACCGTTATGGATTTTGGAACAAACAGCAAGGAAAGTTGTGACTTTCCAGATTTTGCATCTAAAGTGTGCGAGTTTGTTCTTGAAAATGATGACTCTAGGGGGATACTAATTTGCGGAAGTGGTGTTGGTATGTCAATAGCTGCTAATAAATTTGCAGGAATACGAGCAGCTAATGTTTCAGATGAGCTTACTGCAGTTCAGAGTGTTGAACATAATGATGTAAATATATTATCCCTTGGATCAGATAATGTTGATAGAGAATTAGCTATGAACATTGTCATTTCATTTCTTAATTCAAACTTTAGCGAGGAAGAAAGATACCAAAGAAGAATTAATAAACTAGCTAATTAATCGTAAAAAGATTCTTGCCTTCGAAACTTTTTGTACCATTTACGTAGCTAAAATACTTTCTACACTCACATGATTGATACTCAATATCAATAGGAAAAAATTCTCTTTTTGCTTCAGGCCAGTAATCTTTTTGCAATTGAATCATTTTTAATCCAACATCCTGATGTGAATCTAAGTTTAAAAAATCTTGAAGTCTGTCGAGATATGGTTCCGCTCCTATGCCAGTTGGAACATTTGAAGTCATTGGAATAACATCTTGTCTAAACCAGGCAATATCAATTAACGCCATAAAAATTGGAAAATCATTATTCATTTTAAATATTGTGTTTATATTATTTGTTGCAGTAATTACGTCTTTATTTGAGTTAAGAATTATTTCGGTCAAAGCTTCCTTATTTTCATAAAATTTATACGTTGCTGCATCTATTCTTTCATATTTATTCCCATCCCAAAATGAACTCTCTACAGGATAAGCTGAAAAATTTTCCCATTGTTCTAAATTAAGAAGTTTTCTTTTTAAAATTTCTGGATCTTTTAAATCATGTATATCTAAACGATCTAAAGTAACTTGTCTATTACACCACCTACTAAAAAATAGTGCTTGAACAAGTAAGGGGAGATCATCTTTAGCTGATGTAGCAAAATTAATAATTGACTTACTAACTTTGTCATCTTCCCTGAATACATTTAAAAATCTACCTTGTTGAAATATCAGATCATCACTCCAGGGAAAGGTCAGACCAGCTTCTCTTTTTTGACGGATACTTTCACGTTCTTTGCAATAATTAAAAAAACTTTCTACTGGATTTTCTATTTTAAGTCCATCCAGGGATGTTTTATATTTATTTATAGTCATGTTAGATTGACATTTGCCAAATAGCTTTTATCCAATCATCTTGAATCTTATTTCTAGCGAAAACTACAATACCAATTGCACCTTCTTCATAAACTTCTCTCATAGAGGTTCCCGTCGTATAAACATCATCTGCAATTAAAAGTGGATCACCGGGTTTTTTTGTGGAGTATTTTTTAAGAGCTTTTTCAAATGGTATGCCCCCGCGGGGAATGCCTTTTACTTCTCTAAATACTATCTGTTCACTTACAATCTTTGCAAGTGCTTCATAATCATTTTCGGATAAGGCATCACACTCTACTTTCCACGTAAGAGGAAGTCCAGCATGAGAAATAAAGTCTTCTTTAATAAATAGATTCATAATAACTTCCTTAATTTTAGCGGATTAAAACAAACAGTTCCCAAGCTTATGTGATTTGCTCCAATATCTTTATAATATTGCATATCTTCCTTCGTGTACACTCCACCTCCGGCGATAGTCTCAACTTCAGGATAATTTTTATTAATGTGTTCTATAAATTTAGTAGTATATGGAATAAGCTCTTTCCCACTTAAACCCCCCTCTGCAATTGGAAGTGTATTGCATGCGTGTATTTGTTTAAATCCAAACTCTGTAATGTAATACTCCAGTTCTTTAAAAGTAGTTGTTGGAGAAATTTTACCTATGAACCACTCTCTTGAGTCGGAACTAAAGTCTTCTATGCCGTCTGTATAGTGTTTATCTATGTTTGGACAAGACATATTTACCTCTAGGTTAAAATAATCCGGGATAATTTTTGTGAATATTTTCCAGTCATCTTTCTCTATACCTGCTATTGAAAACACATCAGTATGTTTATATTTGTTAATACCATCATTAACTCCTGGATTCCTTAGACCAATTTTGTTAACCCAGCCACGTTTGGTGTAACGTAATGTTTTTACGATTTGCCTCAACCTACCCGTTCTTTTGTCTACTGTCCAGCTGCCTGTAACGGATATTGTTTTACTAGTTTTTATATAGTTTCCAAAGGGTGCAGCAATAAACTTATTCATAATTTCAACTCTTTAATAACATACTCAATATTATTTCTCAATGACCTTCCCATAACTAAATAATCTGCACCTGATTGAATAGCTAGTTCAGGTGTGGTTGTATTCTTTTGATCATCAATATCATCATTTTCTAAACGTATTCCGGGTGTAACAATAAGATTAAATAATTTTTTCGTGCTCACTATTTCAGATGGAGGGCAGATAACTCCATCAATTTTTGATTCTTTAGCAATTAAAAAATCTTTAAGCACCTCGTCACTAGTTGTTGGTGTAGATGCTTTACTGGTTAGTGCACTACTAACACCAAGTATTTTAATATTTTTAGCTTTATTTTCTTGTGCTGCATCTAAGGCTTCTTTTCCTGATGCTATGTGAATCGTTAAAAAATCTGCTCCTATGTTTCCTGCATTAACAGTTGCTGCTTGAACAGTGTTTGGTATGTCATGTAACTTCAAATCAAGAAAAACATTCCAGCCATCTTTTTTAAGTTCTTCAACCGCAGAAGGGCCTTCAGATGTGAATAATTCAAGACCAACTTTAACACCGTAAATATGTCCCTTAAGCATTTTTAATTCAACATCAAAGTCTGATAATTTTTTACTATCAAGTGCGAAGAAGATTGGTTTAACTGACATCTTGTATAGTTCCAATATCTTCTAGCGCATTTGTACTTTGGGCGTATGCTTTTATAAAGGCTTCAGCCTCTCTTATTGATGAAACAACAGCAACACCTGAATCATGTGCAAGTCTTCTAATTTTCCATCCGTCAGTATATTCATTTGCAAATGTAGGCGTATTTATCACCACAGAAATAAGATTTTCTTCCATTATCGTTAAAGATGTTGGAGATACATCATTAGCTCTTCCAACTTTTATAGATTTTATATCATTTTGTGATAGAAATTCAGATGTTCCTTCAGTTGCATAGATTTTAAAACCAAGCTCTTTATATTTAATAATGGTTTGAAGAAACCGTTCTTTGTCATTATTACTCAATGTGACAAATATCCCTTTTTTCTTATCTCCAATTTCCACACCTGCAGCTGCATAAGCTTTATTTAAAGCAATACCTAGTTCACTCCCTATCCCAAGAACTTCTCCAGTAGCTTTCATTTCAGGACCTAGCATTGTATCTTCAGCAGGGAAACGAGACCATGGAAAGATAGCCTTTTTAACCGCAATTTTATTATTAGAATTGTTCAAATAATCTGTATTTACAAGGATATCTTTTATTTTATGACCCAACATTATTAGTGTCCCTGCTTTAATTATCTGATTCTTAGTTACTTTGGCAACAAAAGGCATGGTTCTAGATGCTCTTGGATTAGCTTCTAATATGTAAAGAACATCATTCTTAATAGCAAATTGAATATTTAGTAGACCCTTTACGTTAAGGCTTTTCGCAAGTCGTTCACTCTTATCCATAATCTCATTTATCATATTTTGAGAAAGGCTAAAAGGGGGGAGTATTGCTGTTGAATCTCCGCTGTGAACTCCTGCAGGTTCAAGGTGCTCAAGTATTCCTGCAATAATTACATCCGTTCCATCACTTATTAAATCAACATCAATCTCGATAGTATTTGTTAAATACTCATCAACTAATAGGGGACCAGAGTTAAATGGATTTCCATCTTCGTCACTTTTAGATAAAACATTCAAATAATTATCTAGCTCTTCTTTTGTGCTTACTACTCTCATTGCCCTACCTCCCAATACATAGCTTGGACGAAGTAAAACAGGAAAGCCTATATCAGCTACTGCCTGTGTGAGTTCAACAGAATTTTCTGCAATTTTTGATATTGGTTGTTTAATATTTTCCTGAGTACAAAGTTTTTGAAATAATTCTCTGTCTTCAGTTGAATCGATAACCTCAATACTTGAACCAGCTATGATGTACCCATTCTCAGAAATTTGCTTTGCTAGCTTAAGGGGAGTTTGTCCTCCTAACTGAATAATTACAGATTTTGGACTCTCTCTTAATAGAACTGCTTCTACCTCTTGCCAATTCAACGGCTCAAAATATAATTTATCTGCTGTGTCATAATCAGTCGAAACAGTCTCGGGATTAGAATTTATCATTATAGCTTCATATCCGTTTTCCTTTAAAGCATCTATTCCGTGAACACAGCAGTAGTCGAATTCTATTCCTTGTCCAATTCTGTTTGGCCCAGACCCGATAACTACAACTTTTTCTTTTGTGCTGGTTACATCATCGCTTTCTTCTCCTGTTGTTGAGTACAAGTATGGAGTCATAGATGAAAATTCTGCAGAACAAGTATCCACTAATTTATATACTCTTTTTTCAGCAAGCTCATTTTTTATATCTTTTGTCTCAACATCATCCTCAGTCCAGCCAAGCATTCTAAGTATTGTTGTTGGAGTTGTTTCTTGATTAACATTAAAACTTTTTTCAATTTCATATAAAAACCATTCATCAATATGACTTAGATCAGAAATTTTGGAAACACTCCAGTTTCTCCTTAGTGCTTCCAGCACTGCAAATATTCTTCTTGGACGAGGTATCGCAATTTCCTTTTCAAGCTCAATTTTGTCAAGATTAATGAATCTATTATCAATATTTCTTATCCCTGTTTTACCAATTTCTAAAGACCTTATTGCCTTTGTTAAACTTTCTGTAAATGTTGAGGCCATAGACATAACCTCACCAACACTTTGCATAGACGTTCCTAGAATGTCATCTGTAGATGGAAATTTAGGAAAATCAAAACGTGGAATTTTTACTACAACGTAATCTTGTACAGGCTCAAAACTAGCCGGAGTCGAGCCTGTGATATCATTGCTCAGCTCAGTAAGGTTATATCCTACCGCTAACAATGCTGCAAATTTAGCTATTGGAAAACCTGTTGCTTTTGAGGCTAAAGCTGAAGATCTTGAGACTCTTGGGTTCATTTCAATTATACGTCTTTCACCATTTTTTGGATTTACCGCAAACTGTACATTACTACCCCCTGTTGCAATTCCTATTGTTTCGAGACACAAAAGAGCATCATCTCTCATTAACTGATATTCTTTATCAGAAAGGGTTTGGATTGGTGCAACAGTTATAGAATCGCCGGTATGCACTCCCATTGGATCAAAGTTCTCAATCCCACAAATTATTACTCCATTACCATCTTTATCTCTCATAACTTCAAGTTCAAACTCTTTCCATCCATATACTGATTCTTCGATCAAAACTTCTTGGGTTGGAGATGCCCTGAATGCAACTTTTAGTTTTTCATTTAACTCTTCACTGTTATGAACTAATCCAGTTCCACCACCACCTAAAATGTAAGAAGGACGAAGCATAAGGGGGAAACCTATCTTCACTCCTGCATCCATGCCCTCTTTGATTGTTTTTACATACAAAGCTTTTAAAGTTTCAATACCAACTTCTTCCATAGCTTCTTTAAATTTCCACCTATTTTCTGCTAATTCAATCGATTCAGCAGAAGCTCCTAGAATTTTTACATTAAATTTTTCAAATACTTTTTCCTTATTCAATTCCATTGCTAAATTTAAAGCAGTTTGACCACCTAAAGTTGGCAGAATTGCATCCGGCCTTTCTCTTTCGATTATCTTTGTTAAAAATTTAGTAGTCAGGGGTTCTATATACGTAGCATCTGCCATTGAGGGATCAGTCATTATTGTTGCAGGGTTTGAGTTAACTAGAATAACCCTGTACCCTTCATTTTTTAGCGCTTTTGCTGCCTGAGATCCTGAATAATCAAATTCACATGCCTGACCAATTACAATTGGACCAGAACCAATAATTAAAATACTATTTATACTTTTATCAACTACCAATTTTTTTCCTAATCATTTTAAAAAATGGATTAAACAACTCTAAGCCGTCTGTTGTTCCTGGACCTGATTCAGGATGAAATTGAACTGAATAAGCATTTGATTCCCAGATAGATATGCCCTCATTACTCCCATCGTTTAGATTTACTGCATATTGCTCAATTTCTCCGAACTCGGAATGTTTTTCTTTATTACTACCAAATTCAACTGAAAATCCATGGTTCTGGGAAGTGATAAGTGCTTTTTTGATTCCACTAACTTTTACAGGATGATTTGAGCCATGGTGTCCAAAATTTAGTTTTGAAACATTTAGATCACATGCAAGACTTAAAATCTGATGTCCTAAACATATTCCAAAAAGCGGTAGCTTTCCAATTAAATTTTTTACAGTACTTACAACATCTACCAAAGACCTTGGATCTCCGGGTCCATTAGAAATTATCAATCCTATTAAATTTAAAGAAAGTATTTCATCTGCTGTAATCTCAGGGTTTAAAAGTAAAGTTTCAAATCCGTTGTTTTCGACTACATTAATTATGCTTTGTTTTGTTCCAAGGTCAATAATCCCAATTTTATTCTGAGCGAAAGCTGTATCATAATCTCCACGTCCAGCTTTTAATGCTGAGTTATCACCAACGATATCTACCGATGTATTCAGTAAGTCCATAAGCTCAGTACTGTTTACGCCCGTTCCCATAGCAAACATGCTTGAACCTGAATCTCTTAAATGCGATGTTATAGACCGAACATCGAATCCTCCTGAAAAGGGTACTTTATGCTCCTTCAACCACGATGTGATTGGCTGTTCTGATCTCCAGGATGAAGGATTGTTGGTGAAGCTATTCCCGATTGCTCCATTTACTCTTGGCTTTTCTGATTCAAAATCTTCTTTTGATAATCCATAGTTCCCAATATGAGAAGAGGTGAAGGTAACTATTTGATTAACATAAGAAGGATCACTCAGAATTTCAACGAAACCTGTCATAGCTGTATTAAAAATTAGTTCACCAGTAGCTGGAAGAAAGTCATCAGTCGTCCACCCAATAAATTCTTTACCTTCTTTATTAACCAACAAAACCTTTTTATACATGCACACCATTTGTTTCTATCAAAGTTTTCCTACCTTCAAATAAGGAATTTTTGGGATTTGAATTTGTATAAAATTTCTTGTCACAAAATTCCCATTTAAAGCTATTTGATTTTTTTAACTCATAACCCAGCTCTGACAAAATTTTTCTTGGGTTTTTATCCAGATACCTTTCTAATTCATCGAGTGAAAAAATCTCTGATGAATACAGCATCGGAAAAGCTGATTCTAACCCGACCACACCCCTGGCAGCATCTTTAAAGGCTCTCTGCTTACTTTCAATCGTATGAGGAGCATGGTCAGTAGAAATTACATCGATTGTTCCCTCTTTTAAACCTTCGATGAGTGCAAGTTGGTCTCTACTTGTTCTTATCGGTGGATACATTTTATACATTCCATTGGAAGTTTCAATATTTGTATTATTTATAAGTAAGTGATGTGGAGTTACTTCTGCAGTTACAGGAAGTTTGTTCATTTTTGCTTCTTTTATTAAACGGACACTCTCTTCAGTAGATAAGTGTTGTGCGTGATATCTAGTTCCATATTTTTCAACTAGATTAAGGTCCCTTTCTAAAATCTCTGTCTCCTCAGATACAGGAATAGGTTTCAAAATACCTCCGTCATTAGGGGGAGCAATATCACCTGGCGAAGTATGACAACTTTTTTCACAGTGCTGAAATACTGCTCCATTTTCAAACTTTAATGACTTAAAAATTTCTTCAGCTAATGCATCATCAACAACTGAAAGGCCATCATCAGTAAAAATAAATACTCCGTGACCTATAAATTCCTTATAGTTAATTGGCTCCTTGCCTAAAAGACCCTTAGTAAGTGATCCTGTTCTGTGTACTTTTATGTCTAAAACTTCATCAAATCGTTTCGCCTCTAATAGGTTCTCTATACTGTCAATGATTTTGGCAGAATTCGGCATTGCAAGAATTTCTGAATACCCCCCATTTTTTGCAGCTATTTCTATATCTTGTGCTTTAATAAATGTTTTACCTGGATATCTTGTGTGAGTATGTAAATCCAAAAAGCTATTAGTTTCCATTAGATCTCTCCTAAGCCATAAAGATAACTAGCAATTCTGGAAGGGACTCCAAAAGAGAGTTGTTCAATGTATTTAAACTTACTATTTTCAGATGCTTCTTTAGAAATTTCTACTCCAATGTTCATCGGCATTGGATGAATAGCTAAAAAATCAGAAGCTGTTTTATCTAAAATTTGATTTGTAAGTTGAAATGAATGTATATAGTCATTTAGATCATAGTCATCTATATTATCAATTCTTTCTTTTTGAACCCGTAGTAGGTTAATCGAAGAGTTTGAATCAATGACATCATCCCAGGTAGAAAAAATATGACACCCACTTGTATCTTCAGGGATAAAAAAATCTGGGGCAAATATTCCAACTTGAAATCCAAGTAAATTTAACAATTCTTTAGTTGAAGAGTAAACCCTAGAATGTTTGATATCCCCAATAAATATAAGAGGGACATCGCCATTAAGTTTTTCATATTTCATCAAGGTTGCAATATCTAATATTGATTGAGTTGGGTGAGAAGTTGAACCAAAACCCGCACTTATAATCGAAATATTTTCAAATCTACGATAGTCGTCTAAATTATCTTCTTTTGTACGTATAACAAGAGACTCTACTCCCAATGAAATAAGTGTTTGAATTTCGTGATCAAGAGATTCTCCTTTTTTTTGGGATGAGGTTTGGTCTTCTAATAAGATTAAATCTAGCCCAAGCTTCTGTGCTGCAATTGTAAAAGAAACCTTTGTTCTAGTGGATGGTTCCTCAAATTTGATTACCGAATGTCCTTTAGCTTCATATTGATCACCATCCCTGACTTTGAGAGTTGTTTCTATAATCTTTAAGGCAACATCTCTGTCTATATCACTAAAATCAAGTAAATGATTCATTAACTTACTTCAACCTCATCTTTATCATCAAGCTCATTCAAATATACAGATACATACTCGCTCTCATTAGTAGGTATATTTTTTCCAACAAATCTTGGTGAAATAGGAAGCTCTCTGTGCCCCCTATCAATTAAGCATGCAACCGAGATTGATTTAGCTCTTCCAGAATAAATAACAGCTTCAATAGATGCTCTTAAAGTTCTTCCTGTGTAGACAACATCATCAATTAATATAACATCTCGATCTTGAGGATTTACAATTAGAAAAGTTTTATCACCTTCAGATGTCAAGTCATCTCTAAATGGTTTGTAATTTACTGTATCTAGGTCGTGGGAGTAGTTTTCTTCAACTAGGTTATTTGAAATTCGTTTAGCTAGATGATCACCTCGTCTTGGAATTCCAATTAGTAAGGGGTTGGTTATTTCTGATTCAATAATTTCTTTTGAAACCCTATAAAGAGTTTTGTTTATGTCCATGACATTCCTTTCGATACTCACAGGTATCATTTAAAGTTATAATCATATTAGCAAATCTGTAATGAAAGTGCTTAGTTATCTACTTTCTCTAAAAAATGGAATTCCAATATTACTTGGGGCACCAGTTCTCCCACCTTTATAGATAGTTAATACCACCAAAATAATTATGGTTATTGCATAGGGAGTGATTTTTACAAGATAAGGACTTAATTCAAATCCGTATGTTTGTAATCTTGGAACAAGAGCTTCTAAAAAACCAAATAGTAGAGCTCCGATTGCAGTTCTGTATGGTTTCCATCCACCAAAAATTACCAATGCCAGAGCAATCCAGCCTCGTCCAGATGTCATATTGTCCGTCCAATATGGAACATAGCTTAATGTTAGATATACACCAGCTAACCCTGAAAGTCCTCCACCAACACAAGTTGCAATAAATTGTGTTTTGTTAACGTTTAAACCCATTGAATCTGCTGCCCTAGAGTCTTCACCAACTGCTTCAAGCCGCCTTCCGAACATAGTTTTTTTAAGTAAATAAGCAGTACTAATCATCAGGAAGATGCTTAAATAGAAAATATAATTTTGGCTAATAAAAACCTCAATAATGTTTGTAGGTTCGTCTATATTTCCTAAGCTTTCAATTTTTACAGGTAATTTTTTTCCAACATATTGTTTACCCATTAAAGCAGACAGAGAGAGACCCAATATTGTAAGAATTAAACCTGAGACCGTTTGATCCTGCTTTAGAATTATTGTTACAAATGCATGCAAAGATGAAAATAAAGATGCAGATAAGATACCAACTAAAACTGAAAGAAAAATATTTCCTGTATTAACTGCAGTTATAAAACCCGTCACAGCACCAATCGATATCATTCCCTCTACTCCAAGATTAAGTATTCCGGATTTTTCAGTTATCAATTCTCCTAGAGCCGCAATGAAAAGTAAAGTTGCGGCTTGCAGGGTTGCATTCAATAAACCCATAAGCTGAATATCAAACATCTTCACTGACCTTTATAATTTTATATGTAAAAAAGAATTGAGCTATAAGTGCTCCAAATAATGTAGTAGCTTGGATAACATCTGCAATATAACTACTCACTCCCATAGTTTGAATTACAGATCCTCCAATAGTAAGCGCACCAAATAATGAACCCACTAAAAAAATACCGAATGGGCGCATACCTGTTATTGCTGCCACGATAATTGCTGTGTACCCAAATCCCTGGGATAGCCCAGTAGAGACTCTATGCGTTTGGCTCAAAAGCTCAACCCCACCAGCCAAACCTGCTAAACCACCACCAATCAACATTGCAATGAAGGCTTTTTGTTTTGCATTTATTCCGGCATATATTGCAGTTAGCGCAGATCCACCAGAAATTCTTAGTTCATATCCAAAAACAGATTTTTCTTTCAAATAGTGAACCCCAATAGTGCATAAAAAGCAGATTATAAAACCGTAACTCAGTCTTCCAAAAACTGTTGGTAAATAAACTTCTTTCCCAACGTAGGTAGCTGCAGGAAAGTTTAAAGAGCCGGGGTCTTTCCAGGGCCCATTAACTAGATAAATAGTTAAACCAATAATGATGTAATTAAAAAGTAGAGTAGTAATAATTTCATTTACTCCAAATAAAACTTTTGCAATAGCAGGAAATAATATACACACGGCTCCACCTATAAACGAAGTGATGAGTAAGTATACGATCATTAAATTCGGGCTGGAAATTTCTGTATTAATGTAAAGAAAATTAAGAGCTATTCCTCCCATGAATATTTGACCTTCAGCACCAATATTCCACAATTTAACTGAGTTTATGATTGAGATGCCAAGTCCTGCAAGAATTAAAGGGATAGCTTTATTTAATGATGTACTAATACTCTTTACACTTCCCACAGATAGTCTCAACATAAGAGAAAATACCTCAATAGGGTTTTGTCCTTGAGTTAATAAAATTATTGAACCAATTCCGATTCCAATCGAAAGCCCAATTAGAAAAGAATAAAATGTAGAGAGTTCATTAATTACTATTTTTTTTGATAACAGATATTTATTCATTTAGGCCTGCCATTGCTAGGCCAACGCTCTCAATATCCGCTTCATCCATGCTAAATTCTTTTACAATTCGACCCTCGTACATCACGATTATTCTGTCACTTAGTTTAAATAGTTCATCTAGGTCCTCTGAAATTAACATAACTGCAGCACCCTTATCTCTTTGCATTACAATCAAATCATGCAGAGCCTCAACAGCATTGACATCCAGACCTCTAGTTGGCTGAGCGGCAATAATTACTTCAGGATTTGAAATCAACTCTCTTCCCATCAGTAATTTTTGCATATTACCTCCAGATAAAGTAGAAACTTCAGCTTTTGGATTCGGAGCTTTTATTGAAAACTGTTTAATTAGTATATTCAAATAATTTAACATTTTGTTACCAGAGAGATGTGGACCAAATCTAGCTTTGTAGTAGTCTTTTACTGCAGAGTTATCTATTATTGATACTCCTGGCGCAAGACCAACACCAAGCCTATTTTCTGGTATATAGGACAAATTTAAATTTTTTCTTGAACTTACTCCCTGATTTGATATATTTTTACCATTTACAATAACTTTTCCTGAATACTCTCTTTCTATTCCAGATATTATATTTGCTAGTTCAACTTGACCATTTCCAGAAACTCCAGCTATCCCTAAAATTTCTCCAGCCCTAACCTTAAGTGATAAATTTTCAAGAGTGGGTACATTTGAGTGTGTATTTTCAAAAGATATATTTTCAATTTCAAGCTTATTAGTTCCTTTTTGGTTATCTTTCCTTATCTCTGATTGTTTAATCTCACCCATCATCAATGTAATTAGTTCATTTTTTGTAACATTTTTAGTTTCTAAATCTTTTGCCACCATTACGCCATCTTTAAGTACAAATATATAGTCTGTAAATTCTTGGATCTCCTTTAATTTATGAGTAATCAAGACAATTGTTTTACCGTCTTCTTTAGAGAGCTTTTTTAAGGAAATCTTTAATTGATTTGTTTCCTGTGGTGTAAGTACGGCTGTTGGTTCATCTAAAAGCATTATCTTGTTGTTGTTAAATATGAGTTTCATTATTTCAATTTTTTGTTTCTCTCCAACAGATAACTCACTTATTGGTGTTGAATAATTAACTGTTAGCGAAAATATATCTGAGTACTTTTCGTAACCTTCATGAAAACTATTTGTATAGATATTTGCTTTAGATAGTGTCAAATTGTCTTTAATACTAAAGTTATCGATGAGTCTAAATTCTTGGTGAACCATTCCAATTCCAAGTTTTGATGCAATATCGGGATTTAATTTTTTAACTTTTTCACCGTCTATATAAAGAGAGCCATTTTCAGGCTGATAAATTCCAGATAAAATATTCATTAATGAGGATTTACCTGCACCATTTTCGCCAAGCAGACCATGGATTGTTGATTCGTATAAGTAAAAATCTACATTCTTAAGGGCATTGGTATTTCCAAAGGATTTTGTAATATTTTTTGCTTCTAGGATAATTTGATTCATTAAGTGATTGTTTACAACGCTCTAGTCATCCGACTAGAGCGTTGTAATACATCTAGTTATGGATTAACTGTTCCAATAACGTTACTAATAAATTCTTCTTCAACTATCGCAACTTCTAGAGTTCCATTGATAATTGCTTCAGTTTTTTCGGCAATTAATGTTGCTGTTTCAGATGGTACGTCTGAAGATAAATCGTATAGAGAAACTAAACCAGTCTCCATACCTCCCCAGTAACTTTCTGTAGTGAAAGTTCCATCAATTATTGATTCAACAATATCAACATAATATGGACCCCAATCCCAGACTGGAGCCGTTACAAATGCTTCTGGAGCAGAGTCTTGACCATAAGCAGTGTTGTATGATATCCATTTTGCACCAGCAGCTTCTGCAGCTAGTCCTGTTGCTGCTGAATCCTGGTGTTGAGCAAGTACATCTGCACCTGTTTCAAGCAGTGCATTTGCAGCTTGTGTTTCTGCTTCTGGACCAAACCATGTGAATGTCCAAACTACTTCAACAGTAGCATCAGGGTTCACTTCATTTACTCCTGCGGCAAAAGCATTAATTCCTCTAATTACTTCTGGTATTGGAAATGCTGCAACATAACCAATTTTATTTGAATCAGTCATAGCCCCTGCAGCTAAACCAGAAAGATATCTTGGCTGATACATCTTTCCAAAATAATTCGCAAAGTTTGTATCGTTGTTTAGATATCCTGAGCAATGTAAGAAAATGACATCTGGATATTCCTCTGCCATTTCTGCCATCGCATCAATGTAACCAAAAGTTGTTCCAAAGATAATATTGTAACCTTGTTCAATATATGCTTCTGCAACTGTTCTGAATTCTGTAGCATCTTCTGGTACTAGAGCTGTGTACTCTGTTTGAATACCAGTTTGTTCTACTAGATATTGTCGACCTACATCATGTGCTTGTGACCATCCACCATCGTCTGCTGGACCTACATACACAAATGCAGCTTTATATTCATCTACGGATGCGGCTCCACCGCATGCCATAGTAAGAATACTGATTAAGATTAGACCTACCGCCCATCTTCTACGCATCCTTACCTCCTTTTCATGTTGTTAATTATAAACTAACCACAACTAACGAATTAAATTTGAAGGTAAATATTTATATAAATAAATGTCATGATGAATTTTAATTTTGATACAATAATTCATCATATGGAAAAACTAAGTTATACATGGGATCAACAATTTAAAGATACAGAGGTTGTTTGCAGCAAAATTGAAAAAGATAATTTTATTCCAGACGTCATTGTGGGTATAAGTCGAGGTGGTTTAATTCCAGGAGTAATGATGTCTCACAAGTTAAATGTTCCCTTCAAACCTGTCCACGCATCAACAAGAGACTTTCCACATTGGGAAAACTATTTACCTAAACCAAAAGACAAAAGTATTTTGATTGTTGATGACATTTGTGACAGTGGTGAAACTTTCGAAAAGTTATCTAATTACATCAAGGAAAATATTAATCATGAATGTGACGTAAGGTTTATGTCACTTTGGTGGAATAATGAAAGTGATTTTGAACCACATTACTTTGTTAACGAAGTTGCCAAGTTTTCTAATCCCGTTTGGATAGAATTTGCTCACGAAAATTGGTGGATGGAAATTTAACTATTTGTAAGCTTTGATGCATAGTCCTTTATCATCTTCAACATATTGAAAGCACCATTCCTTCTCGCTGGGCTTAGAATTACACCCAATTCGAATTCTTCCATTAAGTCAATTTCAGAACTCAAAATATCTTCCGGTGTTTCATCTGAGTAAATCGAAGCAATTAAAGTTACAAGACCTTTTGCAATTAAGGCATCTGAGTCACTCATGAAATACACTTTATCTTCTTTTTTTTCAGGAATAAGCCAAACTTGACTCTGGCAACCACTCACTTTAAAGTTATCGTTTCTTAATGCCTCAGGAAAATCAGTATTATCTTTAGCTTGTTCAATCAAGTACTGATATTTTTCTTGAGCATTGGGAAATAAATCTAAGATTTTTTTATACTCTTGTACTTTTGAATCAATTGGCATAATTAACCCAGCATCTGAATGCTGTTAACAAGCGCATCTTTGAAAACATCAAGATCATTTTCGTCGTTATAGATATAGGCAGTGGCTCTAAAAGTAGCATCAATCCCTAATTTGCGATGAAAAGGTTGAACGCAGTGATGACCAGCTCTTACAGCAACACCATAAGTATCAAGCATTAGGGAGATATCTGTGGCATGTATGTTATCAACATGCATGCTGAAGGTACAACCAGCAAATTCTTCATTTGTATGTATAACATTAACTCTATCTAAATCTGAAAAAATTTTCTGAGCATACTTTCTGAGGTGATCTGAATGATCTGAAACTTTTTCCATCGTAATATTTTCTAAATAGTCAATTGCAGCGCCTAGGCCAATAGCTTCTACATAAGGAGGTGTTCCAGCTTCAAACTTATGCGGAACGGGTGCCCATGTGGCTCTATCATAATAGACTTCTTCGATCATATCCCCACCACCTGATACCGGATCAAGTTCGTTCAGTAATTCTAATCTTCCCCAAACAACGCCAATTCCAGTCGGGCCAAGAAGTTTGTGTCCAGAGAATACAATAAAATCAATCCCAAGATCTTGCACGTCAACTTTTCTATGAGGAACTAACTGAGCTCCATCAAGTATGAATATTGCATCGCTATTTTCTTTAACTAAGTTACGTATCATTTTTATGTCAGGAAGCAATCCAGATAAATTAGATTCACCAGTAATTGAAACAATTTTTGTTTTGCTAGAAATCTTGCTCTTAAGATCATCCATATCAATACTAAAGTCGTCATTAATAGTTATGTATTTTATCTCCAACTGATATTGTTTTGCAACCATTTGCCAGGGGATTATGTTTGCATGATGCTCAATTTCTGTGAGCAAAATCTCATCTCCAGGATGGAGATATTTTTTTACTATTGAGTTTGCAAGAAAATTAAATCCTTCAGTGGCACCTTTTGTGAAAATAATCTCATCTGAGTGATAAGCATTCAGAAAATTTTTACATTTTTTTCTAACATCCTCGTAAAGCTGTGTAGTTTCTGCAGATAATACATATGTACCTCTATGAACATTCGCATTTGTATTTATGTACACATTATTCATGGAATCAATTACTGATTGAGGCTTTTGTGAAGTTGCACCAGAGTCAAGATAAGTTAGTTTTTTAGTATTTACTTCACGAGCAAAAATTGGAAAATCTTTTTTTATATTTTCAAATTTTTTCATAAATAAGATTCGTATCCTTCTTTTTCTAGTTTATCAGACAATTCTTTACCACCAGTTTCAACAATTTTTCCATCAACAAAAACATGTACAAAGTCCGGTGTTATGTACTCAAGCAATCTTTGATAATGGGTGACTACAAGATAGCCTCTTTCAGGAGTTCTTAGTTTGCTGATACCTTCACCAACAATTCGTAGCCCATCAACATCAAGCCCTGAATCAGTTTCATCTAGAATTGCTAATGTAGGATTTAATACTGCAAGTTGAAGAATTTCATTTCGCTTTCTTTCTCCCCCTGAAAAACCCTCATTCAAGTATCTGTCTACAAAATCAGGGGACAATCCGAGATCTTTCATAGCATCAGCTACTTTTAATCTAAGTTCTAGGGTTGAATATTCAGTATTTTCTATGTTGGTAAGTGCAGTTTTTAGCATGTTTACTATTGTTACGCCGGGTATTGATTCGGGATATTGAAATGCTAAAAACATACCCTCCTTAGCCCTATTATCAACTGGTTCCTCTGTGATATCTTTACCATTGAACATGATGGTTCCATCAGTAACTTCATAAACCGGGTTACCCATTAAAACATTTGATAGGGTAGATTTACCAGAACCATTTGGGCCCATTATTGCATGGACCTCTCCAGGATTTATCTCTAAATTTATTCCTTTTAAAATAGGTGTATCTTCGACGTTTGCATGTAAGTTTGTAATTTTTAACATATATACCATGTTAATAATTAATAAAAACAAACAAGATTTCAATACGTAAAATAAAAAATAAAATTAGACTAAGAAAATGCAATTTATACTTACAGACTTACAAAAAGAAATTAAAGAGAATGCTGAAAAACTACTTTCAGAACAAATAGATCTTTTAGAGACTATAAAAAAAGTTGATGAAGATATCAGGATTGATTCTGATCTTTGGAAATTAGTAAATGAGCAAGGTTGGCTTGCTTTAGATGTACCAGAAGAGGATGGAGGATTAGGATTCTCTTCAGTGGAAGCTTCTATACTTTCTGAAGTTTCTGGTTACTATCTTCCTATAGTTCCACTTTTTAGTTCGGGTGTTGTGTTTAAACACCTACTTTTAAACTCAGCCCCAGAAATAAAAAATAATCTCCTTCCTGGAGTAATTTCCGGCGAGAAGATAGGAACTTTTGGTATTTATGAAAATGACAAATATGATATTAACACAGAAAGTATACAGACAAATCTGACTTCTTCAGATGCTGGAACGCTACTTAATGGAACAAAAAAATATGTAATGTTTGGTGATTCCTCCGACTTTATCGCAGTATTAGCTAAGCATGATGCAGTTTTTAAATTTGTACTCGTTAAAACAGATGAAGAAGGTGTTAGTGTTACAAAAACTCCATCACTTGATCAAACCAGGCCTTTAGCGGAAGTTTCATTTTCAAATGTAAATGTTAAAAATGAAAACATAATGATTGAACTTGATGAAGAACTTACTGTCTGGAAAAGGGTTCAGAATATATCAACAGCATTCCTTTCTTTGGAACAAGTCGGAGGATCACAAGCATGTTTAGATATGTCTACAAGTTACGCTAAGGAGAGAATTCAATTCGGAAGACCTATTGGATCTTTTCAGGCTATTCAGCATATTTGTGCAAATATGTTGTTACAAATTGAAAGTGCAAAATCCCTTGCATATAACTCAGTTAGAGTCGATATGCAGGATCAAACAGAATTGGAAATGAGTGCTCTACTTGCTAAGTCTTACTGTTCAGAAGTTTACAACAAAGTTGCTGGTGACAATATTCAAGTACATGGGGGCATAGGTTTTACCTGGGAACATCCAGCTCATCTGTACTTCAAGAAAGCAAAATCAGACTCTTTATTATTTGGTTCTTCAAAGTCAGCAAGATCGAAAATTGCAGAATTAATTAACTTATAAATTGGCACGTTTAACAAGGTTTGAAAGTTATAGATTTCTAGGAAATCGATTAAACATGAAAGTGTATGACTGTGACAATGAAGAAGAATTCAAAGCTATTGAAATTCTCCAGACAGAAAAAGATTTAATTATGAACAATAAACTACAAGCTTTTTCACCTGATTCTTTACAAGAGGCAATGAATAGGGGCTACAAGCCACTCTAATTAATTAAAGTCCATTTATTAACACCGTTTTTATTATTTTTTTCTACTCTTCTCTGCGATTTTAATAAATGTAAGTGAGCGAGTGTTTCCTGGAATGCGAGTCTTAAATTTAATGAATCTAAATCTCGTGGAAAAAGTTTATTTGAAATCTCCCAACCTGTTAAATCTTCATTCTTTAGAAAACCTAGGATTCTTTCTGACCTCCTCTGATGATGTAGTTTCATCTGTTCGATTCTTTTGTGTGGATTAGAAATTATGTTTCCATGACCAGGTGCAATTATTTCATGATCTAAATGATCTACTTTATCTAAAGAATCTAAAAATTCTTTCAAGAGGTTACTATTTTCATTCTGCACGGGTATAAAAGGTGTGATTCTTGGAAGAATGTGGTCACCCGAGAATACAATTTTAGTCTTTTCATCATAAAGAGAGATCTCACTGTAATCATGTCCTGGTGTAAAAACTACATTGAGGTTCCTTTTTATTGACTTGACCCTCCCTTCTGATAATAGAATATCTGGTTTTTCTAATCTTCCAGCATATAGAGGTGTACTTATTGATTTTAAATCATCTATGAAAGAGACTGGAGTATATTCATTTTTGGCCATTCTAATTAAATCTTTAAATCTTATAGACCAGTCGTTATATTCGTCAAGATAATCAATACTATTTTTATATAATGCAAATGGAATATCAAACTCTCGCAGACGCTGAGATAAACCTATATGATCAATATGCATGTGTGTTCCAACTAGCAATTTGATATCATTAAAAGTAATTCCAAGTTGATTTAAATGCATTTCGAGAAGTTTTAAATATTCAGAACCATCCACTCCACAATCTATCATCACATAGCCATCATTCTCTTCTAAGAGATAAACATTTACATTACCTGGTGTGCTCCAGGGGAGTTCAAGTGGGATGTGATGAACCCCATTGGGCATTTTAAAACTATTCACATTAATTTGTTATCAGCCAAACTCCAAAAGAGACAAGAATTAACAATCCAGTTAATAAAGAGGAAAGGATTAAAAATCTTGTCTGCATAGCTACATTTTAGACAATTAATGAAGTATCTTGAGTTGGTAAATACTTTCTTTTTTAGTAGATTTAATAGTGACAATAACTTTGACTACTTTTAAAGGAGACCCCTTTTTAAAAGTACAGTTATTATCTCGATTGGATAGCAACCCTATCCAGAAAGAGGTAATTTGAAAAAATTAACCATTATTGGCGGTGGCCCAGCTGGATATGCAGCTGCGCTTTATGCAAACAACTTTGATCTAGATGTAACAATTATCGAGTCTGACGTACTTGGAGGTACTTGTCTAAACAGGGGATGTATACCTGCAAAATACTGGCTACACCTTGCTGAACTAAATCATGAAATAAATAATGCATCTGATTTTGGAATACAAGTTAAAACCTCAGAAATAGATTGGAAAAAAGCTTCCACTAAAAGACAAGATATTGTATCAAAATTAGTTGGCGGGATTGGCATGTTGCTTAAAAGTAAAAAAGTAAATGTTGTTAATGGATGGGGGAAGATAAAAAATGAAAACTCGGTTCTCGTCAAAAAAGAAGATGGTTCAGAAGAATTAATTCAGACTGATTACATACTTCTTGCTACAGGTTCCAAACCAAGAGAATTAGCTAGTCTAAAGTATGATAACGAATTTATAATCAATTCTGATTCAGCACTCAATTGGGAAAAACCTCCTTCAAAAGTATGTGTAGTTGGTGCAGGTGCAATAGGTTGTGAGTTTGCAAGCCTGTTAACTGACCTTGGCTCCACTGTCACAGTGGTAGAATTGGAAAAAGAAATACTTCCAGGTTTTGATAAAAGAACATCAGGTGAATTAAGAAAACAATTAACAAAAAGAGGCGTTATCTTCAAAATGGGTACGTCAATAGACTCTGTTAAAGATAAAGAAATAATATTTTCTGATGGTGAAAAAGAAACATTCGATACAGTTTTAGTTGCGATTGGAAGAAGTCCTTTGACTGAAAACATTGGGTTAGAAGATATTTCTGTAACAACTACAAATGGCTATATAGATGTCAATCTTGAAACTATGCAGGTAAATGGCAAAGAAAATATTTTTGCTGCCGGGGATATTATCAGTAATGCTCCTCAGTTAGCGCATGTTGCTTTTGCTGAAGCTATGTGTGCAGTTTCTTATATCGCAACTGGAGTTGCAAGTCCAATTAACTATTCTGCAATACCCTATGTTGTATACACAAACCCAGAATTAGCTGAAGTAGGTTTAAATTCCGATAAAGCAAAGCTAAAGGAAATTGAAGTTGATCAAGCACAACACTCCTTTGCTGGAATCGGAAGAGCCATGATTCAGAACAGTAACCAGGGTTTAGTAAAAGTTTATGCAGAGAAAAACGGACCTATAGTTGGTGCAAGCATTTGCGGTCCAAGTGCTGGAGAAATGATTCATGAACTAATGTACATGGTAGGTTGGGAAGCTCTGCCTGCTGAAGCTGCAGAATTTATACATGCTCATCCGACACTAAGCGAAGCAGTCGGGGAGTCACTATTGTCATTAAATGGAAAGGGGCTTCACTAGTGGAAGTAAAGAAAATAGAACGAGTAGGACATTCAGCAACTTTGACTAAAGACGAATTGTGGGATATATACAAGTCAATGAAAACTCAAAGGATTCTAGAAGACAGGCTTCTAAAAATGTATAAAGGAGGCCAACTTTCAGGAGCAGTTTATCCAGGTATAGGTCAAGAGGCTTCAATGGCTGGCATCGGTGCCGGCATGGAGAGTCAAGATGTGTTTGGAGGAACACACAGAGATCTTGGTGTGCAGATTAAACGGGGAGTAACGCTCAAAGAAATTGCATTAAATTTTTATGGTAAAAAGGATGGTCCATCAAAAGGTAGAGATGGCAATAGTCACTTTGGAGTGGTTGACAAGGGAACATTGATGGTTGTCTCCCCGTTACCAGATTCTGCTCCAGTTGCTGTCGGTGTTGCGCTTACTGCCCAGTTTGAAAAAAATAATGTAGTCGCGGTTGCAAATTGTGGTGAAGGAGCAACTGCAACAGGAACATGGCATGAAAGTATTAACATGGCAGGTGTTCACAATCTACCAATTATTTTTACTGTACAAAATAATCAGTTTGCTTATTCTTCTCCAAATGAAACAGAGTTTGGAACACCTAATGTAGCCGATAGGGGACTTGGCTATGGGATAGAGTCAGTAATTATCGATGGAAATAATATTTATGAAGTTATAAATACAATGCATAAAGCTCGTGAAAAAGCTAACTCTGGAAATGGTCCTACTCTAATAGAACTCGTAACTTTTAGACACTATGGCCATGCTGGTCATGATCCTGCTGAATATGTTGGTGATGAGGTCCGAGAGTTTTGGATGGATAGAGATCCGATTACTAGATTTGAAGATTCTTTAATCAGAGAAACTCTTTTCACAGAGAAAGATTTTACTGCACTTGCAGAAGAAATTGACACAGAAGTTAGAGAAACATTGGAGTGGGCAAAAAACCAAGCAGACCCAAATCCAGATGAAGAAATATTAGAGATATTCCAAGAGAGAATGACCCCTGTCTCTAAAAATGATGGTTCAAATACAAAAACTATGAATTTCATAGAAGCCATCACGAATGGGCTGGATGAAGCTATGGAAAATAACTCAGATGTATTCATGATGGGTGAAGATATAGGAGCATTTGAAGGAGCTTTCAAAGCAACTAAAGGACTTCATGAAAAATATGGTTCAAATAGAGTATTAGACACACCTATTTCTGAAGGTGCATTTATGGGAGCAGCTGTAGGTGCTGCTTTATATGGAAAGATACCAATAGTTGAACTTCAATTTTTTGATTTTGTTTATCCCGCTCTTGATCAGATCACGACTGAAGCTGCAAAATATTACTGGAAAGCTGGAAAACCTGTTCCTATGGTCGTACGGGGACCTACAGGCGCAGGAACAAGGTCTGGTCCTTTTCACTCAATTAGTCCGGAGTCTCTTTTAGCACATCATCCGGGTATTAAAGTAGTTGCACCAGCAAACCCTTATGATGCCAAAGGATTATTGATTGCTTCAATCAACGATCCCAATCCTGTTATGTTTTTGGAACATAAAAAACTTTATAGAAAACCTGACTTAAAAATGGAAGTACCTGTCGGCTTGTATGAGGTTGAAATCGGTAAGGCAAATATTGTAAAAGAAGGTTCTGATGTCACTTTAGTTGCTTGGTCAGGAATGGTTCCAACCGCTCTTGAAGCAGCTGCAACTTTAAATGATGAAGGTGTTTCTGTTGAGGTCATTGACTTAAGAAGTATTTTTCCAATAGATGAAGAAACAATTTTAAAATCTGTAGAAAAAACTTCAAACTTAGTAATTCTTCAAGAAGATGTCCCCTTTTCATCAATAGCATCTGAAATCTCGTCTTTTGTTGCAGATAAAGGTTTTTGGACTTTGGATAACCCTATTGTTAAAGTTACTGCGCCAAATACTCATATACCATTTGCTCCTGTACTAGAAGACAGTTTTATTCCTAGTGCTGAAAATGTTGTAAAAGCTATCAAAGAATTACAATAGAATAATGGGTGAAATTGTAAAAATGCCTCAATTAGGCGAAACAGTAACCGAAGGAACTATTCTAAGGTGGCTTGTCTCAGTTGGAGATGTAGTTAAAGAGGATGACCCAATCCTTGAAATCTCAACCGATAAGGTAGACACGGAAGTCCCCTCACCATTTGCGGGAGAAGTTACAGCATTACTTGTTGAAGAGGGTGAAACAGTCGAAGTGGGAGTTTCTTTAATGGAATTAGGTGGAGATGGCAATTCTACAAGTGAAAAACCCAAAGAAGAAGCTGAAGTTGTAAAAGAAAATATGAGTGAAAAAATTCCAGAAGTAAAAATTGAGACTACAGAAACATCTACCCAAGTCACAAATAATAGAGATCAGAAACTTTCGCCAATTGTAAGAAAACTTGCAAAAGAAAATAATATTAACCTTTCACAGGTTTCAGGAACTGGTAAGGATAATCGTATTACTCGCAAAGATATTGAAAAGATACTTGATTCTGGTGAAGTAGTGAAGCCACAAGAGAAAGAGGTAAAGAATGAAATATCTGAGCCAATTAATTCTGAAGAGCCAAAGAAAGCTACTAGTGGAAATATTCCAAGATTAAGAAAGAGAATTGCAGAGAATATGATCCTTTCAAAACAAACCTCTGCACATGTCATGACTTCAGTAGAAGTTGATTTTGAAAATATTGCGACATTAAGAAATAAAGTTAAATCAGAGTTTAAGCAAAAGGAAGGATTCTCTCTCACGTTTCTACCATTCATCTCAGTTGCTACCACTAACGCATTGCGTGAGTACCCAGTAGTTAATAGCTCATTTGACTTAGAAAACAATGTTCATGAATATCATGATTTCATAAATTTAGGGATTGCTGTTGATCTTAATAGAGAGGGATTGCTTGTCGGGACTATAAAGGATTCTGATTCATTTAATCTTCGAGGACTTGCAAGAAAGATTACAGAAGTTTCTAAACAGCTAAGAGGTAAGGAATATGGTTTAGAAGATGTAACTGGAAGTACATTCACAATTTCTAACAACGGATCATTTAATTCATTTCTCACTTCTCCAATAATTAATCAGCCAAACGTAGCAATACTTTCTACTGAGTCAATAAAAAAGAAACCAGTTGTTATAGAATCTGCAGATGGATCGGATTCAATAGCAATAAGAAATACTGGTTTACTCAGTCTTACGTGGGATCATCGAGTGTTTGATGGCTCAACGGCACTTTTGTTTCTAAATAGCATTAAAGACCAGTTAGAAAATCATACTTGGTCAGAAGACCTAAATTGAGAAAACTAAATATTAGATGGCTTGGTAGCCTTCCTTACTCCGAAGCTTTAATTTTACAAAAAGGTCTCAAAGAGTCTGTTTCAAATGAATACAACCTCTATGACTATTTACTACTTCTTGAACATAACAATGTAATAACCATTGGACGAACAGGAGATCCTAAAAATATTCTTTTAGATAGTGACCAGTTAGAAAAAAAAGGTATAGAATTTTTTGAAACTGACCGTGGTGGAGATGTAACTTTTCATGGCAAGGGTCAATTAATTGGCTATCCAATAATTAGGTTAGAAGATCCAAAAAAAGTAATACCTTTTGTTAGAAGTTTAGAAACAACAATTATTGAAACACTAAAAAGTTTTAATATAGATTCTTTTTCTAAAGAAGATGACACAGGGGTGTGGACTTCAGAAGGGAAGATAGCGTCTATAGGTATAAAGGTAAGTAAGTGGACAACTTATCATGGATTTTCATTAAATATATTTGATAATCTAGATGGCTTTAATTTAATTAATCCTTGTGGGAATGAAGAAGAAAAGATAGCAGCAGTTCAAACATTTAATAAAGAGGTTTCTTTTGATGATGTTGTAAAAAAAGTTAATGAAATTTTCCCTGTAGTTTATGGGTATCAAGATACTGATGTACAGATGTCTCAATTCACCCCCACCCAACTTAAAAAGCAAAAAACACATGAAATAGATGAGATGGTTGATAGGGGTGTTTTCCAAAAAAATAAAAATATTATTCCAATTACCATAAAGGGCTTGCTTCCAGATGAGCCTCAAAGGCCTGAATGGATGAAAGTAAAAGCTAACTTAGGAAAAGACTACAGAGATTTGAAGAATCTTATTTCTGAAAAAAAATTAAACACTGTCTGTGAAGAAGCATCTTGTCCAAATATATATGAATGCTGGTCTATGGGAACTGCGACTTTTATGATAATGGGAGATACTTGTACAAGAGCCTGCGGTTTTTGTGATGTGAATACAGGAAAACCATGTGACTTAGATGACTTAGAGCCTTTGCGTGTAGCTGAAAGTGTTCAGACCATGGGGCTTACTCATGCTGTAGTCACTTCAGTCAATAGAGACGATCTTTCTGACGGAGGATCTAATTTTTTTTCAGAGACAATTACAGAAATAAAGAGGGTTAATCCAGAAACAAGCGTTGAAGTTCTAATCCCTGATTTTAAGGGAGACAAAAGTTCGATTGATAATATTATCAGAGCAAATCCGGAAGTGCTAAACCATAATTTGGAAACTGTCCCAAGACTCCAAAGAGAAATAAGAACAGCAGCATCTTATGGCAGGTCGTTATCTTTACTGCAGTATGCAAAAGATTCTGCTTTTTTAGGTAAAACTAAAACTGGTTTAATAGTTGGCATGGGAGAAGAATTTGATGAAGTAATAGCTGTGCTCGAAGATTTATCTCAAATCAATGTTGATATTGTAACCATCGGACAGTATTTAAGACCAACTGCAAAACATAGACCAATCCATAGGTATGTAGAAAGAGAAGAATTTTCAAAGTATAAATCTATAGGTGAATCTTTGGGAATACCCCATATAGAATCAGGTCCCCTTGTAAGGTCTTCGTATCATGCAAAAGACTCTTTTGCCTCAGTGTAAGTAAGTCCTATACTGTTATAAATGTTCAATAAAGTTACTAAATCTGTTCGTATACTTTCAGCTGCTGGCGTTGAAGAAGCGGGTTCTGGACATCCGGGTATGCCATTAGGGATGGCAGATGTTGGAACAGTACTTTACAAAAAATTTCTTAAAGTCTCAAATGAAAATCCTTCTTGGATAAATAGAGATAGATTTATTCTCAGCCCTGGTCATGGCTCTATGCTTTTGTATTCCCTACTTCATTTAAATGGATTCGACATATCAATAGAAGATTTGAAAAACTTTCGTCAATTAAAATCAAAAACTCCTGGACACCCTGAACTAGATACATCCCTAGGTATAGATATGACAACAGGTCCTTTGGGCCAAGGTTTTTCTACTGGAGTAGGATTTGCACTAGCTGAAAGGTATCTTTCTGAACTATTAGGAGAGGATATAATTAACCATTTTACATATGGAATAGTTTCGGACGGAGACCTGATGGAAGGTGTCTCATTTGAAGCTGCAGAACTAGCTTCAGTTTGGAAGTTGGGAAAGTTAATCTATATCTTTGATGACAATAACATTTCTATTGATGGAAGGGTCACTAATGTATCATCAACAGATCAAAAGAAAAAATTTGAATCTATAGGGTGGCATGTTCTTCAAGTTGATGCGCATGATGAAAATGAGATTTCTCAAGCATTAATAGATGCCAGAAATGTGCACGATAAACCATCTATCATCATAGCTAAATCAATAATTGGAAAATTCGCTCCGAATAAACAAGATACGAGTGGAGTTCATGGTTCGCCACTCGGAGCTGATGAAATGCAAGAATTCAAGAATAATATTGGCTGGCAAGAAGATCTTTTTGAACATAAAAAAGAAATATATGATTATTTTGATGAAAAAAGAAGAATAGACAATAATTTATTTTCTCAATGGAAAGAAACTTTTAGTAATAAATATGAAACAAATGATGAGTTTAAGAAAAGTTGGGATTTATTAATTTCAAATGATATATCTATAGAACTACACTCTGACAAAACTTCATTAGCAACTAGGATTGCTGGTTCAAATGTTTTAAATTATATCGGAACAGTTACAAACAATATCATTGGTGGATCAGCTGATTTAACAGCTTCAACCAAACAAATCGTTGGTGATAGTAAGTTTTCACATGAAAATTATGGTGGTCGCAATCTCGAATACGGCATAAGAGAACACGCCATGGGAGCGATTGTAAACGGAATAACTCTACACAGTCATTTAGTTGGATATGGTTCCACATTTTTAGTATTTTCAGATTACATGAGACCAAGCATAAGACTTGCTGCATTAATGGAAAGTGATTCCGTATTCATATTTACTCATGATTCAATTTACTTAGGTGAGGATGGTCCAACTCATCAACCTATAGAACATTTAATGGCATTACGCCTAATTCCTAATCTAGATGTCATAAGACCATCTAACAGCTGCGAAATTGAGTATGCATATAGATATGCATTTAGTAAATCTGGAAATCCAAAAGCTATCGTACTTACTCGACAAAATCTTGAATATTTAGATTTAGATACTAAGTATGAAGAATTTACTAACGGTGCGTACATTGCGTCAGAGGGAGGCGACGTTACTATTTTTGCTTCAGGATCTGAATTAGAGCTAGCATTTTCTATAAAAGAATACCTTAAAGAAACACAAGTAAGAATCGTTTCTGTTCCGATATTAAATAAATTAGAAAATGTTGATCCCCAGGTAATCAGTGATCTTAAAGCAAGTAACTTAAATTTTACAATTGAACTAGGGCGATCAATTGGCTGGGAGACCTACCTTGGTGGAATAACAAAATCTTTTTCAATTGATCAATTTGGAATCTCAGCACCAATGGATAATTTAAGAGAACAATTTAAATTTACTACTGAACAAATTGGGGAAGAAATCAAAAAATTTCTAGGTTAACATCCTGTATATTTTTTCATTTCAGACTTAGTTCTGGCACCAGCAACACCATCAGGGATAAGTCCTACTTTTCTTTGAAAAGCTTTAATAGCTTCTTTAGTATAGGAACCCATTTCTCCGTCTATTATTCCAGGATTGAAACCATTGTTTGAGAGGTATGTTTGAATCCCCTCAACAGAATCTAGATTTGCAGCTCTATTATCTCGCGCAGAACAGGAATTCGTAGTGCACCCTGTATAGTTTCTCATAGCGGCTTTAGTTTTATTACCAACTATTCCATCAGCTAGTAGTCCGCTGGCTGTTTGAAAAGCTTTTATTGCAGATACTGTCTGTGGACCAGATTGCCCATCAATTGGTCCTGGTTTAAAGCCATTATTAGTTAAAAACTTTTGCAAGTCTAAAGTGTTATCTAGTTTTACATTTGAATTATCTTTAGCTACACAATCATCATTGCCTTCATTGGGATTAGAAACAGCTGTTTGTGCTGCTGATTCTACTTCACCCCCAACTGGTTCCCAGCCACTTTGAAAAGGTGTTTGGGTATAAACATCAGAATTGACAAGAGACTTGGTTACTAATTTGTTGATCATGAAAGAAACCTCCCCAATCGATGTTTTTCTACTTGGACAAAATTTGTCTGCTAAGGAGCTACATGCAGGAATAATATCATTTGCAGCGAGAGTATAGATGCTACTTGTCCATTTGCTCGCACCTTCATCAGAATAAGGATCAGTGCTACCTGTTAAATCGTTTGTTGTACCTGCCTTGATAGCTTTAGTTAACATACAAGCAAATTCATCTCTTGTTACAGACTCTTTGGGAAGATATTGAAACGGGCTTCCAAAACATACTTGCATCCCATAATACGGCATACCATTTATCGCTTTCTGATAAATGCTTTGATCATCATCGCTATAAGCGTTTGGTGCATCTAATGGAATCCCCCCAGTTACAGCAACTACTGCTGCTGCCTCTTCTCTGGAAATTGTTTTATTCTGACATGCGGACGAACTTTGAGTACATTTATCAAGTAAGCCTGCTTTACTCAAGTAAAGGAGACCACTAGTCGATGTTGCATATTGGGCTGTATCACCTGATGACTCAACAACACTCCCTCCTGATGAAGAACTCGATGGAGTTGTATTGTCTACAGTTACAGGACCTACGGCTAACGTTGAAACATCTGAAGTGCTTGAAGTTTTAAAATAGTGTGATGCAAAACCAAGTTGTGATTTAATATTTCTTCCAGATTTAGTTACCGTTCTTGCAGCTCCATTTTTATAACCTTTCATAGTAACCTCAGTTGCTGCACCGGAGGTTGCAGCTGCAGAAACATAAATGTCTGTAATTGCATCAAAACACGGAATGTCACCACAAAGAATATTTCTAGATAGTTGATAAGTTGTAAAGTCATATGACCATGCTGCTTTAGGGTTCCCTACACGATTATCTATAGACCAAGGGTCATCCACAGTTTGAAGATAAGGCCATACAGTTGAAGATCCAAAACCTACTGCATTATCGTTAGTTTCCCCCCCAGTTGAAGAAGAATAAAAAGCTTGTATAACTCCGTCTCTCGTATAACCACCACCGTAAGTAATAACTTTTCCTGAAGTATTATTTACGGCTTGTACCCAATTTGGGCCTGCAATTTCCTTAAGGTATCCATAATAATATTGACTGGATGCAGTTGATCCAATATGACACCAGCAGTAAGCTTTTTGCTTTTCAGACAACCCTGCATCATAGACCGTCTGCTGACTAGGTATGTTTTCGTCTAAGTAGTGGAAAACTGCATAACTTCTTCCAACTAATGCTTGAGACTCTAAGGCTTTAACATTCCAATGTGATGGCATTTCTGCTAAACCATACAGGTATTTTTCTAAATTTACAGCAAGAACAACATGAAAGCCTGTAGACACAGACTTAGAACGTAGCTTTAATTCTCCGTGCTTATGTTCTCTAGGGCCAACGCGAATCCGACCACCTTCAGACCATTTTATTGTTATGTTACAACTTGCAGACTTTTTGGAAACGAGGGGATGACCAGCAAAATAACACCCTCCATTTGAATATATAGTCGAAATAGTTGCCCCACCACTAATTTTTACAGGCCCCCAAATAGATTCACAAGGACCATCACTAGAGGCATCACTTTTGATTGCGCCCACTGTAGCATCATCGATTGCTCCAGTTTGAGATATTCCTTTAGAAGCTTGATAGTTTCTTAAAGCATTTGCAGTTTTATCACCATAAGCTCCATCTACAGGTCCAGGCTCAAAGCCTCTTGAGGCTAAAAATGACTGTACTCCTGCAGTCTGAGTGAGGCCTTCTTGGCAGATAAACAATGTTGGAGGACTAGATGATGGCAGTGTAGTCAAGGATATATTTTTGGCATTCCTTGCAAGTCCAACCCATAATGCAGATTTATCGGTAGCAATTTCTGGTGATGAAAGCGAAAGATCAGAGAGTTGTTTATCGACAGTATCTTTGAAATAATAATTTACAACCTCATCAGAAGTACATGAGCTGGTGTTTGAACAAAACGATGCCCCAAGCTCAGTTAGTCCTTTTGCACCGTATTGACTCAGACCTACACCGTGCCCCCAACCGCTGCCCGTAAACGTAAAAGATTCTTCTGAGTAAGATCTCATTGCTTGTTTTGTTGCAGGACCAACTACTCCATCTGGGACTAAACCTGATGCAGACTGAAAAGCTTTTATTGCTGAAGTTGTCCTACCGCCAGATACTCCATCTATTGGCCCAGGATTAAATCCATTACAGTTTAAATATGTTTGTAAATCTTTAATACTATCTAATGGAGCCACTGCATTGGACGCACATCCAAATGTAGTATTTACAGGGGTAGAAATTTCTCCATATGCATTGTTTTGACTAATTAAAACAAAAGAAAAGGTAAAAATTGAAATAAGGATTAATTTTTTTATCATGCCCTGAACCATGGTTCTATTTTAGGTAATACAAGAATAATTGTATGTATTAGAGTGAACTTTTCCATTTTTTATAAAGAGATTTTCCAAAGACAATAGAGAAATAAACCATAAAAGTTATATAAGTAATTGGAAAGAGTTCACCTTTTCTTGTAGCAAAAACTTCGGGTGACAAAAGAAAAATACTCCCAAACATAATGATTCCTAGATATTTAAACTCTCGATACGCTCTGATAGAAATATATGACAGAAGGCTAAATACTACAAAAGAAATTAATATATTCATATCAAATAAAGTATCTATTTTGGCCCACCCTGTTAAAAGAAGAATCCCTAATCCTAAAACTAAAGCACCAAATATATTTAAATTATTTTTTTCATTAGTCATATATACATTATTGTAAAAGGAGTATGAATTTGAGTACATTTATATATCTGGTTTTAATATTAAGTATTCCTTATTTTTGGTACATTAGGCATTCAACAGGGCCAAAAAAAGGTTTTAGCTTATTATTTTCAGGAATAATTTCTATATCTTTATTTATTAGATTTAATTTAGTTGTTTTTATTGCACTAGTGATTCTTTTATCAGTGCTGACACATGAAAAAAAATTAATATCAGATTTCTCATTCCTTATAAGTTTTCTGATTTTAATCTATGATTCATTTAGCCTATTAGAGAGTAGCCTCGTGGCTAGTTTTCTCCCAATAATGCTAGTTAGTGGAATATTTTCACTCATGATGATTGGCCATTGGTTTTTAGTAGATCCTACCATTACAAGGATTGGGATGAAAAATATAGCCCGTTCTTCGATGTTTATTGCTAGTTTGTTATGTTTATTGATGATTGCAGGATTAATTTCACCAGAGATATCATCATTCTATAAAAATATAATATTAGGGTTATATATTTCTTCAGCAGTTCTTTCATTAGGCTCATTAAAATCTCTTAACGAGACCTCATATACAGGTGTTATGGCGGCAACTGGACTGAGCTATCTTTCTTTATTAGTGTCACTTGGGGGAACAGGAACTCTGATACTTTTACCTTAGGACTATGCTGTTTACATGAAGATTTACACAAAAAAAGGCGATAAAGGAAATACTAAACTTCTTTATGGTGATACAGTATCAAAAGACAATCTGGCTCCAGAGGCTTATGGATCAGTAGATGAGCTTGTTGCTTCACTTGGAATCATAAGAGCATCTAAAGATTTACCAGAAGCAACAAAAAAGGTAATTTTACAAATACAAAGGGAACTATTTATCGTTGGTGCAGAATTAGCAACTTCCAAAGAAAATAGAGAGAAACTACTGCCTGGAAAGACATTAGTTGAAGAAACGATGATAACTAACCTAGAAGAAAAAATAGATACTCTAGAAGAGAAAAATGGAATTCCGGAATTTTTTGTCGTCCCTGGTGAAAATCCAATTTCAGCAAAAATAGATTGGTCAAGAGTAGTATCTAGAAGAGCTGAACGAAAGTGTGTTACGTGGCAAAATGCATTCGAGATAAAAGATTCAAAGGTTGTTATGTATTTAAATAGACTCTCGGATTACTTATGGATGCTTGCGAGAGACTTTGAAAAAGAATGGACACCTAGTAACTAATGAATATTGATATATTATTTTTCAACGAACACTTCAATAACAAAGAGGAGTACATTAAAGATTTAGAGTCTTTTGAAGAATATATAACTATTCATAAATTTAGTCCAAAAAGCAATGATATTTTAGTTATACCCCCTTCTCTCTCATCAAAAGGAAACCAAACAGTGTTAGTAGGAATTGACGATACTCAAGAGGCAGACCTCCTAGCTTTGGGAAGCTCTATAGGTGAACAATTAAGGGATAGTGCAGAAATTGATATTTTCAATTTTGAGGGAAATAAAGATTTGTTGGTATTAGGAATTATGTTTTCTCAGTACACGTTTGATATGTATAAGTCACAAAAAGATGATAATAAAATTGAGTTAACATTTTCTGATTCTCTTAATGTCCAAAGCAGTGCATTGAAAAAGGAAGCAGTATTTTGGGTCAGAGACATGATTAATACACCGTCACTTGATAAGACCCCTGAGTTTTTCATAGAGGAAATCAAAGGCTTAAATAGTGAAGTCAGTATTGAAGTTCATGATGAAGATTGGCTAGAGGAGAACAGTTTTGGGGCAGTGTTAGGAGTAGCTAAGGGGTCTGAAAGAAAGCCGTATTTCTTAGTTGGAGAATATAATAAAAATGCTGATGTTCAGATTGCTCTTATAGGTAAAGGTGTGATGTTTGACTCTGGTGGTCTTTCTTTAAAATCTCCCGAAGGAATGGATACGATGAAAACTGATATGGCTGGCGCGGCAACAGCATGGGGAGTGATGAGTTTAATTTCAAAGCATAAAGTAGATATTGGCCTAACAGTATTTACACCAATAGTAGAAAATATGCCTAGTGGTAGCGCCATAAGACCAGGTGATGTTTTAAAAGCACGAAATGGAAAAACTATTGAAGTTCTAAACACAGACGCCGAAGGAAGATTAATAATGGCTGATGCTTTAGCTTATGCTTCGGAAAGAAACCCCGATTTAATTTGCGACGTTGCAACTCTTACAGGGGCATCCTATGTTGCACTAGGTCTGGATATTGGTGCAGTTTTTTCAAACAATAAAAAAATTGAGGATAAATTTATAAAATCAACTGAAAATTCAAAAGAAAATTTTTACCCACTACCACTACATAGCGGTTACAAAAAACTTATTGAATCAGATATAGCTGACATGAAAAATACTGGTGGACGATTTGGAGGGGCTATAACAGCTGCACTACTTCTTGAGAATTTCACAAATGGTTTAGATTGGGTACATCTTGATATTGCAGGACCAGCGAGAAGTAGTAATCGAAAAGGAGCTACAGGGTTTTCAGTATTAACTTTATTTGAATTTTTTAAATCTTTTTCTAAGAATCATCCTGAGAGTTAGCAACAATAAAGATTAGATTATCACCTGTAGAAACTGTTCCACCTTGTGCAACATTTGTTCCTATAACCTTTCCTTGACAATCAGGTAATTCTGACTCTTCAAAAGAATTTTTTAAAAATAGAATTACACTTGTTTCTCTCATAAAATCTTTAATTAGAACTTCAGCTTCATCTTTCGTATAGACACATGGCGGTATGTTAGGAATAGGAGCAGTAAACTTTTTACCCGAAACCTCCAGAACAACCTCAGTTCCTTCTGGCATTTCTTCTCCACTTTCAATACTTTGAGTAAGTACTAAACCTGGTGCTTCTTCTGAATCTACAAGTTTTATTGTTGGTAAGATATAGCCTGAGAATGCTATTTCTTCAGCATCAATAATATTTAGACCAAGCAATTGAGGTATTTCTATAGTTGGGATTTCATAATATTTTTCAATATCACTAGGATCAGCTGGCCACTCTTCAACTGGTAAGTTTTCAACTACTTTTTCCATAAACTCTTTCCACATTGGTGCTGGAACCCTACCACCTGAAACATTAGACACTACCTCTCCATTAATTTCTACATCAGTGAGTGGTAGCTGTTCTTCAGCAAAACCTATCCAAACAGAGGATGTATATTGAGGAATAAATCCAATAAACCATGCTTCTCTAAATCCTTGATGAGTGCCAGTTTTTCCTGCAATTGGCCTATCATCCAAGACAGCTCTAGTTCCTGTACCAAATTGTGCTGCGACTTCAAGAGTTTTTCTAACTGCAGCTGCAGCTCCCGGATCTGGAATCGTAACTCTTTGTGAAGTTATGTGCTGATACAATACTTGCCCATTTGAATCTGTAATTTTTTCAATTAAATATGTAGGCGCAAGATAGCCATTATTTGCAAAAGAAGAATATGCAGAGGCAAGCTCCACTGGGGTTACAGCACCTGCACCTAAAGTTAGAGATATAACTGGATCTAAATATGAATCTATTCCAATTCTATTTGCTGTACTAGAAAGTTTTTCTCCGCCAAGTTCGGATGCGAGTTGGGCAAAAACTGTATTCACAGATTTTCTTGTAGCCTCTTCAAGAGACACCATTCCAGATGTATCCAGCAACTTAATTGATCTATTATATTCTGATTTATCTTGGCAAGGTTTATAGATAATTTGAGTTTCAGATTCTAAATCAATTTGAATTAAGTTATTTTGTTCTTCAATTAGTAATGGATCAGTGATTACTATTAGACTTTCTCCATTTTCCTCTTCAGCTGTGAACTCTTTATCTTCGGTATAAATAATTGGATTACCATTTTCTGAGTACTGCTTTAGTGCAACTCCAATAGCTAATATTTTTTCAGACTCTTCTACGATTTCATCTAAATTTGATGCAATTGGAAATTGTTCAATAAAATCTTTGTTCTTCAACTCCTCTGGATGGAACCCTATACATTGGAGCTCTATGGCCCTATCCTGTGCAGGTATTTTATTTATAAATCTATCTGCTGTAATTGATGTTCCATAATTCCTAACTACCCATTTGGAGCCTATACCATCAGGGGCACATGGATATCCACAATCAATTTCCACAGGACTTCGTGAATCTCTTGTACTGTAAAGTTTGGCACCTGACTCCAAAGCTGCAAGGAGGGTTATTGGTTTAAAAGCTGAACCAGGGTTTCTTTTCCCTTGAGTAGCTAAGTTGTATTGCTCATCTTCAAACGGTAACCCAGAAGCCATAACTTCTATCGCACCAGTTTTATTGTTAATCAACGTAATAACACCAGTTGGTTTTGGCTCTGGCTCCTCAAGTTCAACATCTATTATTTCAGATGGAACCCATTTATCTAGAACTTGGTTTGCGTGATTTTGTAATTCAAGATTTACAGTAATTTCAATAGTTAATCCACCTCCGCCAGTACAGGAAGTATCATCTGATGGACATCCGAATAAAGCTTTTTTCCTCTCCACATTCGTTGAACCTAATACTGCAAATTGTGGATCATTTAGCAATCTCCTCTTTACTTCAGCAGAGACATGCTCTGCTTTGTTAGAAAGAGTATTTGGCTCAGCAATAGTTAAAGGAGCTAATCTTGCTGACCTATGCTGAATATCGACTATGAAACCTTCTTTAAGCATGACATCTAAAACATCATTCCTTCTTTCTAAAACCCTTTCAGGATATTTCCTTGGGTTGTAATATGCCGGACTTCTGATTATCACTACTAATGTTGCTGCTTCATCTAATGTCAATTGAGATACATCTTTATTAAAATATTCTGAGGATGCTGATTGTAAACCATAAGCACCTGCTCCCCAATATATAGAGTTAATGTAGTATTCCAAGATTTGATCTTTTGTATATCGCCGCTCCAACTCAGCAGCAACTACTGCTTCAGCAACTTTTCTTCTAATTGAAATTTCATCTCCAACAAAAGACTGCTTAGCAACTTGAGAAGTGATAGTCGAACCCCCTCTAGTAACACCTCTTAGGTTATCTACAACAGCACTGAGAATTGCAATAAAATCGATTCCCTCATGCAGATAGTAGTTACTATCTTCGGCAGCCAAGAGAGTGTTAATTACAAATGGAGGAACATCTGATAATTTGATTGGATCTCTATTTAGACCATCGTGTAATTCATCTAAGACTTGATTATCAGAGGTAATTATAACTGAAGGTTCCGACAAAGACACAAAATCTAAAACCATTCCCTCAGCTCGAGGTAGGAATCTTTCCTCTAGATTAGTTACAACTTCCATTGCAGATTTTATTGGTAAAAAGGTAAAGAATGCAAACCAACCCGATAAAAGTAGTGCACTAACTAACACACCAAATCCAGCAATATACCTGATTCCGAATCTTGATTTGTTTTCTAAATTATGGATTTGTGCCATGTTCTAATTCTAGTGTCTATAAAAATCAATTTAACATTAGGAGTAGTTATAGGATTAGATGTAATATAGATTATCAATGGATTATTCACCAGGACTTAGAGGCGTAATAGCTGGAGAAACTGAAATTTCTACAGTTGGTATGGAAGGAACTTCTCTTAGGTACAGGGGCTATGACGCTATAGAGCTTACTAAAACAAATACTTATGAAGATGTTGCGTCTTTAATAATAGATGACAATTTAGATGGAAAATTATTTAGGCAATCATTTTCTACTCATTATAAGCAACTTCTTGAAGATATAGAATTAGTGACCCTTATAAATCGATTAAAGCTTAATCAGCATCCTATGGATGTCATTAGAACAGCTATTTCATATATCGGTGAAGCTGATGAAAGTAATAAATTAGATGCAGCAAGTAAAGTTGCTGCAGTAGCTTGTTTAACAATTGCCTCGTATAATCAAGAGTCTTCAGACAAATTAGATGAAGAGTATGTCGTTGCAAGCTCGCTGCTACCAAATAACAGTACAAAACAGCAACTTGAAGCATTAGATGACATGCTAATTCTTTATGCGGAACATGGCTTCAACGCTTCCACTTTCGCCGCAAGAGTTACTGCTTCGACAAGGTCTGACCTAATAAGTGCAATAGTTTCTGGTGTTGGAACCCTAAAAGGAGAGTTGCACGGTGGTGCCAACGAAGCAGCTGTGGAGTTAATAAATAGTTTCAAAACTCCTAGTGAGACAGAAGAAGGAGTCCATAAACTTCTTGAAAATAAGAAAAAAATTATGGGTTTTGGGCATGGGGTTTATAAAATTCAAGATCCAAGAAGTCCGATTGTGAAAAAATGGGTTGATGTTTTATCAAACACAGAGGAATCAATTAATAAATTTGAAATAGCAAAAACTATAGACTCAATAATGGATTCAGAAAAAAAATTATTTCCTAATGTTGATTTTTATGGAGGATTATTGTTATCTGAACTTGGATTTGCTGTTGATGTCTTCACTCCGATTTTTGTTGCCGGTCGTTCTGTTGGATGGTCAGCTCACTATTTCGAACAAAGAACTCAAGATATTTTAATTAGACCTGCTGCAAAATATATAGGAATTGAAGAAAGATAATTCAAAGTTGAATGAAATATCTTTTAACAACATAATTACAGAGTATTTAGAATCAGAAGTTCTTTTAGATGAAGAAACTATCACTTCTACAAAATTAGCCCTTTTAGACACAATTGGTTGTATATTTGACGCTTCGATTGGAAGCCAACCTGTTTCTTATGCTACTAGAGGTGAACACACCGCAATAGAGAATCCCTTTAAATTTGCCAGCAGTATCAACAACTCTAGAGATTTGGGAAGATTTTTTACAACTTTAATACGTTGGCACGATTATAACGATACATTTTTAGCTAAAGAATGGGCTCATCCATCAGACAACATAGGTTCATTATTTTCATACTTTATGACAAAGGGTGGTTCATTCAGAGAGTTTCTAGCATCTATTGTTAGAACATATGAAATCCAAGGAGCACTTTCGTTAGACACATCCCTAAACAAACAAGGCTATGACCATGTATTCTTTGTAAAACTGGCTTCTGCAGCTGTTTACTCTAATCTATTGGCTAAGGATGATAAAGATATTGTTTCAAGAACTATCAACCATGTACTTCTAGACGGACCATCATTAAGGAGCTATCGACACACACCTAATGTAGGTAGACGAAAAAGCTGGGCAGCAGGAGATGCAGTTTCTAGAGCTATTGAACTTTCGGAAATATCAACACTTAAAGATGAGAAATACGAAGGAATTTTAAAAGATCAAACATGGGGGTTTGAAAGTGTTTTTTTTCAAGATGAATCGATGACTTTTGGTAAAACCTTGGATAACTGGGTAGTAAATAATATTTTGTTTAAAGTTCTTTATCCAGCAGAGTTTCATGGTCAGTCAGCTGTTGAAGCTGCTGTGAAGCTATCAAAAGAGTTTTTATTAAAAAGAGAGACAATAAAAGATGTCATCATTGAAACACATGAACCAGCAATCAGAATTATCAGCAATAAGGATGTTTTAAACAATGCTTCTGATAGAGATCATTCTTTGGAATATATGGTATCAGCAGCTCTACTCTTTGGAAATGTAACTAGCGATAGTTATGAAGATTCGTTTCATGGTTATGAAGATATTGAAGAATTACGGAAGAAAATTACAGTACAAGAAAATCCAGAATTTACAAAAACATATTATGAATTTGAAAAACGAGAAATTGCTAATACTGTCTTTTTAAACTTTGAAGATGGCACTTCTTCAGAGAAAATTACTATCAGGTACCCCATTGGGCACCCAACTAGGAGGCAAGAAGCCATTCCACTGATAAAAGAAAAGTTTACTAGAAACATCTCAAGGTATTTTGACAATGAAGAAGCAAGTAATTTATGGGCTTTAGTTTTTAACTTAGATTTAGATACCGACTTTAGTGAACTGACTAACCTACTATCAAATGAATAAAACTATCTATTTACTCGTTGGGGGAGAAGCTACAAGACTCAAGCCACTATCTGAGGGAGTACCAAAAGCCCTATTGACCGTAAGAGGTGTTTCAATAGTTGATTTGATTCTAGACAATCTAGAAAAAGCCGGTTTCGATAAATTTAAACTAATATGTTCAATTAAACACAAAAATCAATGGGAAAATTATCAAAAAAACACAGAAAAATTTATCGAATTATTATTTGAAACTGAAAAACTTGATACCGCAGGTTATATTGTAAAAAATATTGAAGATTTTGAGGACGAATTTTTTTGCATGAATGGTGACTTGCTTTTGGAGATGAATTTTCAAACCTTTATTGACCATGTTGAGAATGCTGCAAACTCAACTATTTGCTCTGTCCAAGTCGATGACCCATCAAGATTTGGCGTTTTACATCTTGAAAACAATAAGATCATAAATTTTATAGAAAAACCAGAAGACCTTAAATATGGCAACAATATAAGTATGGGGTTCTATTATCTTATGAAAAAAGACATACAATCAATTAGAGAAAATTTAATCATTCCATGTTCTCTTGAAAAGGATGTTTTCCCAATACTCTCAAAAAACTTACTTTTAGATTGTTTTAAAGTCAATGGAAATATGATTGATGTTGGTACAAGAGAGTCGTACATTCAAGCACATACAGAAGGAGATTCTAATTGGATTGAAGAAAATGTAGTAATTGGAACTAACACAATTATCAGAAACAGCGTAGTATTTGAAAGTTCTAAAATTGGTTCAAATGTAGAAATTAATGAGTCCATAATTCTTAAAGATAAAATTGTGCCAAATGGCACAGTAGTTGATAAAGAAATATACTAAACACTATGGGTACACCTAAAGCATTAGTCACCGGTGGAGCAGGTTTTATTGGCTCGCATCTTGTAGAAAATTTAATTAATGAGGGTTATGAGTTAATGGTCATTGATAATCTCTTAAGCGGGAAAAAAGAGAATATTCAGAATATTATCACTGAAAATATTCACTATGGCGATATTGGTTCTGATGAAATCTTAGACAAAGTAGTTTCTTTCAATCCAGATGTATGCTTTCACTTAGCTGCACAGGCATCAGTTGTTATATCTGTAGAAGACCCAATGTTAGATTTCGAACACAATATCTTACAACCTCTCAAGCTTATCAAAACACTTCTTGATACAGGCTGTAAAAAGTTTGTTTTTTCTTCATCAGGAGGGACAATTTTCGGTGAGCCGGAAGTCATCCCCACTTCGGAAACTGATTTTGCCGGAGAGCCAGAATCTCCATATGGAGTTGCAAAAAAAAGATTAAACGAGTTTATTGAGTTATTGTTGAGCGACACCGAAATGTCTTATTCAATTTTAAATTTTTCTAATGTGTATGGACCCAGACAAGATCCAAATGGGGAAGCAGGTGTAATCTCAATATTTACAAGTAAAATGATTAATAATTCTGAACCAACAGTTTTTGGTGATGGTGAGCAAACAAGAGATTACATATACGTACAGGATGTTGTTGATGCACTGATCTTATCGTCAAAAATTGAAACCGACTTATTTTTAAATATAGGAACAGGTATTGAGACATCAGTAAACCAATTAGTTGCAACTTTAAAAAAGACAATTGGTTATGAAGGTAATATCATTTATGAACCAAAACGAGATGGTGAGCTCTTAAGAAGTGTGCTTAACAATTCAAAGGCAAGAAAACTATTAAAATGGGAGCCAAAATTTACATTGGATAAAGGTATATTTGAATTGATTAAGTGGCTTAAAAGTTAAAGAAAAAAATCTTCTCCATCTGATCTTAATATTTCACTAACACCTTTATTCGAAAATTTATAGAAGTACCCTCTTACAATTGCGATTGGAACTTTATCAACTTTATTCATTACTAGTTCCGAAGCACCTGCAAGCTCATCAATAATAGCTATTTCAGTTGCCTTCAAGTCATTCCCATAGGAATCAGTTGTTCCAATATAACTTGCTAGTGGCTCTATACCTGAGCATCCAATGGCAACGTTGGTCTGCCCCTTTCTCCATGCTCTACCAAATGTGTCACTAATTATTATTGCTACATTTATTCCGTATTGTGCTTTTAACTTTCTTCTTATCGTACTGGCTGTTTTATCTGGATCTTCGGGCAAAAGTAGGGCATAGCCTACATCAATATTTGATTTATCTATTCCTGCATTTGCACATATAAATCCATGTTTTGTTCTTGAGATGATTGTTTCTCCACGTTTTCTGAGAATCTGAGTAGATTCATTTTCTAAAAGTTTATTAATATCAATGTCTTTTAAATCAACAATCATATCTTCGATTTTTGAAATAATTTTCTGAGTTATAATCAGAACATCACCTTCAACTAAGTTTAATTTATTTATATTAAGTGCATCTTCCAAAATTTTTAACAAGTCATCATTTTTCTTAAATTCTGGAAGTCCTAGTACAGGTATAATTTCAACAATTTTTTTATTCATTTTTTAATATTTCTTTAGCTAATTTTATTGCAACACTTTCATCTGAAAATAAAATATTCCAAGCTCTAACATTCTCTTCCAATTCTTCATTTTCGTGAACAAAAAATTGGTTTGCAATATCCTTATAAAAATCTTTTAATCCTTTTATATTTGCTTCAAATCCAAAATCGTTAAAATTTTTATCGGAAGGACCCTTTAATGCTTTCTCGTTTATAAAGGGGCTCACAACTGTAACATCATCATGAGATGAAATGATTTCCCTTATTTTTTGAATACTCAATATGGGTCCTATTGAGAGAATTGGGTTTGATGGACCAATTATTATTTGATCAGCTTTAGTAAGTGCCATTGAGACCTCATCAGTTATGTTTGCTTCTTCAGAACCTAAGTAATCAACTTTTTTTAATTTTGGGACAGCCTTTCTTTCAACGAAATACTCTTGAAAGCTTAAAACTTCATCATCAATTGTTGTAAGAGTTGTTTTAATTTTATCGTTTGACATTGGTAGTAAAGTGCAATTTAAATTGTAGAACTCTGTGAAACTTCTAGTGACTTCTGTAAGAGTTTTACCTTCATTAATCAATTGATTTCTATATAACTTAAGGGCCAGGTCTTTATCACCAATAGAAAATTCTTGTTCTTGATACTGTTTATATAAAGAACTTACATTAAAAGTATCATCTTTTTGTCCCCAGCCAAATTCTCCTTCTATTCCTGCCAGAGCATACATTACAGAATCTATATCAGGTGATAGCTTCACGCCATGTATATTTTCATCATCTCCTGTGTTGATGACAATTGCTAGGTCAATATTTTCTAGAGCATAAAATCCTTTTGCTAATTTTGCTCCACCAATTCCACCAGAAATATATGCTATCTTTTTCATCTTGCTCCGATATCTATTAAATATTCATGTAACATTTTATTAATGGTAGACAAAGAAATTTTAGAAGCAATTGCTGAATTAAGCGAATCTGAGCTAAAACGCCTAAAACTTCTAATTGATAATAAATTAAATTTAGAAATTAATAAATCAAAGATTTCATATAGAAGTAAAAAAATAAAGTGTGGAAGAGAATCATGCAATTCCTGTCCACATGGACCTTATTGGTATGCGGAATGGACTGAAGAAGGCAAAAGAAAAACTAAATATTTAGGGAAAATACTAGATGAAATTTCTTAACAATTTGACAATGCCTAGTTTTAAAATGACTTACCTTTATATACTTGCAATTTTAATCCTTAGACTTGACCTGGTCTTTTTGAACACTATGCCGACAGGCGGAGATATGGGAGCACATGTTGTCCCAATAAAGTATTTTATTGATAATTTTGCATTAAATTTTCAACTAAATGGATGGTCAAATGATTGGTTTGCAGGATACCCTTTGTATTTTTTTTATTTCCCATTTCCTGCAGTTTTAACTTTCTTTTTAAATCTTATTTTTCCCTATCCAATAGCTTTCAAATTGATGGTAGTTGTTTCAATTATCATCACAATCTATTCATTCGAAAGAATTTTTAGAAAAAATCAAGCCAATTTCTCATTCTTAGGATTTGTTGCTGGAATAACATATGTACTTACTGAGTCGTTCACTATTTATGGAGGTAATCTTGCATCTACGTTAGCTGGTCAGTTCTCATTTACCTACTCAGTAGCTTTTGCTAACTTGGCTATTGCATTCATTTCTAATACTGAAAATAAAAATAAACATGTTTTAAGTGCAGTATTTCTAGGACTGAGTCTTTTAAGCCATTTAATTCCATTCATTATTTATGGTGTGATCTATATATATTTTTGGATTCGAGAAAAAAATACATCAATAGAGAAAATCTCGTCTGCATTAATTTTTATTTTTCTTACAGTTAGATTCACTACATCATTATTTGCAAATTTGGAATACACAACAAATATGAGTTATACGCCATATACAAAAATAAGTGATTTAGTTAAAAGTGACGTGACACCATTTTTAGTTGCTTTTGTTATTATTTTTTTAATAAATAGTAAAAAAATTTACTCTCGAAAAGATACATCAATTTTCGAATGGTCGCTATTAATTATTTCTATTCTTTTATATTTTTATGTACCCGAAGGTGCCTTGTGGAATGGAAGAGTTGTAAGCTTTTTTAATCTGGCTGTAATTGTTCTATTTTTTAAAGTAATTGAATCGAGTATGGAAGAAATTTTTAAATACGAGCAGGGTAAAATTATTATTAAATTCCTGAGTGCAATTTTGTTATCAGTTTACCTTTTTAACTTTTTTCAAAAGTGGAATATAGCAAGCTATAAAAGTTTTATCTATCCGTTAATACTTATGGCTCTTATAGGTATTGTTTATTTCTTTTCTTCATCAACCGATATTTTTAAGTTAAGTTTCGCTTTTTCAATTATTCTCACAATAACATTTCTACCCTATTGGGTAAGTTGGAATTTTAACGGGTATGAAAATAAAGATCAGTGGAGTGATATAGATAGTCTGTATTCAAATTTAAATGAACTGCCTCCTGGGAGGATTATATGGGAACCAAATGCGGATTTAAACAAATATGGTACGCCGATGGTATTAATGACTATACCTTTGTACACACATCACTCCAGTATGGAGGGATTGTATTTTGACTCAAGTATCACTACACCATTTCATTTCATTGCGGTATCTGGCTTAGCGGAGAGGCCTTCAAATCCTGTTGGTGGATTAAGGTATATCAATAATCAATTCGAACAAGGCCAGCAGTATTTAGAAGATTTAGGAGTTGATTATTTTATTACTTACACTGATACAATTACTGAAAAATCACAAGCTAGCGATAAATTAAATTTCCTTTTTTCTTCAGGGCCCTTTTCGGTCTTCAGTATTGAATCAGAAAAAATTGAGTTGGTTACTCAAAATATAATTGAGTTTGAAAAAGTACCTTTCCTTGAAAGAACCATGAGTTCTTTATTTAGAAATACCGACTACAGTAATTTTTTTACTTCAGCATATGAAAATTTTAGTAATTTGGACTCAGAAAGAGTTATTGAATTACCAAATACTCATTACAAATTAAAAAAAAGTCTTGCTGATAAGGCAGAAATTACAAATCTAAAAATAACTTCAAATACAATATCATTCACTACAGACAGACCAAATGAACTTCATCAAATTAAAGTATCCTATTTTCCTAATTGGAAGATTGTAAACGGGGAGGGGCCATATAGAATCTCACCATCATTCATGGCTGTTGTTCCGAATTCAGAAAATGTTGAGCTAACTTTTATTAAAACTCAAAAAGAATCAAATTCTTTTTATATAGCTTTATTTTCATTATTGTTGTTTGTAGGACTTTCGCAAAAAAGGAAAACAGGTGAGTAAGCTCATACAATTCATAAAAAATAATCCTCTTGTAAGTGGAGATAATTCATTAGCTCAATTGTTTAGAACGTATGTAGTTGGTGCTATAAACCTTTCAATAGGATTATTTTTAAACTATTTATTTCAATTTTTTATTTTTTACAATATTGAGATACCACTAAGAACATACTTGACAAATATTGGATCTTTTTCAATCGGAGTTGTTATTTCTTATTTTTTATCTAGAAAGATAATTTTTAAACTTTCCTCAGCAAAAGGAAATTTTATCGAGTTCTTAAATTTTACTCTTACAAACCTAATCAATCTGATTTTTCCATTACTTATTTGGTACACAATAAATGTTTATAGACCTTCAGTACAAGAAAATGAACTCCAATTTTTAATTGCAACTGTTCTAATCCACAGCAGTATTTTGCCAATAAAATATATAATTTATAAATTTTTTGTATTTAAAGACTCTTTAGAAAGTTGAATTCTTAATTTCACCAAACTCTTAATTGTTCTGGGGATTCTTTTATAAATTACGGATACACTTGGTCTAATTTCATTTATTACTGCTGGAATTTCAAGAATCTTTTCATTATTTTTCTCGATTCTAATTAATAGCTCTGTATCAAATAGATCTTGAGTAGATACAACATTTTGAACCTCTTTTATAATAGATGTTTTTCTTACTGCTTTCATGCCGTGTGTATCGGATAAATTGGTATTAAACAGTACTTTTAATATTCCAACAAAAGTAAATGTTGCAATTCTCCTCACGAGCCTTCTACCGTCAGCAGACTTTACAAGCCTTTTTGAAGCTGTGATTGCAGAGAAAGCTTTTTCAAGACGAAGAGCTTGATTTAGAAAATCTTCTGAGAAATAATCTATATCAAAAGAAATTACTATTTCATTGTTAGCCTGAATAAATCCTTGCTTTAAAGCATTCCCATAATTGGCTAATTTCAAACTAATTACTCGACATTCTTTTTTATCACTAATGAATTCATCAATTAGTGATAAAGTGTTGTCTTCTGAACCATTTTCGGCAAAGATAATTTCAAACTCCAATTGTTTTCTTTTGCAAATATCATATATTTGTGCGGCAGATTGTAAGACAATATCTTCTTCGTTGTATACAGGAACTACAACAGAAAAGTTTTTTACAGTAAAATTGCCACCCATTCTCTGTACAATAACTTAATAATGAGTCAAAATAAACTAGATTTAATTTTTAAAGCATATGATGTAAGAGGTGTTTATGGAGAAACACTCACTCTAGATATTGCATACAATATAGGAATTGCTTTTAGTAAATTCGTTGAAGATGAAAAGATTATTGTAGGTCATGATGGAAGAACTTCGAATCTTGAAATATTTAATGCAGTTGCTGCAGGAATAAAATCTGAAAAAAAAGAAGTTTATTATATTGGAACAGTTCCAACTGATGTTGTATATTCACTCTCTGGATTAATGAATTTACCTGGATTAATTATTACTGCTTCTCACAATCCCAAAGAATGGAATGGTTTTAAATTTTGTCAATCTGGGGCATCTCCTATAGGAATAGAATCTGGTTTGCTTGATATAAAAAATTTTGCCTCTGAAAATCATAATTTGCCTTCCTCATTCCCAGATACAGAAAAAGAAGATGTCATTACCGACTATATGAATCATTTGAACAATATTGTTAAAGCTGAAAATATTAATAGTTCCATTAAGTTTGCAATCGATGGTGGAAATGGTGCCATTGGATCTGTAATCAAGAATCTTGCTAATGAGTACAACTTAGATTACGAAGGAATGTATATGGATGTAGATGGTACCTTCCCTAATCATCCCGCAGATCCATCTAATCCAGATAATTTAGTAGAACTTGTCGAGTGTGTTGTTTCAAATAATTATCAATTTGGAGTTGCATTTGATGGGGATGCAGATAGAGCAGTATTTTCAGATGACAAGGGAAACATTATTTCAGGAAGTATTATGACCGCAATAATTGCTGATTGGCTCTTCGAAAAGAGGGGAGACATCAAGGTTGTTCATAATGTTAACGTTCCACCTTCTGTGACCAATTATCTAGCTAACAAAGGAATTAATTTAATTAGATCTAGGGTTGGACATTCTTATATAAAACAGATAATGCGAGAGGAAGATGCTGACTTTGGAGGAGAGCACAGTGCACATTTTTATCTCAGAGAAAATTTTTATGCTGATTCAGGTATTGTCACTCTTTTAATATTTTTACAGATATTGTCTGAAAAAAAACTTACCCCCTCGGAACTAATATCTAGCTACAACTTTTTCCCATCTTCAGGTGAAATTAACTTTACAGTTAATGATGTTGAGCAAAGTATATTTTCGGTAAAAAAAAGTTTTGAAAAGACCTTCGATACTCTTGACGGTATATCATATTTTGAAGAAAATTACTGGTTCAATATCAGAGGATCTAATACAGAACCCAAATTAAGACTAAATGCGGAAGCTGAAAAAATTGAGGAACTCGACAACTTACTAAATAAAATAAGAAATATAATAGAAGAGTAAAAATGACAAATATTGCTTATGAATTAGGAAACCAAGTTCAGGAAAAACTCGAGACCTCAGACGGAATTAACTCAATTTCTTACGAGTCTCTTTTGATAATGGGTATGGGTGGTTCTGGGGTTTCTGGAGATGTTTTGAAACTTTTATCTAACTTATCAACCTCAACTGAGATAAATGTTGTAAAAAATTATGAAATTCCAACTCATTTGCTTGAAAGTAAACCTTTTTGTTTATTTATATCTTATTCTGGAAATACAGAAGAGACTATATCAGCACTCAATGGTGCTGTAAAGAATGAACTTAATTTTGCGGTAATTTCAAGTGGTGGGAAGCTGATTCAATTAGCAAAAGAACATGGTAAAGAGTTTATTCGGATACCTACGGGTCTTCAGCCACGTGCTGCTTTTGGGTATCTGGCTCAAGCAGTTTGTATTGTCTTAGACAGTAATGAAAAAACGGATTATTCTTCCCAGTTACATGAATCTGGAAAGTATTTAAATGAGTTACTCAATAAAGGTGAGGATTCTGATATAGAAAATATTGCTAAATCCTATGCTAAAGAAATTATGAATAAAACTTGTGTTATTTATGGCGGTACCGGATTGACTGAACTTGTTAGCTCTAGATGGAAAACACAAATCAATGAGAACGCAAAAGCTAAAGCCTTCATCGGGTCCATACCTGAAGTGCACCATAATGAAATTCTTTCATGGCAGGCAGATGAAAATGGGAGTAAACAAAACTTTATTATAATATTTCTACGAAGTCCTCATGAGCATGCCAAGGTTAAAAAACGATTTGAATTAACTGAGAAATTATTGGGAGAGAAAGTTAAGATTTTGAATGTATTTCCAAAAGAATCTGATGGTAAACTAAAAATCTTAATGGAGCTAGTATTACTTGGAGATTTATTAAGTATTCATTTAGCTGAATATTTAGAAATGGTGCCAGAAGACATTGACACTATAGAAGAATTAAAGAAATTATTGGAGGAGAAATAATGTCATCAATCAAAGATGCAAAACTAGCTAACGTTGGACACCAGGAAGTTGACTGGGCTGCAAGACAAATGAAAGTTTTAGAAGATATAAAAACTGAATTTTCTCAAAATAAACCTCTAGAAGGTCTAAATATAGGTGCGTGTATGCATGTCACAAAAGAAACTGCAAATTTAATGCTTACTCTTAAAGCTGCAGGCGCAAATGTAGCTTTATGTGCTTCTAACCCACTTTCAACTAAAGATTCAGTTGCTGCTTATCTTGCAGAGAATGATTTAGAAGTACATGCAGTCCACGGTGTTTCCAATGATGAATTTTTTACTCACTTAAATGCTGTCTTGGATACTAAACCTGATATAACCATGGATGATGGTGCTGATTTAGTTTCTTTACTTCATACTGATAGAGCTGACCTACCCGTCATGGGATCGATGGAAGAAACTACAACTGGAGTTATAAGGTTAAAATCCATGGAAAAAAACAACAAACTAAGATTCCCAGTAGTTGCTGTTAACGATTCAGATACGAAACATCTTTTTGACAACAGGTTTGGTACTGGCCAAAGTGCTATGGATGGGGTAGTAAGAGCAACAGATCTATTAATAGCTGGCTTAAATGTTGTTGTAATTGGTTTTGGTGATTGTGGAAAAGGTGTAGCAGAAAGAGCTTACGGTATGGGTGCAAAAGTTACCGTTGTTGAGCCAAATTCAGTAAGAGCTTTAGAAGCATTAATGCATGGTTACGAAGTTAAATCAAGCATTAATGCTGCAAAGATTGCAGACGTTATAATTTCAGTTACAGGAAATATGCACGCACTTGATAAGCAACACTTTGATGTAATGAAAGATGGAGTAGCTTTAGCAAATGCAGGACATTTTGATGTAGAAATTAATTTACCAGCATTAAAAGAACATAGCTCTCAAGTAGACAGAGTTCGGGAACATGTAGAAAGCTATAAGTACAATGGAAAAGAAATTCTGATTTTAGCAGAAGGTAGATTAGTTAACTTAGCTGCTGCAACCGGCCATCCGGCATCAGTTATGGATATGTCTTTTGCAAACCAAGCCCTTGCCGCTGAATGGATCAAAGATAATTATAAAGAATTAGAACCAAAAGTTTATACTCTTCCAACTGAAGTTGATTTGAAAATTGCAGCAACTAAATTGGGACTCATGGGTGGAGAATTGGAAATCCTCACTAAAGAGCAAATTGACTATCTTGACTCCTGGGAGCATGGCACTAGCTAGATTTGAGTATCTTTAAAAAAGTCTTATCTGTAGGCAGTGGAAAACTTTCCACTGAACTTAATAAAAAAGTTGAAGAAATCAACTCTCAAGAAAAAGAACTTGAACAGTTGTCTGACCAAGAAATAAAAAATCTTTTCCAAGAAATTAAGCACCGTACAAAAGATGAAGAAGTTTACGAGTTAGAAGTTGATGCATTTGCATTAATCAGAGAAGCTGCAAAGAGAACTTTAGGCCAAAGACATTATGACGTACAACTTTTTGGAGGAATGGTTCTTTTACGTAACAAAATTGCAGAAATGAAAACTGGTGAGGGTAAAACATTAGTTTCAACATTACCTATAGCTTTAAGAGCCCTTTATGGAAAAGGTGTTCATGTTGTAACTGTTAATGACTATTTGGCTAAAAGAGATACTGAATGGATGAGTCCAATTTATAACTTTCTTGGCTTAGAAGTGGGTCTAATATATTCAAACCAAGAATACGAAGAAAAAAAAGCGGCATATAGAAAAGATATTACTTATGGGACAAATAATGAATTTGGGTTCGATTATCTTCGAGACAATATGGCTCAGTCAAAAGATCAGCTCACTCAAGGGGAACTATTCTATTCTGTGATAGATGAAGTAGATTCAATATTAGTTGATGAAGCCCGAACGCCATTAATTATTTCAGGACGTGTAGAAGAGTCAACTAAATGGTATTTACAGTTTTCTAAATTAGTCAAAGTAATGAAAGAAGATGTACACTACGAAATTGAGGAAAGTAAAAAACAAATACATCCCACAGAAGCAGGAATTGAATTAGTAGAAAAACAGCTTGGAATTACAAACCTTTACGAATACACAGAAACAAACTTTATTCATTACCTGACAGCTTCACTTCGTGCTAAAGCTATTTATCTTAAAGATGTAGATTACATAGTCGCCGATGGTCAATTAAAAATTGTTGATGAATTTACAGGAAGAGTACTTGAGGGAAGAAGGTATTCTGATGGGCTTCATCAAGCACTTGAAGCTAAGGAGGGTCTTAAGATTCAGGATGAAAACCAAACACTAGCTTCCATAACATATCAAAATTATTTTAGAATGTATGAAAACCTTTCAGGGATGACGGGTACTGCAAAAACTGAAGAGGATGAACTAATTCAAATCTATAATCTTGAGGTAATTGATATACCTACAAATGTCCCAGTCGCAAGAGATGATAAACAAGATGCAGTTTACAAAACAAGACAGGCAAAGATAAATGCTGTAATAGAAGATATAAACATGAGAAATCAAAAAGGGCAGCCAATTTTGCTTGGTACCGTATCAGTGGAATCTTCAGAGGAGCTGTCAAAAGCCTTAACTAGCAAAGGGATCAAACACTCTGTCTTAAATGCTAAAAATCATATAGAGGAAGCATCAATAGTTGCCCAAGCTGGAAGATTGGGATCAGTTACAGTGGCTACAAACATGGCAGGTCGAGGAGTAGATATCAAACTTGGTGGTAACCCCGAAGAGATGGCATTGTTGACTGCTAAAAATGAAAATAAGCTTGAGGATCAAAATTTCATTAAGGATAAATCAGAGGAGTATGAGAAACAAACCACTGAAGAAAAGAGTAAGGTTTTACAACTTGGGGGACTGTATGTTTTAGGAACTGAAAGACACGAATCCCGACGAATTGACAACCAATTACGAGGTCGATCAGGAAGACAAGGAGATCCCGGTGAATCAAGATTTTACATTTCCTTAGAAGATGACCTAATGAGAAGATTCCAAGGAGAACGAATTCAATCAATCATGGATAAATTAAATTTACCTGATGAAGAAAGAATTGAACAAAATATGGTGACAAAAAGTATTGAGAGAGCTCAAGCTCAAGTAGAATCATTAAATTTTGAAATAAGAAAAAATGTACTTAAATTTGATCAGGTTTTAAACCAACAGCGAGAAGTCATTTATAAATGGAGGAGAAACTTACTTATATCTGACGACATTTCTGACTTGCTAAAAGATTGGTATGAAGACATTAAAGAGAATATATCAGAAAATATAGAGTCTCTAAAAAAATCATATGAGTCTTTGGAACAATTTGAAAATTTAGTTAACGATGAGTTAAGCGAATTTTTGAGTGAAGAAAAGAAAAAAGAAGTGCTTTTAGAGGAAAAAATAGATGACTCTTTGGATATTGAACAAAAACTTGATGAGTTATTTTTTAGCAATGAAAAAAAAGATAGTTTAAACTTTTGGAATCTTGGTAGAGCTGCTGCACTGTCTTTTATTGATCAGACTTGGAAGAATCATTTAAGTGAAATGGACTATTTAAGATCTGGAATAGGTCTAAGAGCAATGGGACAAAGGGATCCTTTAGTCGAATATCAGAAAGAGGGCTATGATTTGTTCGAGGAGTTAATTTTTAGTGTAAAATCTTCAGTAGTAAGGTTATTGCTAAACTTTGATGGCCTCAATCAAAATAGAACTGAGACCTCTAGTGCTAGTACATCATCAAATTCATCGAAGAGTAAAAACACTCAAGACTTTGGTAAGATTGGAAGGAATGACCCTTGCCCGTGTAAATCAGGTAAAAAATATAAAAAATGTCATGGATAAAGTATGTTTAAAGAATTAGTTGTAGCCATAGAATCTCTTGTTGAGAGGTTATCCTCTGCGAAGGAGTACCTTTGACTTTGAAGCTAAAGAAATAAAACTAAAGCAATTAAACAAACTAATGTCAGAGACAGACTTTTGGTCTAACAACGTTAAAGCACAGAGCATATCAAAAGAAGCCTCTTCGTATGAAAAAATTCTTAATCTTTTATTTACATTGGAATCAGAATTAAATGATTTAAAAGAACTCCTCAATTTAAGCAAACAAGAGGAAGATGTTTTAAGGGATATTAATAAACAAGTTAAGAATTTTGAGAAAAAACTTGAAGACCTCGAAGAGGAATCTTTTTATAGTGGAGAGTACGACGATTTAAATGCAATGATTTCTATTAATGCTGGTGCAGGGGGTGTTGATGCAAATGACTGGGCACAGATTCTCTATCGAATGTACACAAGATATTTTGATGAAAATAGTATGGAGTACACAATCGAAGAGCTTTCTAATGCTGAAGAGGCAGGAATTAAATCTGTATCTATAACAGTGAATTCATATCGTGCATATGCAACTCTTGAAAGCGAAAGAGGCGTTCACAGACTTGTAAGGATCAGCCCCTTTGATAGCAACAAAAGAAGACATACTAGCTTTGCAGGGGTAGACGTCATACCTCTGATTGAGAATTCTGATGAAGTTGAAATAAAGGATGACGAATTGAGAATTGATGTTTACAGATCATCTGGAGCAGGAGGGCAACATGTAAATACCACAGATTCTGCAGTCAGGATAACCCATTTACCCACTGGCTTAGTAGTTGCCTGCCAAGCTGAACGTTCTCAGTTACAAAATAAAATGAGAGCTCTTGAATTACTAAAAACTAAAATTGCCCTCAAGGAAAAAGAAGACAAAATGCAAGAACTTAATTCGATTAGAGGAGACCAGGTCGAGGCAGGATGGGGTAGACAAATAAGATCATATGTTATGCAACCCTATCAGCAGGTAAAAGATTCAAGAACAAATACAGAAGTTGGAAATATTCAGGCAGTATTAGATGGAGAAATTAACATTTTTATCAAAGATTATCTAAAATGGCGTAGACAGGGATTAAATGATTAAATTAGAAAATGTTTCATTAGTATTTCAAGGTGGCAGTGTTGCATTATCAAACATTTCTACTGAGATAAAAGAAGGTGACTTCGTATACCTAATTGGCCATTCAGGTAGTGGAAAATCATCATTTCTTAAATTGCTATATAGAGATACCTTCCCCACAAAAGGAATAATAGAGGTAGCAGATATGGAAGTTTCATCGCTTCCTAAATGGAAAATACCTATATTAAGACGTAAGTTAGGGATTGTTACTCAAGAGCCACAACTACTTGAAGATCGAACAACCTTTGAAAATATCAGCTTTGCATTAGAAGTTCTAGGCTATGATGCAAACGAGATTGATACAAAAACAAGTACATTAATTGATTTAGTTGAATTACAAGATAATGCTTATAAATTTCCTTATCAACTTTCTGGTGGAGAGCAAACCAGAGTTGCAATTGCTAGAGCATTGGCAAGTAACCCTCTAGTTCTTCTCTGTGATGAGCCTACAGGTAATTTAGATCCAGACTTAAGCATTCAGATTGTATCTTTACTTGAAAAAATTAATAGAGCGGGAACCACTGTTTTAATGGCTACCCATGACTCGTCAATAGTTAACAGAAGAAAGAAGAGAGTATTAGAACTTTCTGATGGGAAATTAATTAGAGACGAAATTGAAGGTACGTATGTATAAGGAAATTTATGAATAAGTTATCCTATGTAATTAAAAATACCTTCATCAATATGAGGAGAAACCCTTTATTAGTTGTAGCTACTTTACTTGCTGTTCTTGTCTCTAGTTTTCTAGTTTTTACAACCCTGTCAGGTAGAGCAGTGGTGGAGAACAATACATCAAGATGGCAAAACGGTGTACACGTCGTTATTTTTTTAGATGACAGGGTGACAACAACTGCGCACAAACAACTTCAAGATTCTTTAGAGAGTTATCCCGAAGTAAGGATGGTTGACTATTTTTCAAAAGCTGAAGCAGGTGAAGAGTTTAAAATTCTCTTCAAAGATCAGCCAGAACTTCTTCAAGAAGTTGATTTTGAAATCCTACCCTCTTCTTTACGTGTAAATTTAAATGACCCTTCGGACTATACCCTTATCTTTGAGAGAATGGAGGGAAATCCAGCGGTTAAAGAAATTAGAGCATCTGGGGAAGCAATTGAAAGGCTTTTGAGCCTTACAAACACTTTAGTTTTAGCCGCAACAGTTTTTGCTATTCTTATAGCCTTTGCAGCATTCATTTTAATTATCAACACCCTTAGACTTACTGCTTTCGCAAAACGAAAAGAAATTAAAGTTATGAAACTTATTGGTGCTTCATCAACCTATATAAGACTACCTTTTATTTTTGAAGCTATTTTTGAATCATTACTTGGAACAAGCATTGCTGTAGGTTTGGGCTGGGGATTTATTCAATACTCTAAAGATTCAGTTGTTGCAGAAAGTATTTTTGATATAACTATTTCAGATGCATATTTAATTAACCTTACTCTTGGACTTATTGCTACATCAATAGTCTTTGGATTTTTTGCTAGTTATGTAGGCATAAGGAAAGCACTTAATGAATAAAAAATTTATTCCAATCTTTCTTGTTGTAGCATTTTTACTTCAAGTTCTTTCTTTAGATTCTCTTAATGCAATTACCGCAGAAGAACGACTAGAAGAAGTTGAAAAACAACTCCAAGCTATAGCAAATCAAATAAATCAGTATGAGGGAGAAAAAACAGATCTAGAAAAAGCCATAATATCTAATGACTCTGCTTTGCGTCAGGTTAATAGAGAACTTTCAGAAGTCCAAAGTAGGCTAGAAGTTGCTGAAAAAGCATTAGCAAATGCCCTAGCAGGATACGATACGTCGTTGGACAATTTAGCACTGGTGCAACAAAATATAGTTCAAGAGCAAACAAAGCTTGGAAAAATCAAAACTGAAATCACAAATGTTAAGGATGAATTATTCGAAACTCAAATTAATTTGAATACAGCAAGAGAGGGCCTCCAAGAACAAGCACTCAAGCTTTATATAAATGGAGTCATGAGTCCCTCAACAGCACTCTTCATTGATCTTGATGAAATCTCAGATTATTTAGCTGCACTTGGGTATGCATCGAGTGTTGTAGATTCTGCATATAAAATTGTTGAAACTTTAAACGCACTTGAGAATCTTGCGCAAACGCAGACTACTTTTTTGACCGATAGGGAAACAGATAGACAAGAGGTCATAAACAATCTTCAAGTTGAAGAAGAAAAGAAAACGGAGATTTCTATTGAAGCAGAAGAGTATGCTGACCAAGTTGAAGCTAGTAAAAAACTAGTTGAGTCTGAAAAAAGAAAAGTCGAGAATAAAAAATCCCAAGTTTTAACTGAAAGGAAAAAAGCCCAAAACCTTCTAGCGCAGGCGAATAAGCAATTAGAACTTCTAGATAAAGAACATGCAGATCTTGAAAAACTTGAAGATGCAATTCAAGCTGACATTGAAAGGCTTAGTACTTTAGGCGGCCCAGCACCAGACCAATTATCATGGCCAATTACAGGGAGTTATGTCTCAAGTGGTTATAAGTGGAGAAGATTTAGAGGAGTTACAAGTTTTCATGGAGCTATAGACATACCTGCTAGTACGGGAACTCCAATTAAAGCTGCAGCTGGAGGTGTAGTAATTCTTGCTCGATACTATGGCCTTGCTGGAAACTCGGTGTTTATTGACCACGGGGGAGGTATGACTACTCTTTATTTCCATATGAGCAAGATAAATGTTTCACCAGGACAGACAGTTATTACAGGAGACACTATTGGAGGAGTAGGGAATACCGGTAGATCTTCTGGGCCACATCTTCATTTTGAAGTAAGGCTTAAAAATCCTAATTCAGTTTCTTGTTCTTTGCCATACTTAGACCCAACAAGTAGGGGAAGAATGAATCCATACTGTTTCTTGAATTGATATGAAAATATTTGCAGAAAATAGAAAAGCTAGGAATTCATATGAATTTAGCGAGAGTATTGAGGCAGGTATTGTACTCACAGGTTCTGAAACTAAAAGCATTAGGAATGGAGGAGTTTCTATAGTTGACGCTTTTGCAATAATAGAAAATGAAGAAGCAATTTTACGAGAAATGAATATTGAGAAATATAAATTCTCAAGTGATTTGGATTACAATGCAAAAGCGCCTCGTAAGCTCCTCTTACATAAAAAAGAAATTAAACGATTAATTGGCCTTACCTCAATTAAAGGAAATACCTTAGTGGCAATGAAAGTTTATGAAAAAAATGGTTTTATCAAAATTGAACTTGCGCTTGGCAAGGGTAAAAAAGACTATGATAAACGTAAAAAAATTACTGAAAAACAACATAAGAAAGATATGAAAAACTACTAGATAGTTTCGACCGATTCTGTCCCAACTCTGACATCTGCAGCACCTGCCCATTCATTTTTGCTATCTTTATATATTGCTGAAACTGGACCGTATGCTTTATCGAAGTCGTCTTTAATCTGGGTTACATCATGGCCTTTTGCTCTTAAGTCTTCTATTTCTGAGCTTAAAAAAGAACCCTCAACGGTTACATGAGATGTTGTATCTGAGGAGAAGTTATTTAACGCCCAACGTCCAATCTTCATAGAGTCTTTTATAGATACTTTTTGTTGTAAATATGGAAGTGCAAGTTGAGCAAGTAGCTGAGGCTGATATCTTCCACCACGAGTGCCAAGTATTAGCTCAAGTTGATTATTTTTTGTCCACAGAGTTGGTGAGAGGGTATGCAATGGTTTCCTTCCAGCAGTTAGATAATTCGAGTGATTTTTATCTAAGTTAAATCCACACCCCCTGTTATGCAGAAAAAATCCGTATCTCCCTACACCTATTCTGCTTCCGATACCATGAAAATTAGATTGAATTAAGGAGATACCAAGACCATTTGAGTCCTTAACAGTCATGTATGCAGTACCGCCTCCTTTAGGCTCTGGAAAGTTGAACTTTTGAGTACTTTCGTTACTGTAGAGGCTCATTTTTTCTTCTATGTAGTCCATATCTACACCTCTGAACTCTTGAATATTATTTTGATAGTCGAATGTAATGTTGTCTCTGTCTGCAGCAAAAATTCTATAGCTTTCTATAAGCATATGAAGAGAATCTTCATATTTTTGAGATAAAAGTTCGTAGCCTTTTAATGTACAAAGGGTAAGATAACTTTGAGTTGAGGGAGGAGTTGTCCATCCATCATATCCAAAAATTTCAAGCTTAAGGGGTTCGACCCATTTTGCGGAAAAATGATTAAGGTCCTCCAGAGTAAGAATATTGTTTACTGATTTAGATATTGCAATTGCTATCTCTCCCTTATAGAAAATATCTGGCCCTTCTTTAGCTAGAAGCTCTAATGTCTTACCAAGGTTTACACGCCTTACCAAAGATCCACTTTCAAGGGGTATCGAATTATTATAAAAGCTAAACGAAGAAGGTTGCGCGCTGAGTTCATCTCCATGTATTTTTAAACTTGCAGCAAGTTCATGATTAACTTCAAAACCTTCATGACAGATTTCGATACCAAGATTAAAAATTTTTGAAATATCCATAGAACCATATTTTTCATGTAATGTGAACCAACCATTTACAGCACCCGGAACAGTTACAGACATAGGATGGTTTAAAGGTATGGTATCTCCGGCAATCACGGTTCCGTCCACATTGCTCCCAGCGTATCCTGATGCATCTAAACAATCTGGTTGTGTAAATCCATCTTTCCAAATTAGAGCAAACAAATCACCACCAATTCCACAGGTTTCAGGTGCAACCACTCCTTGGACGATATTTGTTGCTATTGCCGCATCCACAGCATTACCACCAAGTTCTAATACTTTTTTTCCTGCCTCAGAAGATAAGTTATGTGGTGAAACGACGATTGAACTCATTTTATAAGTATAGTTTGTAAAATAACTCACCAAGAAGTTACTTGTATAAACCTCATGTTTATAGAATGTTTACACATCATAAAGGAGATAAAATATGAAAGACATTAATGCAGAAGAATATGCTGCAATACAAAACTCTGAAAAACCAGTAGTGATAGATTTCCATGCAACCTGGTGTGGTCCTTGCAAGGTACTTAGCCCAATTTTAGAAGAATTAGAATCAGAACTTGAAAATGTAGATTTTGTGAAACTAGATGTAGATCAGTTCCCTGAAATCGCAGGTGCAAATCAAGTCATGGGAGTTCCAACAGTAGTTATTCTTAAAGACGGAGAAGTAAAAGAACGTTTTGTAGGTGTTCAACCAAAAGAAACTATTAAAGAAAAAATTACTGCTCTAAGTTAATCATGTTAAAAGTTGTCCTTTTCTTACAGGTAGTACTCCTTGTACTCTTTTTAGGTGCTGGATACTTTATTTATCTTGAGGTAGGTGCTATCTCATCAGCTTTAGAAGAGGCAATGGGTGTGATTGCAGATATTCAAGCCCTTCTACCGAAACTTGATGCTACGGCTGATGTTGTATCTTCTTTACAGGGACAGTTTGATGATGCATTCCAGACTCTCAACGACTTGTCGATGTTTCTTGGTGGTTTTTTTGAATTACTACAACAAGCAGATACAAATTCATAATTGTGAGTATTAAATTTTACACAACTGACTGGTGCGGGGATTGTGTACGATCTAAAGCCTTACTTAACAAGTTGAATGTAGATTTTGAAGAAATCAATGTAGATATAAACTCTGAAGCTAATGATTACATTACAAAACTACAAAAAAATCAAAGAAGAATCCCGACAATAGTTTTTTCAGATGATTCGTTTTTAGTTGAACCTAACGATTTAGAGCTTCATAGTAAATTAAAAGAACTGGGAATAGTTTGATTTGACTATTGAGAGCCTATCCTATGAGGAACTTGTTTCATTCATAGAAGATTTGTTAGATGAAACAGGTGAAGTAGCACTGAATTACTTCAGAAAAACAAGAAACCTTTCGTTAAAAGGTGATAATAGTCCAGTAACTATTGCAGATAAAGAAATAGAAAAACTTATAAGATCAACAATACAAAAAAAATTTCCCACACACGGAATTGTCGGTGAAGAATTTGAAGATCTAAATAATTCATCAAAATTTACATGGTTCATAGATCCTATCGACGGCACTCGAAGTTATATTGCAGGAAAGCGTGATTTTGGAACCCTCATAGGTCTTTTGCACGGAGAGGATTTAATAGGTGGAGTTATAGATTGTCCAGCATTAAATGAAAGATGGATTTCTTTTAGCGAAAATCTAACTACTGAAAATGGTGTAAAAGTTGTCTGCAGGTCAGTGGAGAACCTTGAAGATGCTTTGATGGCAACTACTTCCAGTCATGAATTTGGTATGAAAAAATGGAGGGCTTACCAATCACTTGAGAAATCAGTAAAAGTTACAACTACTGGGAGTGATTGCTACAACTATGGTTTGCTTGCGAGTGGTTATATAGATTTAATTGCTGAAAGATTAACTGCTCCTTATGACTACTTACCCTTGGTTAAAATAATTGAGGGGGCTGGAGGAATTATTACAGACTGGGAAGGGAATAAACTTATTGATGGAGATAGAAATGTTTATGTACTTGCTGCTGCCTCTAAGAGGCTACATCAGTTAGCATTAGATAAGCTAATGGAATCAACATGAAAATTTTAATCTGCGATAAGCTAGATCCAACCGCACTAGAACAATTAAAAACTATGGGTACCTGTATTGATATCTCAACAGTGGAAAACAAAAGGGAAGAGTTACTAACTCAAATTGTTGATTCAGATTTAGTCTTTATTCGAAGTGCCTCAACAATAGATAAAGAAGTTATCAATGCTGCTAAAAACTTAAAAGTTATTGCGAGGTGCGGTGTTGGATTGGACAACGTTGATATTCCAGAAGCAACTAAAAAAGGCATTCATGTCACAAATTCTCCTGAAGCGAACATAATATCTGTAGCAGAATTAACAGTTGGACTTATTATTGCTGCAGCTAGAAACATTATTCAGGGAAATAATGCTCTTAAATCCAAAGGGTGGGATAGAGCTGCACTCACTGGAATAGAGCTGCACGGTAAAACTTTAGGATTTGTTGGCTTTGGGAGGGTTGCTAGATTAGTTGCAGAAAGAATGCACAGTTTTGGTATGAATATCATATTCTATGATCCTTACGTTGAGCTATCGACAGAAAAGGAATTAAAAAAAGAATTAGATGAGCTATTAGAACAAGCTGATGTTGTTTCTCTACATGTTATTAAAAATGAAGAAACTCGGAATCTTATTTCAAAGGAGAAACTTGCACTAATGAAACAAGATTCAATAATAATTAACACATCAAGAGGAGGAGTAATCGATGAGTCTGAAGTATATAAACTTGTTGAAGAAGGTAAACTTTTTTCTGCAGGCTTGGATGTGTATGAGAATGAACCCCCAGAATATACAGCAGCGCTGACAGAGTCAGAAACAATTACTTTACCCCATCTTGGTGCTTCAACGCGTGAAGCACAGTTAAAAGCAGGTAGTGATACAGTCAAAAATGTGAAAAGTATTTTAGATGGTGACACATCTTCTTCAGTCAACGTTAGAGATTTTTAAAAAACTAGTTGTCATAGAAAAAATTAAAGAGCATAATTAAATTACGATTTAGTTGTTTTAGGCTGGCACCAAACTAACTTAATCTTCTTCGACTGAAACATAAGTATCTAAATCATATTTCATATCTATGATTTCATATAGTGGCCAACCATAAGGAACACAACCATCGGTTGTTTTACTTTGCTGCATCATAACAGGAGATAATGCACTATCTTTAGGACATCCGGTATGGTTCCATCCTAAAATATGACCTGTTTCGTGATTAATCAGATACAATCTATAAGTTTTCATATCTGTTCCAAAGTCAATTGCTCCATTTTCCCATCTGAAGAAATTGATAACGACCCGCTCTTCATTTCTACATGAATATATACCGTTAGTTTCCAGTGGGGCACATAGCTCGTCAGTTTTGTCTGGCGAAGCGAAAATAAATGTAAAATCTGCATCTGCACCATCAACAAGCAGAAACTCCTTATTAGTAATATTTGTCCAACCCCTTGAGTCATTCAGTATGGAGCTAATTAATTTACCCATACAGTCTGAACCAATAGACAGTTTAGATTCAATTTTTAGTGCGAAATTTATTTTGGTTTCATCTACCTCAAAAACTTCAGATGGATAAATCCATTCCTCTTCGCTATTCACTAAGTCTCTATTGATACATCCACTTTTTAAAAAGTTATATGATATTACCTGTGCCTTAGCAATCTCTTCATTAGTTGCAAAAATTGCTGTTCTTTGAATACTTGATTGAAATCTTTCTTCATATAAAGAACTAAGTAGCAACGTCTCACGCTCGAGATTGTCAATTACTGTTTTATATTCAATTATTTCTAAAAGTTTGTTGATATCGTTTTGAGATAAGATTTCTTTGTTATCAACAAGGTACTCTTTAGCATTTGTTGCATCGTTTTTAAAAATATCTTGTTCTTGAATGATAATTAAATTAGCTTCATACGTACTTTTTAGGCAATTTGCGCTCGACTCTGCAAGTGCAATGGTTGTAGAGCAGTTCGTAATATTTTCTTTGTAAATCTTATTTATAAAATCGTTAAGACTTTCTTGAGGATAGGTAAATTGCTCAACAGATTGTATAGTAGTTGTACTTTCTTCAATAATTTCTGTCTCTTCTGGTACTTCATCTGCGACAATTACAACTTGGTCATCAGAATTAGAAAAATATGAGAATGCAGTTATGGATACAGTGGCTAGTAACACAAAGAGTAGGAGTAGTTGTGCTTTGCTATTCATTATCTAATTTTAGATGAAATTACTTTAAAAGAAGACTAATTAATTTTGTAGCCCTTTTCGTCTATAAACTCTTCTGGTTCAAGACCTAATCCATCAGCAACTCGATTTATATAATTAAAATATGAAACGATCTGTACAATTTCAGAAATTTCTTTATCACTCATATCTAAATTAGATAGATTTTCAATATCTAATCTAGAGATAGTGCTTGGTTGAAGTGTAAGTTTTTCAGCGAACAGACAGATTGCTATTTGAGTCTCAGTAAGTGAGCTATTTTTCCAATTATGGGCAATTTCATCTACAAGTTTCTGATTCTCTGTCTCCGACCGGAGATCGTACAAATGCGAACGTACTCAATACTCACACTCATTTGCTATTGAAGTAACAACGGCTAGAAGCTCACGATCAAATCTAGTTATTTTTGAATTACCATACATAGTTGATCCGTAAAGTCGCATGGAGTCTTGTAGAATCTCAGGTGTTTGAGATTGAATTGTTAATACTTTCCATATCCGACCGGCCCTTCGGATACCTTTTTCGTATTCTTTTTTTAATAAGCCAGTTGATTCTTCAAAATTAAAAATATTAATAAATGCCATAACTAATATTTTTGCTTTAAAATTACAATTATGCAACTACCCCAAGAATTAAAAGCCGCAATTGATGGAAATGCGTTTTGTGCAATGGCAACTCATTTGAATACTCATGAAATTCAAAATCATCTTATGTGGATAGATTATTTAGATAATAACTTAATTATCAATACTGAAAAAGGTAGGCAGAAAACTTATAACATCCGTGATAATAATAATATTTCTCTTGTAATCTTTGAACCTCATGCCATGTATTCCAGTTGGGAGATACGAGGAATTGTAGAGGAAGTCATTGACAATGAATCTGCTAATAATCATATCGACAAAGTTTCAAATCGATATACTGGTCACCCTTATAATAGGGATGAAAATGTGAGCTGGGATGAGGCTCAAATTAAAGACCGGGAGATGTGGAAGATAAAAGTAAGCAAACTAATTTCAATGGTTCGTCCTCAGGCTAAATCTGAGCCTGAGTAAAACTTTAAATATGGACTTTCTTCAAACAGTACTTTATTTTCACTACTGAGTTTTGAGAGGATTAGTTCCTCAGCTTCAAAAGTTAAATTTCCTCCACGTGATTCAATATGTTCATTTTTACGGAAAATTGTTTTAGGCATTTTTTTAAGAAATCTTTTAAAGTTTTCTTCTGAAATCCTCAATTCTTTGGCTAGAGATAACTCTACTTTTACTGATTCAGGGAGTACATTACAAGCAAATACATATAACGAAGCAAACATAGCCCAATCTATATCGGTGAGCCTCCTCCCTTTTTCGAAACTAGTAAAGTCGTAGCTTATAAAATAACTGTAGGGGGAATGACCTATACCTGACTTATCACCTAGAATTTTGAAAAGATATCTGTCGATAAGTTTAATATCTAAAGATGCAGTAGAAGCTTCTAGTCCTTTTTTAGTAAGTGAAAATTCATCTTCCTGAGTTTCTAGCCTTAGGCTATTAATTATGATTTTCCCATAGTAATTTTCAATTTCTAAGAGCAAGGTTATATTTTTAGGTATGAAGATAAGCCCTTCATTATCTTCACTATTTAGCTCAACATTAAGCTTTGATGCTAATGCAAATTCATTTCCATGTATTTTCATAAATTACCTTGGTTAAGTATAATTTTATAACCATAATAGTTGTATGGGGGTGAACTGGCTTCGACTTTGAAGTGAGTCTCTCAGTAGCGAGCCGAGGGACCTAGGGCCTCGTTAAAAACGTAGGAAAACAATATAACTGCCAAACCTAAATTGGCTTTAGCCGCTTAATGCGACTCGTCGACTATCGGGGCTCCCACCTCGGATAGTATCGGCGTCGAAATGTGGGATGCTAAGTTAAGCTACCGATTAACTTTTAAGATTAAGGTAGAAAACTTTTGAGAGAATGTCTCTGGTGTCTTTCTCAAAAGTATTAACACCAGATGCGCTCGGAGAAGCTGTTAGGTAGCTTAAAAGGACCGGGGTTCGACTCCCCGCACCTCCACCAAAGTGAGAAGTAGTAAAAAATATGATTATGTAATTGTTGGTGGTGGCATTGTTGGTCTTTCAACTGCATTAAAGCTCCAAGAAGCAAATAAAAAAGTGCTTATCCTTGAAAAAGAAAAAGCAGTTGGGACTCATCAATCTGGTCGTAATTCTGGCGTTCTACACTCTGGAATTTATTACAAACCTAATTCGTTTAAATCCAACCTATGTATCCGAGGCAGAGAATTAATGCTTGAGTTTTTGAATACACAAAAGATACCCTACAGATTGGAAGGCAAAATTGTAGTCGACGAAAATCTGGAAAAAATAGACTCTCTTTATGAACGATCAAAATCTCTGGAGATGACTGGTGTAGAGATTTTAAAAAATAGTGCATTAACTGATAAAGAGCCGAACTCAAAAATTTTACAAGGGCTATTTGTCCCTCAAGCCGGTGTTGTAGACTACAAAGCCGTTACAGAGAAGATGGCAGCAGTGTTTAAAAAAAATAATGGTGAAATTGATTACTTTCAAGAAATAGTAGATATTGCTGACGGGCAAGATTCAAAATTAGTAAGTAGTAAAAAAGAAACTTTTAGAGGAGATTTTCTTATCAATTGTGCTGGACTTTTTTCCGATAAGATATCGAAACTTGATGGACTCAACCCAAAAGTGAAAATCATTCCTTTTAGAGGTGAATATTACGAAATAGTTAATGAAAAAAGCCATTTACTTAATAATATGATTTATCCAATAGCCGACCCTAATTTGCCTTTTTTAGGAATCCATTTGACTAAAACTATCGATGGAAGAATTGAGGTAGGACCTAATGCTGTGCTTGCTTTCTCAAGAGAAGGTTACTCTTGGGGCAACTTCAACTTGGTACAAACTATAGAGACCATTACCTACAAGGGGATGTTGAGATTAGGCAGTAAGTATTTTAAGACAGGCATTGATGAAATGTATAGGTCTTTAAATAAATCAGCATTTGTTAAAGAAGTTAATAAATTATTACCAGGAATACAAAAGGAAGATTTATTACCAAGACCTGCTGGAGTTAGGGCTCAAGCCGTATCCGAAACGGGAGAGCTCTTAGATGATTTCTTATTTGAGGAAGGAGATAGGTCTCTGCATGTACTAAATGCTCCAAGTCCTGCAGCCACCGCATCTCTAGCTATTGGTGAATATATAGCATCTAAAGTTTTGAATTAACCTTCTTACCAGTCTGAACATCCCAAAGATTTGCGTAAACTTTTTTTAGATTAACAAGTTCTTCATGAGTACCACTTTCAACAATTCTGCCCTTTTCTAAGACGTAAATAATGTCTGCGTTCCTAATGGTCGAAAGCCTGTGTGCGATAGCGACAACAGTCCGGCCTTCCTTTAAAGTATCAAGAGATCTTTGAATTGCCGCTTCTGTTTCGTTGTCAACTGCAGAAGTAGCTTCATCTAAAATTAATATCTCTGGATTTTTAAGAATGGCTCTCGCTATTGAAATTCTTTGTCTTTGACCTCCCGAAAGCTTTTGACCCCGTTCTCCAACAACTGTATCTTTTTTATTCGGCAAGAGGTTAATGAACTCATCTGATTCAGACAGCTTTGCTGCCTCCCAGATTTCTGTTTCTGAAGCTTCAAGATTTCCATAGGCTATATTTTCAAAGACTGTTCCTTCAAATAAAAATATATCTTGGCTCACAAGGCCTATATTCTTTCTAAGAGTATGGATTTCTAAATCTTTTATATCAATGTCATCGAATAAAATATGTCCGGAATCAACATCATAAAGCCTAAGAAGTAATTTTATGAGCGTTGATTTTCCAGAACCAGTGCTTCCAACAATGGCTGTGGTACTACCTTTTTTAATATTTAAAGAAATATCATTTAGAACAGGGAAGTTTTCAACATATGAAAAGTTCACATTTTGAAAGTTTATACTTTTATCAATCCCATTACTTTCTACAGATCCATCCTTAATTTCTGGTGTTGTATTTTTTAATGCATTTATACGTTTAAATGATGCCATTGCCCGTTGGTACAAGTCGAAAGTATCACCGAGTTCAGTTAACGGCCAAAGTAATCGTTGCGTTATAAAAAGAAGCACAGAATACATTGCAACATTTATTTCCCCATCTAAAGCCATAAATCCACCAATTAAGAGAGTTGCAGTAAATCCAAAAAGTATAGCAATCCGTATAATTGGTATAAATGCAGCAGATAGACGGATTGCATGGTAGTTAGCACTCTTGACTTCAGTGGAAGAAGAAATGATACGCGCAAATTCCTTTTCCTCTCGATTAAAGCTCTTCACAGTAAGTATTCCAGAGATTGAGTTTGATAGATTTGCATTCAAAGTTTCAATGGCATTTCTTATTCTTGTATATCTTGAAGCTATAGTTTTAGTAAATCTAAATGACCCAAAGATTATGACTGGTATGGGAATAAACGCAAATATTGCAATTAGAGGGGATATGTACAGAAATGTTCCGCCTATAACAACAACGGTAGTAATTGTCTGCAGCAGCTTATTGGCTCCTGTATCTAAAAATTTCTCTAATTGGTTTACATCATCATTTAAAATTGCCATAAGTCTTCCAGATGATTTATTTTCGAAATATTGAAGATCTAATCCCAGCACATTTTTAAATGTGTCTGATCTTAAACTATGCTCTACGTCCTGAGAGATATTTCTCCACGTAACAGCAGCTAAGTAATCAAAAATTGATTCAAGTGCCCAAATTGCAAAAGTTAAGAAAGCAAGAACTACAAGTTGTTGTCTTCTATTTACGATTCCTAAACCTCCAAGGAAAGAGTCGGAACCCTCTACAACAATGTCTATAGCTATTCCAATAAGTACAGGGGGAGCTAAATCAAAAAGTTTGTTAAGGATGGAGTAAAATATTCCTCTACGAACTTTTGTTTCCTGTTCTTTTGAATAGAGATAAAGATTTTTTAGACTATTCTGTTTCACTTCCTAAGGTTACTTCTTGCTTAAATTATTAATACCGTCTCTAATTTCTTTTAATAGTAGAACTTCTTTTGATTCAGAAGCTGCTTCTTCACTTTCCTCATCTACAACCAAATCTTCAAAGTGGTTATATGCCTTAATGACAAGAAACATGACAAATGCAATTATTGTGTAATTAATCATTTCACCTAGAAAAGCACCAACACTCCCAGCCCTTAGCCCAGAAGCCGGATCTACGTCACCAAATAAGCCTAATTTATCAAGGTTGGGCAAGTTAATTAATAATCCTATAACAGGCTCAACAAGACGTTTTGTAAAAACATCTACAAGAGACTTAAAAGAAGCACCCATAACAAATGCAACTCCTAATTCAACAACATTCCCTCTGTTTATAAAGTTTCTAAATTCTTTTATCAAAATTACTCCTTAGTTTTTTTTCTCTCAATATCTAAGAATAGTTGTATTCTTATAAGCTATGAGAAAAAAACTAATATCTTTAATTCTTGTCATAATATTTGTCTCCTGTGCCTCTGAAGATACTGTTGATACATCTGCACCCCAGGAAATAGACACCACAACAACATCAACAACATCAACAACTTCAACAACTTCAACAACATCAACAACAATCCCTGAAAGTACTGTTTTCGCAGTAGATGAGTATGGCATTGAATTAATTGAGATGAAACCACAAATGAAAGAGCAATTTGATGCGTTAATTGCGTTTGTCGAAAAAAGAACGGGTCTTACATATACTGAATATCCAAAATATGAATTGTATACCAGCAATGGCTATCAGGAATATAATGAGGTATCTTTTTTAGACAATTTCGAAGAAGATTACGAAGAGGGTGAGTGGGAGAGGGCTGTTCTTTCAGAAAATATGTGGGGATTAACTACTGCTTCACCTGAGGGAATGAAAAACCTACTAGTGGAATATCAGAGATGCGCTTCTTCAGGGTCATATAATTTAGTAGATAAAGTTTTACGAGTTCCTGTAAAAAAGAACCAGCAAAAATTCAACTTATGGGAGCAAAGTGTCTTAGTTCATGAGTTAACTCACTCACTTCAAGGCCAAGTCATAGATCTTGCAGGATGGTATGACGAGATGAAACAAAAAGATGATTTCTCTGATTATGCCGGAAGACGATCAATTATGGAAGCACAGGCTGATTTAGTTCAAGCAAGATGGGAGTCTGGCCTTGATCAGTACGACAGAACGACTATGAATTCCCAGCAGCCTAACTTTTCTTGCAGAGTACAGCTACCTTCATATTTTTATATTCCAAATGAACTCTATTATTCTTTTGGTCCACAACTAGTTAAACAAATAAACACTCAGGGAGGAATGGAAGCAATTAACGAAGCTCTATACCAACTTCCAACAGCTGAGCAAATATATGAACCGGAGAAATATTTCTCTGATGAGCAGTATGAAAATGTAAGCCTTGAAGATTTAATTGTCTCAGATTACTCCTTAGTAAAAGAGGGGACAATCGGTGCACTAGATATTCCTTACATTCTTCAAGACACTATTGGGAGAGTCGCATCCGTTAAAGCTGCAATTGGACTTGGTGGAGGAGCTTGGAAAGATTATGTAAATTCATCAGATCAATTAATGATGTCGCTAAAAATGACAGGAGATTCTGATACAGACTTAGATGAGATTTATAATGCGTATTTGGCATGGGCAAATGCTCAGACGAGATTTACTAGTGTGGAATCTTTTGCTGGTGGAGATTTGTTTATAGGGGAGACAAATGTTTGGATTTCTTCAGATGGAACCTATGTCAGAATGGTATTAACTCAAGATTTAGAGATATTCAATCAAATCAGTACACAGATAAGCAGCTTCTAACATTTTGGGCACCTTATATATATGTGCTACACCTATAGGAAATCTCTCTGATATTTCCTCAAGACTTATAGAGACCCTAAATCATGTTGACTACATTTACGGAGAAGACACTCGAAGAGTACTCAAATTGTTAAATCATTTAAAAATAGAAAAACCCGTTCATTCTTATTTTGTTGGCAATGAACATGAAAAAATGGACGAAATCGAAAACTTATTAGATTCAGGAAAAAATGTCGCCCTTCTGTCTGACGCAGGCACACCACTAATTGCTGATCCAGGTGCAAAGTTGGTATCATCTCTATCAAACAGAAATGTAAAAATTGAGTCGATACCCGGTCCTTCGAGTGTCATTGTAGCTTTGACACTATCAGGATTTGATTTAACAAGTTTTCGTTTTATTGGATTTATACCAAAGTCAGGAAAAGAAAGGTCCAAATTTCTTTCTGACTTAGGAACCTCTGAAATAACAACAGTTTGTTTTACTTCTCCAAAAAGATTAGTTAAAGATCTTGAAGCATTTGCCAGTGAAAAAATTCTGAACAAAGTTGTTGTATGTAGAGAACTAACTAAAAAATTTGAGACTATCTATAGAGGTACCTCAGAAGAGTTGCTTCAGGAATTCAGAGATAAAGATATTAAGGGTGAGATTACACTAGTAATCGAGGGAACTGAAAAACAAAAGAGATTAGACATAGATGTTGAGAGTGCAGTTCAAAATCTATTAAAGTATGATATTCCAAAACGTGAAATTGCTAAAACGATATCATTAATTACAGATGTTTCTACAAACGAAATTTATAAAAAAATTAAAGACTTTTAATTTCTGAGATACAGGTTTCACACAAGAGTTTGTCACCAAGTTGAGTACTTACCTCTTTGGAGTTACAAATCGAACAGGCCTTATATCCTTTAGAAATGATAAGAGTACCATTTTGTACAGTCATTGATATTTCATCATTGTGTTTTATATCCAAAGCTTCCCTTATTGTTTTGGGTATAACAACTCTTCCTAGGTTATCAATCTTTCCTTTATTCCCTTTACCCATATATTTGTATGCTCCTATTCTTATATAGTAGTGAAAGAAAGAGTAATTAACCAAGAACCTAAATGGGTTGATACGCATTGCCATTTGCAGCTAACTGATTATGATTTAGCAAATTTAAATTACGAATCTATAGAATATTTAATACTTCCAGGAGTTGATGCCAATTCTTCCAAACAAGCAAAAGAAATCTCTATGCAGTTACCAGTTCCCGCATATTGGGCTGCTGGATTACATCCACATGATGCAAAAAACCTATCATCTCAAAAAGAAGAGTTGTCAAGATTAATAGGTGAAGCTGATTTAATTGGTGAAACAGGTTTGGATTACTATAGAGACCACTCAACAAGAGAACAACAACATGAAAATTTGATATTTCACTTAGAGATGGCAAAAGATTTACAAAAACCGTTAATAGTACATTGTCGCGATAGTTTCAAAGATACTTTTGATTTACTATCAAATTATGAAGGTGAGTTTCCAGTCATACTTCATTCTTGGACTGGTGGTAATAACTGGACTAAAAAATTTATTGAGCTTGGTGTATATTTTTCCTTTTCAGGGATACTGACTTACGAAACTGCAAAAGATTTAAAACTATCTGTAAAAAAGATACCAATTAATCGACTACTCCTTGAAACAGATACACCGTACCTTGCACCAGGAAAATATAAAGGACAAAACAATAAACCCGAATTTATTGTTGAAACTGCAAAACAACTAGCAATGCTTAAAGATATGACTCTTGAAGATTTGTCATCAATTACGATTGAAAATACAAACACTATATTGGGTAAGTAAATGACAATGAGCGAATCATATTGGATTAAGAAAATTGAGGACAAGCCTAATTTCAAATTAGGCCAAAACTTTTTAATTGATACAAACATTTCTAGAAAAATAACCAAACTTGTACAAGGACAACTTGCAGATCCAATCATTGAGATTGGACCTGGTACAGGATCTCTTACAAATGAATTATTAAAAGATAATTATCGATTAAGAGTGATTGAAATTGATAAAAATCTTGCTTCGATTACAGAAGAACGTTTTTCTGAAATACCAAATATTGAAGTAATTAATCAGGATGCTATGGAGTATGATTATTCACAGTTAACAGGTCCTTGGTGGATACTTGTCTCCAATCTTCCTTACTATATTGGTACCCGGTTACTTGTTAAGTTAATCACTGAAGTTCCTGTTATTCACAGATATGTTGTCATGGTGCAGAGAGAAGTTGCTGAGAGAATTACAGCACAACCAGACTCAAAAGAGTATGGAGCTTTATCAGTAGTTTGCTCATTATTTACAACCCCAAAACTTCAATTCGATGTTAGTAAAAACTGTTTCAGTCCTGTTCCAAAAGTTACTTCAAGTGTCGTAACCCTTCAAAGAGAAAGATTAATTGATGAAGAAGACCGTTTAGAGGCATTTAAAATCTCTAAAATCGCTTTTCAACAAAAGAGAAAAAAAATAAAATCAGCCCTGCAAGACCTCTTTACTTCTGAAGACTTGGAAAAGTTAGGCATTAATCCTGATGATAGGCCACAGAAAATAACACCAGAACAGTATTTGTTGTTAGCGCAGAGTTTGAAATGAAGATTTTAAGCTCTGCAAAAATTAATTTAAATTTAACGATCAATAATGAAACAATCGATGGATTACATACTTTATCAACTTTGATGACACCCATCGACCTTTTTGACAAAATTGAAATTTATGAAACAGACAGTCCAGCAGATATTATTGAATTCATCCCACAAATTGAAATTCATGGAGACTCAACAATACATAAAGCACTCCATGCTTTGCGAGAAGTCAATAATTTTGATCAGAGATTTCACATTAAGGTTCATAAATATATACCAGTTGAGGCTGGGTTGGGTGGTGGAAGTTCCAATGCAGGAACGATTATAAAATATTTGAGTGAAAGGTACAGCCTAGAAGTGCCAAAGTTATCCATAGTTGCTAAAACTATCGGTAGTGATGTCCCTTTTTTTATAAAAGGCTCAGCAGCCGAAGTAAACGGATTTGGAGAACAGATTATTGCTGTAGATATTGAGAATCCCTTACACTTTCTTCTTGCAACACCACACGAAACACTCTCTACTAAGAAGGTTTTTGAATCGTTCGACGAACAAGATAATAATTTAGAAATAGATACCAAATTATATAAAGAACTTGAAATTAAGAATAATCTCTGGCATGCAGCTGTAAATGTTGAACCAAAACTACAAGAACGAAAAGAGCATCTTGAGAGAGTTACTGGAAGCGAGTTTTTCATGTCAGGAAGCGGAACGACATTATTTAGCTTTGGGGAAGAGGAACAATTGAAAAATAATATTCAAAAAATAGATTTAAGCTTATTCCGGCTAGTTACAGTAACAAAAAAAATTGATAGTAGCTTGTTACGGGAAGCAGATTAGAATAATCCTTAAAGGTCAATGGGAGATGGTGTAATTGGCAACACATTTGGTTTTGGTCCAAACGTTGAGGGTTCGAGTCCTTCTCTCCCAGCTTAGTAAATGAAAATATCAGGAGTCATATTAGCTGCAGGTAAAGGGACTCGTATGAAGTCTGGCTTACCAAAAGTACTGCATTCCGTTTTAGGCCAACCAATGATTGAATACGGACAGAGGGCCATTAGCCATTTAGACAATCAGTATGTTGTTGTGGGACACAAATCAGACCTAGTTATCAAAGAACTCAAAGAGGGCTTTCTTCCTGTTGATCAAAAAGAACAACTAGGGACAGGTCATGCAGTGGTAACACTTTTAAATAGTGACGCATATGAAAATGATGATTCAGAATATGTTGTCATAATTCCGGGAGACGCACCCCTTCTTCGGAGGCAAGACATCGATGACTTGATACAACAATCAGTAAAGGCAAAAGTTGCTGTTGGAATCATAACAGCGGAAGTCTCTGATCCAACCGGTTATGGAAGAATTCTCAAAGATGGAAAAAATATTTCAAAAATAGTTGAACATGCTGATGCTAATGAGGCTGAGAGGGAAATCAAAGAAATTAACTCTGGTATGTATTGTTTTGATAAACGATTTCTTATGGAAAATATTGAAAAATTAGATAGTAATAATGAACAGAACGAAATTTATTTAACGGATTTAATTGAGATAGCTTTTCAAAATAATTTGGATACAGTTATAGTACAAGTAAGTGAAGAGACTATTAAAGGTGTTAACTCTATGAGTCAGCTAAACGAAGTTGAAAAAACCTTAAAAGATGAATTATTAAAATCACACATGGACAATGGTGTCTATTTTCAAGACCCCAACACAACTTTTGTAGATGAAAAGGTCATTATTAAACCAGGGACAAAAATAATGGCGAACACACACTTAACCGGAAATACTGAAATTCATGAAAACTGTACCGTTGGTCCAAATACAATGATTAACGAATCAAATATCGGCAAGGGCTCAACTGTATTATTTTCAGTACTCGATGAAGTAACTATCCAGGGTACTGCAACTATAGGACCCTACGCACACTTAAGAAAAGGATCTGTTTTAGAAGAGGGTGTAAAGGTGGGAGCATTTGCTGAAACAAAAAATTCAAATATTGGTAGTGGAAGCAAGATTCCGCATCTTTCTTATGTAGGAGATGCAAATCTTGAGGAAAATGTAAATTTTTCAGCTGGTTCAATAACAGTAAATTATGATGGAAAAAATAAACATAAAACAGAGATAAAAAAAGGAGCATTCATTGGATCTGATGTCATGCTTGTTGCTCCTGTAACAGTTGGAGAGGGAGCTATGATTGGTGCGGGATCGGTTATTACCAAAGATGTTCCAGCTAAAGCACTGGGTATAGAGAGAAATCAGCAAAAAAATATTGATGGATACATGGATAGAAAACAATCAAAGGATGAAAAGTGATAGAGCAACCAAGTAAGAAAAAGATGCTCTTATTTACAGGTTCATCAAACCCTAAACTAGCAGAGAAAGTCGCAGGAGAACTTGGTACAACTTTAGCATTAGTCGACAAGAAGCAATTTGCTAGTGGTGAAATCTACATAAGACTCGAAGAAAGCGCTAGAGGAGCAGACTGTTTTGTGATGCAGAGCCATTCAGGAGAAGTAAATTTTACAATCATGGAACAACTACTTCTTGTTGACGCACTAAAAAGAGCTTCGGCAAAAAGAATCACTGCAGTTCTTCCTTTTTATCCATACTCAAGACAAGATAAAAAAGCGCTACCAAGAGAACCAATATCAGCAAGGTTGATTGGCGACTTATTTGTTACTGCTGGTGCGGATAGATTAGTATCAATTGATCTTCACACTCAACAAATCCAGGGTTTTATTGATGAACCATTTGATCACTTGACGGCCCTCCCTTTATTTGTCGACTATTTTCATAACAAATTTCAAGAGCCAGTTTCTGTTATATCTCCTGATGCCGGAGGTGTTAAGAGAGCAACAACCTTTGCAAAACATCTAGAAGCATATGTTGGATTTGTACATAAAAAGAGAGATCCCAAAATACATAATGTAGTTGAAGCCTTCACTGTTATTGGAGAAGTCGAGGGTAGACACGCCATACTTGTTGATGACATTATTGACACTGGAGGAACTATTGCTGCAGCAGCAAACATCCTGAAGGAAAAAGGTGCAAAAACAGTGAATGTGGTTGCAACACATGGTATATTTTCAGACCACTCTATCGAAAACTTAAAAAATGCACCTATTGATGAAATAATTACTACAGATACTTTGTCTCAGAATGGAAATATTGAAGCGTTAGGAAATGTAACAGTACTCTCAGTTTCGACAATAATTGCAAATGCGTTAACATCTATATTTGCAGATGATTCAGTGTCAGCACTTTTCATGGGTGAAAACGTTTTATAAGGAGAACAAATGGCTAAAGCACAAAAAGTTAAAATTTCATTACAGGCATCTTTAAAAGAATATGAATTCGAAGTTGAGGATATTAAGAAATTTACTGCTGAAATTGAAGTTCTAATTAAGGATAAAGGTATTTACTGGTTTACCGATGAAGATGGAGAAATTGGTATTAATGCAGGCAATATTAACTCAATAGAATTTTCAAAAGACCAAGATAAAAGAGAAGCTGGATTAGTTTAAAAGTTTAGAAGAGACCCGTTTTTACGATACTCTCTGCGGATTGACTTTCTTTCTTCTTCAGTAGCACCACCCCAAACTCCAGAATCTTGGTTTGTTCGTATGGCGTACTCAAGACAGTCAATTTTTACTACACATTCATTACAAATGGCTTTTGCTTCATTGGACTGCTTTATAGCTTTCATGGAAGAGCCGACAGGAAAGAACAATTCAGTGTTAGCATAAACACATGAACCTTCTTCCATCCAGGCCTCCTGCTCTATGTCAAAATTTAGTATTTGCACGATCTTCCTTACTTTGTGAAAACTTTCACAATCTATTGTAGTAATGTATGGAAGTTAGGGAAGTATTTTGACATATATTTTTGGACATAGGGGCTTGCCTCGAATATACCGAGAAAATTCAATAACAGGACTAAATAAAGCCTTTGATCATTGTGATTTTGTCGAAACTGACTTACGGATAACTAAAGATAACAATATTATTTTCTATCATGATTCTTTTATAAAAGACTTTTTTATTGAGGATTTGACGTTAAATGAAATAGAACTACTCCTTCCAGATATTGATATGTCAGATATGATTTTTACCTCAAGGACACAAATTACCGGAAATGTTAATTTTGAGATTAAATCTGATGACACCAAGAAAGAAAACCTAGAAGTTCTGATAAAAAAAATAATAAATATGGCTACTTACGACGATATTATCTCTTCATTTAATTGGGAGGTAATTCATAATTACAAAGATAGTTTCAATTGCAAGTATGGAATAATTTTAGATAATGAAGACAATTTATTTGAAGCCACAGCTCTTTCAAATCACGATAATCAAATTATGTTTATGGTCAGTAATAATGTGATAAATAGTAGAAACTTTAATTTGCCTCTTAATAGAACTGTAGTTTGGACAGTAAACGATGAAAAAGAGTTTGAGAGATTAATGCAAATAGGCTTATATGGAATTATCACTGATATTCCTGATACAATGCAGTTATATAAAAAGTAGGAAAGAATGGCAATTACAGATGATTTGAGCGCTTCACTTAAAGAGGCAATGAAAGCAAAAGATAAAACTAAATTAAATGCTATCCGTCAAATTCAGACCGAGATAGCAAAGAAAAAAGCTGAAAAGGGTGAGGATGCCACTGATGAGCTTGCACTAGGTGTGATTTCTTCATATGTAAAGAAAATGACTAAAGCAGTAGAGGAGTATCAGTCCCTTGGTGAAAGAGGCGAAGATATGGCGAAGCAGATTCAACTAGAAGTGGATTTTCTGAGTGGCTGGCTACCTGAGCAGTTAAGTGAAGAGGATGTCTCAAGCCTTGTTGATGAAGTTTTATCTGAACTTGGTGAAGT
>JACNGE010000004.1 GCA_014384285.1 Actinomycetota bacterium | reverse complement strand
TATACAGGGCGACACACAAATTAATATATGCAAACACTATACAGATTTACCAGCAGGAATTTTTAGAAGCTCTTTCCAGACAGAAAGCTGAAAATCTGTACCCTCTAATTTCATTATTACTACTCCTCTAGGTCATCATACAATGATGGCTATAAAATTGCTTTCTTGGAATAAAGGGACTTTAGTCACCGATATGTTGATTATTGCAAGTATTAATTATGTCACAATAAGGATATGAGAAAGATAGCAAGATATGGAAAAAAAATTTATTTTCAGTCATTTATTTTCTTATGTAGGAGCTAAAGCTCACAAACAACTCGAATGGGGGTCTTGGGGCAACTCAGACCCTCATTCGTTGTGCGGTATCGAAAAAAGGAGAAATTTATGATATCAAAATCATCAAACAATGAATGGGATATAAATCGTTGTTCAAAGCCCTTTTCAAGTACTAAGGATGCAACAGAGTACATGGAAACAAGAAAATTTGCAGGTACAGTACTGGAACTTGAGGATGGATCAATACAAGCTGTTTGCCCAAATTACCCAGAAGGTTTTTATCCTGGTGCAAAAGTATTAGCACAGGTAGATGCAGAGAATTGTTGTGATATCAACACCCAGAAGGTTTTTATCCTGGTGCAAAAGTATTAGCACAGGTAGATGCAGAGAATTGTTGTGATATCAACAAGTAAACAGACGTTTATTGGTTTATGTGTTTTAATTTATTATGTTGCCCTTAATAATTTTGAATCATTGTCTTGTGTAAACAGACAGTTATTTAGTTGTTAACAAATAAATTAAATAACACTTCTTTCAAGAAATAGGATAAGAATAAAAGGGATAGATAGGACAAAACCAAGTAGAAAAAAAAGTTTCAACAATTTTTTTTCAAATTGCAAATTCATAAAGAAACCTACAACCACCAAAAATTTGATAAAACTTAACGGTATCAAAATAACCGGAAGATTAAAGTTCGTTGAGTAGAAAAGTGCTACCTCTATTAATGTAATGACACCCAGGAATACTGCTATTAAAACATATTTTTTGGAATTATCATCTTCGTGTTTAATTTGGAACATCATGGTATTAGGTACACAACTGTAAATATAACGATCCATACTATATCAACACAATGCCAGTACAGTGCTAAAGATTCGATGCTTAAACCATACTTCCTATTGTTTTTATTTGGTCCAATTTGAGAACCAGTTGTTAGAAGTAGTATCACTCCAATTACCACATGCAAACCATGGAAACCAGTTACAAAGTAAAATGCAGTTCCAAAAATACTAGAAGATATAGTTAGACCACTTTGAATAAATTCTGTATATTCATAAATCTGACCGCTAATAAACAAGATACCCAGGAACGCTGTTGCAAATATCCATATTCTTGATTTTTCATAATTTTTTATTTCATAAAAGTTATGACTCAACACCATCGTTAGGGAACTCATAAGAAGAATAAAAGAGCTAACCGAAGTAAATGGTATATCAAATAATTCCTCCGGGCTTAAGTTTCCCTGTGAAAACTTTCCTTTGTAAAAAAGATAGGTTGATATTAGGACTGCAAAAAAGACCACCTCAGATGAAAGAAATAACCACATAGCCATTTTTTGATTAGATACTCCTGTAGCTTCATGCTCTTGTATTGTGTCAACACTACTCATGTTCTGGCTCCAAAATCCATCCAAATATGCCTATAAGCAAACTCAAGATACCAATTGATAAAAGGACAAACGACATAAAGGTTCCTCTAAAAATTAAGGACCAGCCTAAAAAGGGTAAACCAAATCCTGTAATAAATGGGAACAAGGAATTAGATGGTAAGTGAATATGAGAATTGTCCATTAGGGTTGTTGCAAGCGTATATTTTTTTATCTCATCATGCTTGCCCTTACTCACAGATCTGTTATCTTCGTCAACAGCATATTTCCTATGCCAGAAATCATCTCTTGTTTTCACCTTAGGAATATCATAAAAATTATATTCTGGAGGAGGGAGAGGAGTTGACCATTCTAATGTTCTTCCATCCCAAGGATCAAATTCGGCAGCTTCTCCCTTTCGTTTTGAAAATATCCAGTTGAAAATAAAAACAAGTACACCAACCAGTATCGTTACCGCACCTATTGAAGATATTAAATTCCAAAACTCTATATTCATTCCCTCGTCGTACCACCAAGTTCGACGAACCATTCCCTGCAGTCCTAACCAATGTTGGGGAAGAAATGTTAAATGAAGACCTAAAAAAAGTATCCAAAAATGTACTTTTCCAATTGTTTCATTGAGTTTTTTACCAAATACATGTGGAAACCAATAATAAATTCCTGCAAATATCCCAAACAATCCACCTCCCACTAATACATAATGGAAATGACCAATTACAAAATATGTATCTGTCTGTTGCCAATCTGATGGAACAACCGCATGGAGTACTCCAGAGACTCCCCCAATAACAAAATTAATTAAGAAAGCAATCGAGAAAAGCATTGCTACATTTAAATTCCTTTTACCAAACCACATGGTCGCAATCCAATTAAATATTTTTATTCCTGTTGGTATAGCAATGATCATCGTTGCTGCTCCAAAACCAGCTTGTGCTAAAGGTTGTATAGAGGATGAAAACATATGGTGTGCCCATACTCCAAAACCAATAAACCCAATAGCGAAACCTGCAAATACCAGGGTTGCATACCCAAAAATTGGTTTACGAGAAAAAACGGGGATTATTTCAGACATAATTCCAAAAACAGGAAGTATCAATATATATACTTCTGGGTGACCAAATAGCCAGAATAAATGCTGCCAGAATATAGGATCACCACCCATTGCAACGTTATAAAAGTTTCCTCCAAATTGTCTATCAAAAACAACGGAAAATAAGGCAATAGTGATAAATGGAAGTGAAAAGATTAATAGGAACGAAACAACTTGTGTCATCCAGACATAAACTGGCAATTTCATAAAAGTTAAACCCTTTGCTCTGAAATTAAAAGTAGTAACCGTTAAGTTAATAGCTGAAATTAAAGAGGCAACACCAAGAAAGATTATCCCTATGACACCAATGTCAGTTGCTGTTCCAGGAGAAAATTGAATACCTGCATTAGGCTGGTACAAAAACCAACCACCCGCCACTGCATTTGAAAAGAGGTTGGATTCTTCAGAGAGATAGCCTCCAACTGGTGGTGCTGTAGTTCCAATAAACAATGTCGAATGAATAAAGAGAGCTCCAAAAAAGTAAATCCAGTAACTTAAAGCATTCATTCTTGGAAAAGCAACATCTCTTGCTCCAATCATGATTGGAATTAAATAATTTCCAAACCCTGAGTTAACAGCCATGAAGAATAAAAATACCATAGTAAAACCGTGAACAGTAAATAATGAGTTGTATTCTGCAGCAGATAAAAGTGTGCTTTCAGCTTGGGCTAAATGAAGACGAATTAATAGTGCCTCAAGACCACCTACAAGAAAAAAGGTGAATCCTGTGTATAGGTACATAATCCCTATTTTTTTGTGATCTACAGTTGTTAGCAAATTAACAAACTTCGATTTCTGGGTTGGTCTTTTGTAAATTGTTTTACTTTTAGTTTTCATTACTTTAACTCCATTAGAAAATCTACTAACTGACTTACTTCCATTTCAGTAAGTTTTAAATTTGGCATGTATGACCCTGGTTTAATAAGTGGTGGATCTATTAACCATGATTTCAAATTCTCCCGAGTCATATTTAAGCTTGAACCAGCAAACATCGATCGTGATGCAAAATGAGTTAAGTCTGGACCGAGTAATGCTACATCTGATTCATTAAATCCTTGTATCTCATGGCACTGTGTGCAGCCAGCATTTAGAAATACCTGCTGACCATCATAGATGGGACTATCTTGAATTTGAGTAGCCTCGTAAGGTAAGGTTTGGTCTATTAACCAAGTTTTATAATCTTTGTTGCTAACTACTAATACCCTAGCTCTCATCTTTGCATGACTCAGACCACAAAACTCCCCACATTGTGCCCAATAGAGACCCTTTTTTTCTGCCTTAATGTTTAAATATGTATCTACATTTGGCACCAAGTATCTTTTACCATTTAACTTAGGTACCCAGAAGCTATGGATTACATCTTTTGAATTCATTTTTAAACTAATATCTTGATTTATTGGAATAACTAATAAATTTGGAGAACTAATTTGTTGATCTGCATAGTAAAAATCAAACCACCACTGCTGTCCTATCACCTCAATTTCAATTGCGTTCTCAGGAGTTTTAAGTAAATCCATTGTTACTTTCACCGTTGGAATTGCGATAGAAATAATTATAAGAATTGGGATTACAGTCCAAATAACTTCTAAAACATTACTTCCTTCAATATTTTTTGGCTCTTTTTCGGTTTTATCATCAAAAACAAATAGGCCCAATATTAAAAGGACTAAGACAATCCCAAAAATTACATACCCGGCATACATAATTGGCCAAAAGAGATCATTAATTTCTCGTGCGTAAGGACCTTGTGCATCAAGACTGTCCATTGGAGCGTTTTCAATGCAACTCAATATAAAGAGGAAGAGAAATAAATACCTCGATGCTGGTTTATTTTGTGTCATGTACTCCCTAGGAATGTATAAAAAAAGGATATCGAAAATACAGAATTTTTTTTCAAAAGATAGGGACTTTTGTCCTTAAGAATTTCAATTGCTTTCCTATGAAAAAAATATACTTATTTTAAGAAGACAAAAGAAAAGGATAAAGTATGTATAATCAAGTAGATTATTCAGAAAGAATGACTAAAGAGTATTCCCTAAAAAACTATTTTTTAGCATTATCAAGAATAAGCCTTGGTTGGATTTTTCTCTGGGCGTTCCTAGATAAGACATTTGGCTTAGGCTACACAACAACAGTCGAAGCCTCGTGGACAAACGGTGGTAATCCAATATATGGATATCTAACTTATGGGACTTCAGGACCATTTGCAGAAATGTTTCAGGGGTTTGCGGATAGTACAATTTGTCAATGGTTATTTATGATGGGGCTTTTAGGCATAGGATTAAGCTTAATTTTAGGAATAGGACTAAAAGTTACTGCATATGCAGCAACCCTATTGCTAATGTTGATGTACATTAGTGCACTACCTTTTGTCACGGAGGGTAGCCATAATCCACTAGTTGATGACCATATTGTGTACGCATTTTTTGCACTATACATAGGTTTTACCAATGAAGATCATGTCATGAGTCTCCGTAAAACCTGGTCAAAATTAGGAATTGTTAAAAAGTATCCCCTAATTAAATAAAGTTAATGCCTGGAGGTTCACTGCCTTCAGGCATTACCAATCTGATTTATTTGAGAGTTTTATTTCCAACTCGTGAAAATCTTTAATAAACGAAATAGCTTCTGCCCTTGATTTGCACTCTATTTTTTTATAGATAATTGTTAAATAATTTTTAATTGTTTTTTCTGAAACATACATCTCTTCCGCAATTTCTCTATTGTTTAGTCCATCTGATAGCAGGTTTAATATCATTCTCTGTTTTTTTGATAAAGACTGGATTTTTGTATTTGCAATAATTAAATTGTATTGTCCTTTATTTAACTTAGTTTCCGGGTAATACAACTTCCCCTTCAATACATTACTTATTGCTTTTTCAAGTTCATCAATTTGGGTAGTTTTCAATAGAAATCCCTCAGCTCCTATTTCTTTACTAGTTTTGAGGGCTTTTTTATCGGCAAACGAAGTGAACATAATTATCTTCTGATCGGGATATTTTTCTTTATACTTCTTCGCTAAGTTCAGTCCTGATTTATCTCCAAGGCGTACGTCAATGAGAGCAATATCAGTTTTATCAATTTTTTTGTAATTTAGAGCATCTTCGTAATTTGAGAGTGTTGTTATCGTCCAATCTGGATGCTTATCACTTAATAAGCTTTTGACGCCTACATTCACTAGAGGGTGGTCATCAACAACAAGGACTTTCGTCACTATTCCTCTCCTAACTTTTGTGTTTACTCTTATACTATTTATTAAACATGGAAAAAGAAAACCATATCTCAGTTGATAATAAACATCTAAATGAGTTCATCAATATGAGCCTAGATACCCTAACAGAGAGTGACCTAACAAGGCTACTTGAAAAGACTGCTAGTAATTTAAAACAAATACTCGACTGTGAGTATGTTGCGATTGGAATTTTAAATCGTGGTAAATATATTAGTTTTATTCAATCAGGATTTACAAAAGAAATTGTTAGTAAGATCGGTTCGATACCCCAGGGAAGAGGCATTCTTGGAGAAATCATAAATAAAGATTCTGTCATGATTGTTGAAGATATTAAGAGTCATGAGAGTTATACGGGTTTTCCTAAATATCATCCTGATATGAGTAATCTCATAGCAAAAGGATTATTCAATGGTAACGAAAAGCTTGGTAGAATTTATGTTGCTAATAAAGAAATAGGGTTTAGCGAAGAAGATGAGGAAATATTAGAGCTTGCTGGAAAATTAATATCGAGATCAATAATGCATGTCAGAATGAATAACACTATTAAAGAAAATGAGGTCGAGCTTCAAATCTCCTCATTAAAACGTGATCTGCACGACTCGGCACTACAAAACCTAATTGCTGTAAATATGCAATTAGAGCTGATAAAAAGTAACTCATCAGAAGCAGGTGTAGCTGAAATAATAGACTCAACCATTGCAGCATCAAAAAAAGTAATAGAGGATTTATATGATCTATTAAAAAAACAAGAAAATTTACCCATTGGATACGAAAACTTAAGTTTCGAACTCGAAGATATTATTTATAGAGCAACAACGATTAGCAACATTGATTTTGAATTTGAATATTTGCTAGATTTTGATGTAAGTTCAAGTATGGCCAACACATTATTAACCATTGTTCAAGAGTCAGTTTCAAATATAGTAAAACATTCAAAATCAACTACTGCAAAAATAAAAGTATTTAAAGAGGATGATTATTTGAATATTCTCATCACCGACAATGGAGTTGGGTTCAATGAAGACTCGATAAAAAAAGGGTTTGGTTTAAAAAATATAAAGATTCGTGCAATTGAGCATGGTGGAGATGTTCAAATTAACAGCCACGATAAAAAAACTGTTATCCATGTGACACTATTTATTAATTAACTAATTTAAGAGTTCTAATTTAATCATTTTTTATATTTAAGATGTTCATCTGTTCATCAATACTTAAACTTAAAAACTCCTCAAATTCTTCATTTTGTTCAAGTTCTTTTTATCTAATTAGTATCAGTGTGAAAAAACAATTTGGGATAAGTCTTTAATTCTCAATTACTATAAGAGTGATGAGAGCGTCAATCAATATTAAGTATCTAACTTTCATAGCATTTCTAGTTATGGTACTTTTTGCGATCGAGGCGATACTTAGCCTTATTGGGATTGAAGAATCTATTGCATTTCAATTTTCTGGATTGCCGATGTTTTAACAATAGGTTTAGGTCTATAAACTATTTCTATTTCAATTTTTGTTACTTACAAACACTGAGGGCTTACAAATAAAATATAAGCTTGTCAGATTAATATATGCATTCAATATATATATAGTTTCCTCACATTCGTAAAGGTGTATCGTTATATACAGGGCGACACACAAATTAATATATGCAAACACTATACAGATTTACCAGCAATTCTTTTGGGGCTTACATTATTTATATAGTGGGGGGTCACATTGACATCGTGGGGTCAATAGATATTGTTGCGACACACATATGACACACAAATTTATTCAAACGATAAGCAATCTCTGATACTCTCTGATAACTTTTAAAGGTAAGTTATTACTACTCTCGTATAATTTTAAGAACCTCTAGTATCCTCTAGTATTTAATCGTTCTTCCCTTACAAGGAAGAAGTCACAGGTTCAAATCCTGTAGCGCCCACAAGGGTTTTTCAGAAATA